>JACQYE010000138.1 GCA_016208355.1 Chloroflexota bacterium | reverse complement strand
CACCGGCCTTTTCGAGGTAATACTTCTCGCCGGAGGGAATGCGCGCCAATTCATCGCGTTCCTCCTTGCTGAGTTTGCGCACCTTGTCATAAAAGCCGGGCAAAGTGATGCGGCCTTTGGAATCGTGCATCCCGGCGATCAGTTCCGCCAGCGCAATGGCCGGATTGTGGACGATACCGCCGAACACGCCGGAATGCAAGTCGTTTGCCGGGCCGCTGATGCGCAGTTCGAAATAAGCCAGTCCGCGCAGGGCAAAGGTGATGGTCGGCTCGTCTTTGCTGATCATGCCCGCATCCGGGTTGAAGGCAAAGTCGCAGGCCAGCAAGTCTTTGTGGCCGGAAATAAAGTTTGCCAGGTTGGGCGAACCGATTTCCTCTTCGCCTTCCACCAGCCACTTTAAATTGACCGGGATGCCGCCGTTTTTATACAGCGCTTCCACCGCCTTTAGCACCGCCGCGAGTTGGCCCTTCATATCAGAAACGCCGCGTGAGTAGAGGTTCTCGCCGCGCACAATCGGGTCGAAGGGGCCGGTCTTCCAGAGTTCGAGCGGGTCGGCCGGTTGGCCGTCATAATGGCCGTAGACGAGGACCGTCGGCGCTCCGGCTGCCCCAAGGTATTCGCCGTACACAATCGGGTGACGCGCCGTGGGAAATGTCTGCACTTTCTGCATCCCGAGGGCGCGCAACTGCACCGTTACCCAATCGGCGGCATGGCGCATGTCCGAGTTGTGCGCAGGGTCGGTGGAGATCGAGGGGATATTCAGGACTTCCTTCAAAGAACCGAGGAATTTTTCCTTGTTCTTACGCACATATTGAATGGCTGCATCGCGCTGCTGGGTGGACATGAAAACTCCTTTATGATTTCAACTTGCCGTACAGGAAAATCTCTTCAGTTTGGGCTTCCAATTCAAGCGCCAGCAATTGCAGGAGTACGCGTCCCTTTACCTGCTCGGGGTAGGACTCTGCCTGCGATTCGGGCGACTGGCGGTACTCGGCAAGATAATTCTTCCACAGGTCGAGCCGGGCATGGACCTCGCGCCGGCACTTCCGTTCCCAGGCCGAGCGCCACTTCGAGCGGACGGCATCCAGCCGGTTCTCCAGCCCGGTCAACTGCGCTGCTTTCGCCGGGAACTTGCACCGCGCCCGAAGGCGCATCAATCCCAACAGCAGGCCGCCCAGGGTCAGGCGCGGCAGGCTGGCGGGTCCGGAAAGCGGCCAGTACAAAACCTCCGAATGGAGGTAGGTTTCCAATTCGTCCAGTCCGGCCTGGACAAAGGCCAAATCCTGGGCAAGCGTCGGCATGGGTCAGGGAGCGACGGTCGGTTGCAGGGTCTCTTCGAGGGCGCGGCGGGTAATCAGATACCAGGATGAGATTCCGTTGAACCGGTCAGCCGGCTCGAACATCGGCGGTGACTGGACACCGAGCACACGCGTATCCACACCGTAGGTATAAACAGGGAAGAACAGCGGCAGGGCCGGCAATTCGCGGGCAAAGATGACCTGGAAATTGCGGTACAGGCGCATCCGGGTATCCGAATCGGCAACAACACGCGCCTGTTCCAGGTATTCGCTGGCCGCGCGGTTATCCCACTGGGAGTAGTTCTGACCGCCGGTGGCTTCCGTCTGGTGCCAGAAGGGGTAAGGGTCCGGGTCGTAGGAACGGCTCAGGTCCAGGTCCACCAGCGCGGCTTCGTAGGCGCGCGGGGTCAGGTAATCGTTGAGCAGGGATTCGTAAGAGACCGCCTGGATATTGACTTCCACACCAATCGCCGCCCAATTTTCCTGGATGGTCTGCGCCAGTTTCTGGTGCAGTTCGGTATCCGGGTAGACCAGCGTGAAGGATAAGGCGACATCATCCTTGACGCGCGCCGTCCCTCCACCGGAAAGCGTGTACCCGGCATCTTGCAACAATTCTTCGGCGGCTGTCGGGTCGAATGTCAGGTGTTCCACACCGTCGTAGTAAGCCCAGGTCCCCGGCAGGATGGGGCTGTCGGCCACGATGGCCTGGCCCCGCAGGTAGGTATCCACCATCCACTGGCGGTTGAGCGCCATCATCAGCGCCCGCCGGACGTTCTTCTCCTGGAAGAACGGCTTGTCCTGGTTGTTCAGGTTGAACAACACCAGCGTCAGGCGCGGCAGACGGCTGGAATAGAACGAAAGGTTCGGTTCCTCCAGCGCCTCGGACAGGATATCCGTGGTGACCTGGCTGATGCCGAGCACTTCGCCGTCCTGGTAGGCAACCAGGGCGGAAGCGGCGTCCGGGTAGTATCTGAATACAATCTGGTCTACAAAAGAGGCCTGGCCGTAGTAGTTCTCCGAGCGGGTCAACACCACGCCGGCAATCTGCCCGTCCTCCACTACCAAGTCCTCGAAGCGATACGGCCCGCTCCCCACCGGTGACAGGTTGAAATCGGCGTTGATCAATTGGTCAGCCGGAACGTTTTCCAGGAGGTGCTTGGGCAGGACCCCGAAAGTCAGGTAATCGAGGAAGGGGGCAAAAGGTTCGGGCAGGACGAATTTGAGATTTTTCTCGTCCAGCCGGGTAATCTCCACCAGGTCCCACATGGCGCGCACGTCGTCCGAATAGGCCGAGAACTGGCTGCGCACCAGGCCCAAGGTGAAAATGACATCGTCGCTGGTGACCGGCGCGCCGTCGTGCCAGAACGCGTTCGGGCGCAGGGTGATGTTATAGATCATCCCGTCCGCAGAGACGCCCCACGATTCAGCCAGGTCAGCCTGCGGGGTGCCGCGCGAATCGAACCGGATAAGACTGCTGAAAATAAGGCGGTCCACATCCCGGTCCGCCGGGTTATTCAGGTCAAACAGGGGATTGAGGCGTCCGAATGAACCGACCAGCGCTTCCGTGTAAATTCCCCCACTGGCCGGCTCGATGGATATCGGAGTGAGGGCCGGCTGCTGGGTCAGCAACAGGACGCCAACGATGACCAGCGTAACGATTACGATCAGGATTTGCCAGCGAAGTTTTTTCATGGGAAATAAAGAAAGGCCGCTCGCGGGGCGCGGAAACGTGCCGGCGATGGCCTTTCCTAATACCTGGTTATTTAGCAGCGAGGATGACCGACGTGATCGCCAGGGCAAAGAACAGCACACTGAAAACAATGGTTACGCGGAAGAGAGTTTTCTCGATACCGCGTCGGGCCGTGAACACGCCGCCCGTATCCGCGCCCGAAAGACCACCCAGCCCGGCACCTTTGCTTTGCAGGATGATGCTGGCAACCAGGGCAATTGATGTTAAAATCATCGCAACATTCAGAATATTTTCCATTTACTGCCTCCAGAAATTTTAGCCGCCAAATTATACCTGTGAAGAGAGGAAACAGTCAAACCTTTTCCCAGGCCAATCAGGAGCGCCCATGCACGAATTGACTGTCAACCTGCACATGCACACCACCTACTCCGACGGTTCCGGCTCACACACGGACCTGGCGCGTGCCGCCATTAAATCTGGCGTGGATGTTCTCCTCGTCACCGACCATAATGCCTGGGTGCAAGGGGTGGACGCCTACCACCGGGACGGGAAGAAACGCGTCCTCCTGCTGGCCGGCGAGGAAGTCCATGACCAGGACCGCGACCCGCAGAAGAACCACCTGCTCATCTTCGGCGCGGAGCGGGAACTGGCCCCCCTGGCCGACGACCCCCAGGCGCTGGTCAACGCCGTCCGCGCCGCGGGAGGCCTCTGCTTCATCGCCCATCCCGTAGACCCGCCCCTGCCGGTTTTCGGCGAGGACGATATCTCGTGGGTGGACTGGGACGTTTCCGGCTTCACCGGCATCGAACTCTGGAATGGTTTCAGCGAACTCAAGTCGGTTGTCAAAAACAAACTGGATGGGCTGTTCTACGCCTATTTCCCCGAAGCCATCGCCCGCGGTCCCCTGCCCGAAACCCTGGCGCTGTGGGATCGGCTGCTGAATAACGGCCAGAAAACGGTGGCAGTGGGCGGGTCCGACGCGCACGCCCGGCACATGTCGCTGGGGCCGCTGCGCAGGGTCATCTTTCCGTATACGTATCATTTCTCGGCGGTCAATACGCACGTGCTTGTCCCCAATCCGCTTCTCGGCGACATTGCCAGCGATAAAAAGATGATCTATGAAGCCCTGGCTGCCGGGCATTGTTTCGTCGGTTACGACCTGCCTGCCTCCACACAAGGGTTCCGCTTTTCCGCCCATGGGCGCGATCAGACCGTTGTGATGGGCGACGAGATCAAGGCGGATGGCGGGATCACCTTCCAGGTCAAATTCCCGGCTCCGCCACGGCGATTGACCGGGAGCATATCCCGAGGAAAGGAGGTTAATCCCTATGCGTAAGTACGAGTTAGTGTGCATTGTCCACCCCGACCAGGATGAGGCCGCGTTCAACGCCATCGTCGAGAAGGTCAAGGGTTGGATCAATGAATCCGGCGGCACGGTGGATAAGGTGGATGTCTGGGGCCGCAAGCGGCTGGCATACACCATCCGCAAGCAGAAGGAAGGCCAATACGTGCTTTTCAACGTCACCCTTCCGCCCGAAGCCACCGCCGTGCTGGACCAGAATCTGCGCTTCCTGGAAGCGGTCATCCGTTACATGCTCACGGTTGTAGATTAGTTTTGGAAGGCGGCAGCCCTCTGCCGCAAGTACCTTCGTCGGATTTTAGGAAGGAGTAGGATATGAGTCGAGGATTGAATAAAGTCATGGTCATCGGCCATTTGGGACGCGATCCCGAGATGCGCTACACCCCCTCCGGCCGCCCGGTCACCACCTTCACCGTCGCCACCAGCCGTTCCTGGAACAGCGCTGACGGCGAACGCCACACCGAAACCGAGTGGTTCAACATCGTCACCTGGGGCAACCTGGCTGAAATCTGCAAACAATACCTGACCAAAGGCCAACAAGTCTACATCGAAGGCCGCCTGCAAACCCGACGCTGGGAAGACAAGGAAGGCGTCAAGCACTCCACCGTCGAGATCGTCGCGACTGAAATGATGATGCTCGGCGAACGCCGCGAGGCCAACCATGCCCCGGCCAGCGAGGAGCCTGCCGCCGCCGAACCCGAAGCCCAGCCGGAAGGCGAAGACGAATTCCCCTTCTAGGCTGATATTCAAAAAACAGCGATGGCTGTTACCAAAGGCCATCCCTGTGGAGTTGGAAAATGGAACAACGTAACGAATCTGATAACGAGCAGGGACAGGAACGCCGTTATTACGCGCGTCCCAAGATCTGCCAGTTCTGCGCCGACAAGCACCTGGCGATTGATTACAAGCAGGGCGATGTTCTGCGCCGCTTCGTCACCGAAGAAGGCAAGATCCGCCCGCGCCGCCAGACCGGCACCTGCGCCAAACACCAGCGCGTCCTGGCGGCAGCCATCAAACGCGCCCGCCAGATCGCCCTCCTGCCCTTTACCGGGCCAAGCGACGACGGGCGCTAGTCTTTGCACTTGTTGATGGGGCATGGTTATGCTCATGCCCCGTAGACTTGAATCACCCGGATGCCGGGCACGGTTGCCCTGCATCCAATCGAGGCAATTATGGCACAACGCAAGTCCACCAAGATCGTCTCCAAAAAGCACCTGGCGCGCCTGGAACGCGAACGCCGCCAGACACGCGCCATCATGATAGGGTCTATTGTCATCCTCGCCATCGTGCTCCTTTCCATTGTGTATGGAGCCTTGAGCGAAACGATACTCCTGAACTACAAAACCATCGTCACTGTAAACGGGGAGAAAGTCACCGTTCATGAATTCCAGGCCCAGGCCAAAGCCTCCCGCGAGCAGTTGATTGACCAGTACATGTACTACTACCAACTGGCAATGATGTTCGGGATGGATCCCTCCACAGATTCATCGCTGTCCCAGTTATTCTCGAATATCGAATACCAGCTCTCCGACGCGAAAAGCCTGGCCGACCAGGTGCTGACGAGCATCGAAGATACCCTGCTCGTCAAGCAATATGGCATCGCCAACGGCATTACCGTCACAGAGGCGGATGTGGAAGACGCCATTCGGAATACATACGGCTACTTCCCGAACGGGACGCAAACACCGACCCCCACCAGCACCCTGCTGGCTTATTCAACCCTGTCCGCCGCGCAGTTGGACCTGGTGACTGCCACGCCCACCCTGGAACCCACCTTCACCCCGACCCTCGGCCCAACCCTGACAGCCACGCTGGAAGGGACCGCCGCGCCGTCTGCCACCCCCATGACAGAACAAGGTTACACGGAGTTATATGCAGATGCGCTGGTGCATTATCGCACCCTCGGATATAACGAAGAAATGTTCCGCCGGGTCTTCTTTGAAGACGCCCTATATCGCGAACGGGTCAAGGCGCTGGTGACCGCCGATGTACCTCACGAAGCCGAAAAGGTCTGGGCGCGGCATATCCTTGTGGCCGACCAGGCCACCGCGGAAACTGTCTATACCCTGCTAATGGCCGGCGGCGACTTCGCCACCCTGGCTGCTGCCTACTCGACTGACGGAACGAAAGACATTGGCGGCGACCTGGGCTGGTTTGGCACAGGCGAGATGGTTGCCGAATTCGAGACTGCTGCTTTCAGCCTTGAGATCGGCGAGATCAGCCAGCCAGTGCAGTCCCAGCATGGATTCCACATCATTCAGGTACTGGGACATGAAAACCGCCCGCTGACTGATTCCGAATACCAGACCGCAGTGGACGCCGCCTTCGATGCCTGGCTGGCCGAACAGCGCGCCGCGGCCACCATCGTCGTCATTGACAATTACATGGATTTCACTCCCGACAAGCCGACCTTGCAGGACGCTTTCAACAACATGTTCGCCACGCAGACTGCTGCCGCCCCAACCTATTTGGCGCAACAGCAGACTTCTGATGCCGAACTGGCGCTCACGCCTTCCGCCACCCCGCTCCCACCCACGGTCACACCATAGCAAGCAGCGGCAGGCATTCAGCGTTCAAAAACTAAAACTCCCGGAGACTCGAAATCTCCGGGAGTTTCTCATTGCTTCATAATTCACTTCAAATACTCATCCGACACTTCATCCAGTTTCAGGCTGATGACCTGGCTGGTAGAGTCGCGGCCCATCGTCACGCCATAGATCACATCCGCCGCCTGGACCGTGTTGCGGTTGTGGGTGATGATGACAAACTGCGTTTCCTTGCTGAGTTCAGCCAGCAGGTCACGGAAGCGGCCCACGTTGGCCTCGTCGAGCATGGCATCCACCTCGTCCATCACGCAGACCGGGGTCGGCGACACCTTCAGCAGGGCAAAGACGAGCGCAATCGCCGTCAGGCTCCTCTCGCCGCCTGAAAGCAGCGACAGCCCCTGCTCGCGGCGTCCCGGCAGGCGCGCCTCGATGTCAATGCCGGTATCGGTGAGATTTTCCGGGTCGGTCAGCACCAGACGCGCCGCGCCCCCGCCAAACAAACGATGGAAGATGGTATGGAACTGCTCCGCCACGGCATCGAATGTCTTCTGGAACTCACGGCGGGTCAACTCGTCCAGTTCAGCGATGACCTGGTGCAGGTCGGCTTCGGCCTTGTGCAAATCCTCTACCTGCGTGGTCAGGAAAGCATGGCGTTCCTTCACCGACTGGTATTCCTGCTGCGCCTCCGGGTTGACCGCCCCCATGCGCCGCAACTGCGCCCGCTGGCGGGTAAGATCATCCTCCAGGTCCGGGGCGAGTTCTGTCACCACCGGCAACTGCTCCACCATGCCATCCAGCGGAAGCGGCACCGGGCCGGAAACATCGGCGGCGTACTCGAACATCACCAGCCCGAAATCGTCTTCGATCCTGCCGCGCAGGGTTTCGAGCGCCTCCTGCTTGCGGCCCAAATCCAACTGGAGTTGGTTGTTCAGGCGTTCCACGCGCGCCAGCGCTGCCTGCCCATCGGTCTCCTGCTTCTGGAGTTCGCTCTCCTGGCGCTCGGCGGTCTCCAGTTCCTTTTCCGCTGGTTCAATCAGAGTCCGCAATTCCTCCAACTGGGCGTTGAACTCAGCCGCCTTACCGTGCAGTTCACCGCGCTCCGTCTCAACCCCGGCCAGGCCGCGCTCCATTTCAGCCAGGCGGGTTTCCAGACTGGCCTGTTGGCCCTGCAAACGGTCAACTGACTGACTGCGCTCCCCCTGCCGCACCCGGGCGTTGGCAACGGCTTGTTCCGCCACGGCCAGGCGCGCCGTCCAGAACGTGACCTGTTCCTGCAACTCGTCCAGGACGATCCCCGCCAGCGTGGCTGTCTTTGTCCGCACAGACTCCTGCGCAGCGGACATTTCAGCCTCGTTGACGGACAGCGCGGCGGCAGCCTCCTGCCGTTCCTTTTCCGCCTGCCCGACCTCGGACTCGAGCGCCGTTTTTTGGCTCTTTTGCCACTCCCACTGCTGCCGCGCCGCCTCTTCCCGGACCTGGGCCTGCTGCTCGTCACGGCGGACAGATTCCAGGCTGAGGCGTTCCTGCGCCGTCCCTGTCTCGCAATCGGCGACGAACTCCTGTGCGGTTTCCACCTGGCCGGTGAGTTTTTTCAATTCAGAGTCAAGGGCGGCAACCTGGCGTTCGTTCTTGGAAATGGATTCCTGCAACTCGCGCCGCTGGCGCGGGCGTCCGAGGGCGGCCACTTTGGCCGGCTTGCCCGCCAGCACTTGTCCGCTGGCATGGAAAACCTCGCCCTTGAGCGTCACTGCCCGGACGGCGCGCGGCTGGCCTGCCAGCGCTTTGCGCGCCGCAGCCCGGTCGCGGACGACGAGCACCTGGCCGAGGAGCAAGTCCACGGCCGGGCGCAGTTCGGCGGGAGATGTCACCAGGTCAGCAGCGACGCCCAGAATGTCTCCTCCAGCGCGAACGGAAAGAGACTCGCCCGGCTGGAGCCAGTCGAGCGGCAGGAGGGAGGCGCGGCCAGATTGGTCGGTGTCGAGCAGGGCCAGCGCCTGTTCCGCATCCATACCGGATTGCAGCAGGACAGCGTCGGTGTACTCACCCAGGGCGGCGGCGATGGCAATCTCCAACTCGGCAGGAACGTCGAGGGCGGCAGAGAGCGCTCCTCTTGCTCCACCCAATTCCGACCGACGGGCTGCATCCAGGAGAAGTTTTGCCCCATCGGCGAACCCGGCCAGGGACTGTTCGGCCTGTTCGAGTACCCCCAATTGGGCTTGCAGGCGCGCTCCTTCGGCCTGGGCAGAGGCGCGGGCGGCCTGTTTCTGCTTGACCTGTTCCTCCAAGTCGGTTGCGCGGCGGCGGGCAGTATCCAGTTCGGTTTGGGCCTTCTGCAACGCGGCTTCGGCCTGTTTACGGACGCCGATCAGGCGCTGGTATTCCTCCTCGGACTTTTCGACATCGGCCTCGGCGGAAGCAATGGATTGGTCGGCGGCGGCCAGTTTTATCTGCTGGGAATCGGAACGGGCTGCCAGTTCATCCAGCCGGGCCTGCAGGCTGGCGCGCCGGGCGGCGAGTTCGCCGGTCTGACGGCGGGCAGCTGCCAGGTCCGATTCGAGGCTGGTTTTTTCAGACTGGGAGGCGTTGAGGGCGTCTTGAGCCGCGCTGACCTGCGTACGCGCCTCGTCGAAATCGGATTGCAGGCGAGTCGCCCCGGCTTCGGTCTCAGCCAGGCGTTCGGCGGCGATGCGTATTTCTTCTTCCAGGCGGGCATGTTCGCTCATCGCCGACTGGCGGTTATCGAGCAGGGAGCGCTGGCGCTCCTCGAGCACGGCCAGGTCGCTGGAGATGGATTCGCGGCTGGCGTGGAGTTGCGCCGACTGGCGATGCCAGGAGTTCAGCCGGGCGCGCAGTCCGTTAAGCCGGTCGCGGAAGGAGGCGAAATTCTGGCGCACACCCTGGTAGGCTTCGCGCCCCTCGAACAGGCGGGTTTCCTGGGTGCGGGCGCCCTCCATGGCCTCGGCCAGTTCGTGTTGAGTGTGATGCCAGTGGTAGCCGTACCAATCACGCAAGAGGAGGCGCAGGTCGGCCTGCACCTGGGCGTACTCCTGAGCGCGGGCGGCCTGGCGTTCCAGGGAGCGCAGACGCGGTTCGAGTTCGGCCAGGACATCGAGAACGCGGTCAAGATTGCGTCGGGTGGTCTCGATGCGGCGCAGGGCTTCTTCACGGCGGGAACGGTAAAGACCGATACCGGCTGCTTCCTCGAAGAGGCGGCGACGCTCGTCGGCTTTGAGCGCCAGGGAGGCATCCACCAATCCCTGGCCGAGGATGGTGTACGTCCGCTCGGAGAGGCCGGATTGAGCCAGGAGTTCGTTGATATCTTTCAAGCGGACGTGCTGGCTGTTAAGCAGGTATTCATTGCGGCCATCGCGGTAGGCGCGGCGGGAAAGACCGACCTCGGAAAAATCCACCGGCAGCCAGTTATCGGCATTATCGAAGGTGACAGTGGCGGAGGCCATGCCGGCGCGCGGGCGTTGCTCCGACCCGGCAAAAATCATGTCTTCGGTTTTCTTGGCGCGCAGGAGGCTGTAGGATTGTTCGCCGAGCACCCAGCGCAGGGCGTCGGCAATGTTGGATTTACCAGAACCGTTCGGACCGACGATGGCAGTGATGCCTTCGGCAAATTCAAAGTCGAATTTTGCGGCGAAGGTTTTATAACCGTGAAGTTCGAGAGATTTGAGGCGGAGAGGCATGGGTTCGAGTTACGCTTTACTATTTGTCATTGATGGTTGGCTGATGAAATCGAGCGCTGCCTGGGCAGCGGCATGCGCCGCAGCCGACTTGCTGTGCCCGGAGCCACGCCCGTAGACTTCGCCCTTGATGTGTACCTCGACCATGAACAGCCGCTCGTGGTCAGGTCCGCTGGTCAGGATGGTGGCATACTGCGGGATGCCATAACGCCGGGCCTGCGACCATTCCTGGAGGCGGCTCTTGGGGTCAAACGTATCCGGTTCAAGAGCCAAAGCGCGGGCGGCTTTCTCGAGGAAGGGGTGGACGAATTCCATTGCGGCTTCGATCCCGGCCTGTAAATACAGCGCGCCGACTAGGGCTTCGAAGGTACCACACAGGAGCACATCCCGGTCGCGCCCCCTGGCGACGATCTCACCCCGTCCGAGGCGCATGGCCGGCCCGATGGACAGGGCGCGGGCGAATTCGGCCAGTTGCTCCGTCCGCACCAGGGCGGAGCGCATACGCGTCAGTTCGCCCTCGGCCATTTCAGGGAAGTGGTTGTAGAGCCAGGCGCCGCTCAAGAAATCCAACACGGCATCGCCGAGGAATTCCAATCGTTCGTTATCCTCGAGGGCTTCAGGATGTTCGTTGATGTAGGAACGGTGCGTGAGGGCGCGCGAGAGCAGGAGTAAATTTCTGAAGGGAAGTCCCAGCCGCTGCGCCAGCGCGGCCGGGGATTCTTCACTCCGAAATCAAACCCATTCCAGATATTGGTCCTTCCCGGCTTTCCCGGCATATTCCCCGTGATATTCTCCCGGCATCAGGGCGGCAATCTGACCCATGATCTCGTCGGCCATTTCCTGGCGGAGTTCACCGCTTACTTTTCCGCCGCGCGGGTTTAGTGTGAAGGGTCTGCCCACGCGGACATGGAAATCGGTCCGCTTGAGTTTTTTGAGGTTTGCCTTGAAGTTTTCGCCGCCCCAGTGTGCAATCGGCAGGATGGGTACGCCGGCGCGCAGGGCGATCATTACCACACCGGGCTGGGCGCGCAGGAGACGCCCATGATAGGAGCGCGTCCCCTCCGGGGCGATGGCAAGCATATCCCCGGCCCTGAGCACGTCCAGGCAGCGGCGGACAGCCTCCAGGTCTGCTTCGCCGCGGCGAACCGGGATGGCATCCCACAGGTCAAAGAGCCAGCCCAAGAACTTGCTGTCCCAGGTCTCGATCTTTGCCAGACCGGTCATCTTCCGGGGCTGGAGGTGGACGAACAGGAGCGGGACTTCGAGCGAGCCAATATGGTTCGTAGCCAGGATGAGTGGTCCGCGCGCCGGGATTTTATCGAAGTCGCGTTTATCAATCCGGCAAAGGAGGCCAGTCCCCAGCCGGATGACGGTATTCATAAACCAACGATAAAAAGATTTCATGCAGGTTTCTGGGTGATGAATTCGATCTGGGCCGGGAGGAGTTCGATAACCAATTCCTTGCCTTCGAAGCACACCGTTTCACCGTCACAGTGGACCGGGAGGGTGCCCTCAATCGCTGTGACCGTCACCTTGCGCGCCTGGGCCATGCTGACTTCCTTCTGCGTGGCCTGCGTGCCTTTCATGAAATAAGGGATGAGGCCAAAGATGCGCAACTGGCTGGCCGAGCGCGCCAGACAAAGGTCAAAGATGCCGTCGCCGGGGTCGCCCCTGGGGGCGAAGAAGAAGCCGCCGCCCATGCGCCGTCCGTTCATGATGGAAATCATCAGCGGGGAAATGTCCATTGTCTTGTCGTCGTACTGGAGTTTGACAGATGGCGCTTTGTAATAAATAAAGATGGTCTCAATGGCGGCAATAAGATAGAGCAGGAGACCCCGGATCCAGCGGATTTTTGCCGCCACGAAACCGGTGGCGGCATCGAAACCGACGCCCACACCATTGCCAAAGTAGCGGCCTTCCGGATAATCGCCGCCCTTGACGATGCCCACGTCCATGCGGCGGCGGTAATTCTCGGCCAGTATCTTGCAGCCTTCGTCTATCCCGCCGGGGATGCCCATGCCAAAGGCAAAGTCGTTCCCGGTGCCGACGGCGATCTGCCCCATGGCGGTCTTGTCGAACCCGGCCTTCTTCGCCCGCATCAGGCCGTTCAAGACTTCGTTGGCTGTCCCGTCGCCGCTGGCAACGATGACAGTCTCGTAGCCGTCACGCGCACCCTGCTCGGCCAAGTCGGCGGCGTGCCAGGGACGTTCGGTAAGCACAAGTTTATAATCAAACTTGCATTCCTTCAATTTCGCTTCGAGCTCTGGAAGCGAACGCCCGGCAAAACCGCGCCCGGAAACGGGATTGACAATGAGCAGAACACTGGACATGGAGAGCCTCCTAATTACAGAATGACTGTATTTTACATGAGAACACCCGGCAAAGCACAGTGTTTCTGATAAAATAATCGGCGTCATGCTTATCTCCTTACCCGTCCTGTTCCTGGTTCTGGCCGCGCTGGCGCTCCTGATCTTGCGTCTTTTCCGGCCAAATTTCAAATATCCATGGGTCGTGGCTCTCAGCGGGGCAATCCTGGCTTTTGCAGGTGTCATGCTCTGGCAGGTGCGCTTCCCGGCCTCCGCCTCCCTGCCAGCCTGGCAACCACTGAGCGTTTTCAACTACATCCCCACCTGGCTGGCAGACGGGGTATCCTGGCCGTATGCGCTCTCGCTGACAACACTGGCCGCGGCCATTATCCTCACCTCGGTCGTCCGCAACGAGAACGCCCCAATGCCCTGGGCAGGGACCCTGCTCCTGACCGCCCTTGGTATTCTGGCCGTCTCTGCGGGCGATCCCCTGACCCTGATCCTGGCCTGGACTGCAATTGACCTGGCCGAACTCATCACAATGTTACGCTCCACCGAAGGCGAAAGCCAGAACCGGGCGGTTGTCGTTGCCTTTGCGATCCGCCTCGTGGGGACCGGTTTCGTCATTTGGGCCAGCGCGGTCAGCTCTGCCGCGCACCTCCCGATGAACTTTGACAGGATCACCAGCAATGCTGGCATCTACCTGTTGTTCGCGTCCGGGCTGCGGCTGGGTGTTTTACCCCTGCACCTGCCCTATCGTAAAGAGAACGTCCTCCGGCGGGGGTTTGGAACCAGTTTGCGCCTTGTCTCAGCCGCCGCCAGCCTCTCGGTACTGGCGCGCATCCCGGCCGGGACGCTGGATTCGCCCTGGACGCCATTTCTGCTGGCCCTGACCGCCCTCCCAGCCATCTATGCTGGATGGATGTGGCTGAGGGCGTCGGACGAGATACTCGGACGCCCATTCTGGGTGCTGGGGATGGCCGCGCTGGCCGTCGCTTCCACGCTGCGCGCCAGTCCGGAGGGGAGTATCGGCTGGGGCGTGGCGCTTATCCTTTGCGGCGGGTTGGTTTTCCTTTACTCAGCGCGTCAACGCAGCATTCTCTGGCTACCCCTGCTTGGGCTGTGGGGAATCTCGGCTTTGCCGTTTTCGCCTTCGGCGGCAGCATGGACAACCGGGAACGGCGCTTCCTGGTTCTTCCTGCTCCCCTTCCTGCCGGCCCAAGCCCTGTTGATAGCAGGGTTTGTCCGCCACGCGTTGCACCCGGGGGAAACGAGCCTCGAGTCACAGGAACGCTGGGCCAGGATTTTGTATCCCGCCGGATTGTTTTTGCTGGCCGCCTCCTCGGTCCTGCTGGGACTATGGGGCTGGGATGGGTCGCGAACATTCGGCGTCTGGTGGGCTGCCATCCCGGTCGCCCTGCTTGCAGGGGGGGCAGTTATCCTGGCGTTAAAAGTCCTCGCCCGCACTCAAAGTGCGATCTCGCAATGGGGCGATGTTCTGCGGCTGGACCCGTTCTATAAGTTCCTCAACTCCATCGTGCGCTTCCTCGAAGGGCTGGCGCGCTTCGTGACCACCACTCTGGAAGGCGAGGGCGGGATTTTCTGGTCCATCCTGCTGCTGGTGCTCATCCTGTCCTTGCTCTCTGCGGGAGGCGGTTGATGGTCATCGTGAACTGGGTTGCCTTTGGGCTCACCTTTGCCGCTGCGAGCGGGATCCTCCTGCGCCGCGACTGGCGCTGGAATATCGGCCTGCTGGCAGCCCAATATCTCGGCCTCTTCTGGCTGGTGCAGGCATCCTGGAGCACGTCGCTGGCGGCCGTCAAACTGGTCACCGGTTGGATGATCTGCGCTGCGCTGGGGATTGCGCACATCAACGCAGAGGAAGAAACGACAGTGGAATCCTCCTGGCCGCAAGGACGACTGTTCCGGCTGGCGGTAATCGGCCTGATCCTGACCGTTGCCTTTGCCGGAGGAGTCGGCCTGGGCGACTGGCTGGGAATGCCCCTCCCGGTAGCCTGGGGCGGATTGTTGCTCATCAGCATGGGACTGCTCCATACTGGGATCACCGTCCAGCCTTTCCGGGTGGTCGTCGGCTTATTGACGGCTCTCTCCGGATTCGAGGTCATCTATGCGGCGGTGGAGAGTTCGGCCCTGGTGGCCGGGCTGTTGGCATTGATCAACCTGGGCCTGGCGCTGGCCGGGGCCTATTTCTTGAGCCATCCACCCGAAAAGGAACAGTCATGAGCGCCCCTGCCCTGTGGATTTTCTTCCCCATCGCTCTGGGAGGCCTGTTGTCCTTGCTGCGCAACCAGAAACTGATTACGCTGGTTGCGGGGATTGTATGCGCATTCCTCGCCATCACTGCCTTGCTTCTCCCGATTGATACACCGCTGGCAGTCCAGGCGTTGACTTTCAAACTTGCGCCTTCCTTCGAACTGCTTGGCCGCCGCCTGACACTGACGAACTCTGACCGCGCCTGGCTTGCATTGCTATATGGAGGGTCAGCATTCTGGTTCATGGCGGCTTCATCCATAAAAATCGCCCGCCGCCTGATCCCGTTTGGTATGGCAATTACCGGTTTTCTGGTGGCTGCGCTGGCAGTCGAACCCTTTCTCTATGCCGCCCTGCTCATCGAGACCGCCGTCCTGCTCGCCATCCCGCTCCTGTCCCCGCCTGACAAGAAACCCGGAAAAGGCATCCTGCGTTTCCTGATCTACCAAACCATTGCCATGCCTTTCATCCTGTTCTCGGGCTGGCTGCTCGCCGGGATCGAAGCCAATCCCGGCGACTTGATGCTGGTGGCGCGCTCTGCCACCCTGCTTGGCCTGGGCTTTGCCCTGCTGTTGGCAGTCTTCCCGTTTTATACCT
Organism: Chloroflexota bacterium; assembly: GCA_016208355.1. GTDB lineage: Bacteria > Chloroflexota > Anaerolineae > Anaerolineales > Villigracilaceae > UBA877. Next base: position 27,989 of record JACQYE010000138.1, on the reverse strand, counting down.
GGATCCCGCTCCTGACCGAGGAAGCGCATCCCTACGTTGCCGGTTTTATCCTGTGGATATTCCCGACCGTCACCATGTTCTTCGGCCTGGGCTTCCTGGACCGGTACGCCTGGTTACGCGACGCCGCAGTGTTACCCTCCATCCTGACCACAGTCGGTGTGTTGATGATTTTTACCGGCGGGTTGCTGGCGTTTTTCCAGCGTCATCTTGGCCGCATGATGGGGTATGCCGTTATCGCGGAGACCGGCTTCTCGCTCCTCGGCCTGGGACTGGGAGGGAGTTACGGGCTGAATACATTCCTGTTGCTCTGCATTCCCCGCGTCATCGGTCTGGCACTCTGGTCACTGGCGCTCTCGAACTTGCTGGAGCACGCCCCCTCCCTGACCCTGGACAATTTGAAAGGCGCAGGGCGCATCTGGTCCTTTTCATCCACTGGAGCGATATTGGCAAGCCTTTCGCTGGCAGGCGCGCCTATGCTGGCATCCTTCCCGGCCCACCAGGCCATTTGGGATGGATTGGCGCGCCAGTCGCTGGCAGCCACTACCTGGGTATTCCTGGGCAGCCTGGGGTTGGCTATCAGCGCCATCCGCGTCCTGACGGCCCTGGCCAGCGCCCCGGAGGGGTCACCCTGGGGAGTGCGGGAGACGTGGTCTCAGCGGGTATTTCTCCTTATAGGCTGGTTGCTCCTCTTCCTACTCGGCATCCTCCCTTCGTGGGCAGCGTCGTTCTGGGCAAGGCTCCCATCCCTGTTTGAACATCTCGGACAATAGCCCGTTTTGGCGTGCTATAATCAGCCGCGACCATTTCTTTTGCGCCCACGGAGGCTCCCCCGATGGAATTCGAACAACTCATCAAACGCCTGGACTGGCTCGACGAAGAGCGCCGCAAAGACAAGACCACCATTGCTGCGCTGGAAGAACGCGTCAACGGGTTGGATGGGGATCTGAAAACTGCCAATAAGAAGATCAAAGAACTCAACGATAGTATGTCCAAAGTTGGCGTTACACCGGGACGGCTCGACCAGATGGAAGCCGCCCTGACCCAGCACCGGGTGGAACTGACCAAGTATGCAGATTCACTGGACCGGAAATGGAAGGAATCCCAGCAAGAAACCGATAAGCGCTATCAATTGCAGTTCGAGGGCATGAACAAGTCCATGGCTGAATTGCGAAAGTTGAAAAATACCGTCGCAGAGATCAAGCGCGAACTCAAAGCCCGCACCGACGAAGAAACGCGCCGCAGCCAACTCATGGCCGATTGGGAAGCGCGGATGCTGGAAATGGTCAAGACCTTCGAGGAAGTCCAGCGCGCCCAGCGTGTTCTGGAAGAAAGCCGCAAACAAGAAACCAAGCGCCTGGCGGACTTGCAAGGCGACCTGTCCGCAGCCCGCAAGCGGCTGGACGAAGTACGGGAAAAACACGACATTTTTAACGACAACCTGCGCCGGGTGGAAACCCGTCTCAACGAACTCCTCTCCAGCGAAGCAGACCGCCGTCAGGCCCAAACCAATTTCATCGAATCGCAAAGCAGGCTCCAGGTCGAGCGGGAACGCGCCTGGAAAGATTGGGAAGGCGGCCTGGACTCGTTCAATAAAAACGCCGATATGCTCGAACGCCGTCTCCAGGAATGGGAAATTGCCCAGCGCGCCGTCAAACGCGCCCAGGAAACCTACGAAGACCTGGTCCAGAAATTCGAGCGTCGCATCAACGAAATCTCCGAAATGCAGCGGCTGTCCGAAGACCGCTTCCGGCAGGAATGGATTACCTTCAAAGCCGACGATCAGAAACGCTGGACATCTTTCAATCTTTCCCAGGACGAGAACCGCAAGGACCTCCGCAACGAACTGGGAAAACTCCAGGAACAACTCACCGCCCTGGCGGACCAGACCCAGACCCAGCAGGATGTGATCGAGCAGACCAAGGATGCCAACGAGCAACTCTTCCAGGGCATGCTCTCCCAGATTCACGAACTGCTCTCCGCCTACGAGCGGATCATGAGCGCAAAATAACCCGGAGGGGTACGAAATATCGTGCCCCCACAAATTTACGAGGACCCATGCGCGTCATCGGCACAGCCGGGCATGTAGATCACGGCAAGTCCACCCTCATTGCCGCCCTTACCGGCGTCCACCCCGACCGCCTCAAAGAAGAACAAGAGCGCGAAATGACGATTGACCTGGGCTTCGGCTGGCTGACCCTGCCCGACGGCCAGGAAATCGGCATCGTGGACGTTCCCGGTCATCGCGACTTTATCGAGAACATGCTGGCGGGAGTGGGTGGGATTGACGCCGCCCTGCTGGTCATTGCCTCCGACGAAGGCGTAATGCCGCAAACTCGCGAACACCTTGCCATCCTAGACCTCCTGCAAATCAACTCCGGCCTGGTGGTGCTGACCAAAATTGACCTGGCAGACGACCCTGCCTGGCTGGACCTGGTGGAAGCAGACGTGCGCGCTGCCCTGAGCGGCACCGTTTTGCAGGGTGCCCCCATCGTCCGCGTTTCATCCCGTACGCAAGAAGGCCTCCCGGAACTCACCCGGACCCTTGGCCTGCTCCTGCAAAACGCACCCGCACGCCCCGACCTGGGCCGCCCGCGCCTGCCCGTGGACCGGGTCTTCTCCATGTCCGCCTTCGGAACGTTCGTCACCGGCACGCTGACGGATGGTCATCTCTCCCTGGGCGACGAAGTGGAACTCCTGCCCTCCGGCCTGAAAGGCCGCGTCCGCGGATTGCAAACCCACAAGAAGCAGGAAGAAAAAGCAGTACCCGGAAGCCGCACAGCAGTGAATATCTCCGGGGTGGATATGGAACAAGTCCGCCGGGGAGAAGTGGTGACCCATCCAGGCCAATATATTCCCACCCAAAGGATGGATGTCCGCTTCCGCCTGCTGGCGGATGTGTCCTCCCCCCTGCGGCACCATACCGAAGTCAAACTCTTCATCGGCGCGGCCGAAACTGTCGCCAACGTGCGTCTGCTGGGCGTGGAAGTCCTCAACCCCGGCGAGACCGGCTGGCTGCAACTCGAATTGCGCGAACGGGTCATTGCCGTGCGCGGCGACCGCTACATCCTGCGCCGCCCGTCCCCGGGCGAAACGCTGGGGGGCGGGATTGTCGTTGACCCCCAGCCGAAGAGGCGGCACAAACGCTTCGACGAGTCGGTACTCAAGGGGTTGGAAAGCATGGCGCAAGGCTCGCCCGCCGAGGTGCTGCTCCAGGCCGCGCTCGCCCTTGGCCCGGCGTCGGCGAAAGATGTAAGTACCCGCTCCCGGCTGGATGGTCCCGCCGCCGAATCGGCTCTGAAGGAGCTGCTCGACAGCAGCCAACTGATCAATCTGGACGATGGACCATGGACGATGGACAGTGTGGTGCTTGCCGCGTCACAATTTTCCGCCTTGCGAGAAACCGTAGTGGCGACTTTGGTCGCTTATCACAAGATATATCCTCTCCGGCGCGGTATGCCCCGTGAGGAGTTGAAATCAAAATTAAAACTTCCGCCGCGCGTGTTCAACCTCGTCCTGCCGCGTCTGGCAGATGAGGGCGCGCTGACCGAGGGCCCGAAATGGGCCGCCTTGCCCGGGCACATTGTCCGTTTCTCGCCGTTCCAGCAGGTGAAAGTGGACCAGTTGATGGCGCGCTTCGCGGCCGCACCGTTCGCCCCGCCGTCGGTCAAGGAATGCCAGGCCGAGACCGGTGAAGATGTTTTCTCCGCCCTGCTCGACTCGGGCAACCTGGTCGCCGTCTCCGACGAGGTGGTTTTCCGCAAAGCCGATTTCGAGGCAATGGTGGAAAAAGTCCGCCAGGCCATCGGGCAAAAGGGACAGGTCTCCCTGGCCGAGGTGCGCGACCTGCTCGGCACCAGCCGCAAGTACGTGCAGGCATTTCTGGAGCATTTGGACGCTGTAGGAGTGACAATCAGGGATGGGGATTTTCGGCGGCTGAAACAGTAACATTTCCGTGGAATGATTCGAATTCGGAGAATAATATGTGCGGACGATACGCCTTTTTCCTCAACCCTCCCGAGCCGGCAGACGCCTTCCCGGAATACACCTTCCCGGCGCAGATAGCGCCGCGCTACAACATCGCCCCCACCCAACCCATCCTCGTTCTCCCCAACGATGGCACGAACAAAGCCGATTTCTTCGTTTGGGGTCTCATCCCATCGTGGGCCAAAGACCCGTCTATTGGTTCGCGTCTCATCAACGCGCGGTCCGAGACGCTGGCGGAGAAACCGGCATTCCGGTCGGCATACAAGTATCGCCGCTGCCTCGTCTTTGCAAATGGTTTCTACGAGTGGCAGCCGGGCGGACTCATGCCGCCCGAGCGCCATGCCGACGGCACGAAGCCGTCGGCGCAGGCGCGGCCTGGGACGAAAACCAAGGTACCGCATTTCATCCGTCTTAAAACAGGGGAACCGTTCGCCTTCGCCGGGTTGTGGGAACACTGGCAAACGGCGGACGGGTCCGAGGTCCGCTCGGCAGCGATCATCACCACCGAACCGAACGAGTTGATGAGTCCCATCCACAACCGGATGCCGGTCATCTTGCCTCGTAATGCCTACGCGCAGTGGATTGATCCCACCCCACATTTCCCGGTGGACCTGAACAGCCTGCTCGTCCCCTACCCTGCCGGGGAGATGGAAGCCTACCCGGTCTCCACGTTGGTCAACAGCACTGCCAACGACAGGCCGGAAATTATCGTTAAGGTGTAAAATGTACGGGCCGCCAGGAATGGCGGTCTTTTCTGCCCATGAAACTGACCGTACGCTTCCCCGCCCTCGCCTCGCGCGATTTCGTCATCTTCTGGGTCGGCCAATTCCTTTCACTGGTTGGCACCTGGATGCAGAGCACCACCCTACCCTACCTGGCTTACCGTTTGAGCGGACGCCCGCTCGACCTGGGCATCATCGGCTTTTCAGCCACACTCCCAACCCTGCTGCTGGCTCTGCCGGGAGGGGTGATTGTCGAGCGGCTGGACAAACGCAAGGCCGTCATCGTCCTGCAAACCATCATGATGGTGCAGGCCTTCGCACTGGCTTTCCTGGCACTCACCGGTATCCTCCAGATCTGGCATATCATCCTGCTGGCTTTCGTTCTCGGATCGGCCAACGCCGTCGAGATCACCGCCCGCCAGTCCATGCTGGTGGAACTTGTAGGCAAAAAGGCGCTTCCCAACGCGATTGCTTTGCAATCCACCATCTTCAATTTGGCGCGTGTCCTGGGGCCGTCGCTGACCGCCGTGGTGCTCCTGCTGGTGGAAAACCAGGGGGAGGGCTGGGCGTTTTTCATCAATGGAGTCAGCTTCCTGTTCGTCATCGGCAGTCTGTTTTTCGTCCGCACGCCATACAGGGCTGCCGCTCCCCCCGTAGACTATAAAAAAGGCGCAATGGCAACCGAGTTCAAAGAGGGACTGAAATATATTCGCGGCAACACATTGGTGCAGGCCATCATCCTGCTCGCCGCGCTGATTGGGTTCTTCGGATTCCCTTTTGCCCAGCAAATCCCGGCCCTGGCGCGTGACGTGCTGGCTGCAGCCGGGGATACCGAAGCCCTTGTCAAGGCGCGCACCAGCAGCCTTTACCTGGCGCAGGGAATCGGGGCGCTGGCGGCGGCGTTGTTCATTTCTGCCTTCAGCCAGTTCCGCCGCAAGGGTCTGCTGCTGACAATCGGCCAGTTCGTTTTTGCAACCGTTTTGATTGTCGTTTCGATGGTCACCAACCTGCCGCTGGCGCTGGGGCTGATTGCCATGCTGGGCTGGGCGCTCGTCTCGCAACTGGCGATGATGAACACGCTCATCCAGATCGAAACGCTCGACGCCCTGCGCGGGCGGGTCTTCAGCGTCTATCTGTGGGCGATCCAGGGCGTTGCCCCTTTCGGGAGTCTGTTCATCGGGTGGATGGCGCAAACCCAGGGAGTGCCGCGCGCCGCGCTGGCGGCCGGGGGAATCTGCCTGCTGGCAGCCAGTCTCATCCACGCCCGCTACCCTGTGGTGCGCCGGAAACTTGCTTAAGGCACGCTTAATACCCTGCTTGACGGTCATTTTGGGGCATGTTATGATGACTCGCCATGGATAACCAACCTTTGGAAGAATTGCCCGAACAAGGACAGGATTCGCAGCCCAAAACCAACCTTTTCCGCCGCATGATGAACGGACTGGCGCGCCTGGGCCTGGGTGAAACTGCCTTGCGATTCGGGACGAACTTCCTGTCCATACTCGTCATCCTTGGCGTCGTCTGGCTGATGCAGTTCCTTTACCAGGGCACAATCCAGGTAGGGACCTCGAACCTGCCCGCCGGTACTGGAACAACCTCCCCGCCCGACGCCTCCCCGCTCCTCCCTGAACCTATCTCTGCTCCTCTGGAGGGTATTGCCCGCAAGGCTAAATTGAATACCATCATCCCCAGCCGCCCCAGAATTGATGTCACCACATATACCGTCCAGATAGGCGATTCGCTCTTTACAATTGCCGAAAAGTTCAACCTTGATCCCAGGACCATCCTGTGGGGCAATTATGACACGCTTAAGGATCAACCGAACCTAATACAGCCTGAGCAAGTATTGATCATCCTTCCGGTGGATGGGACCTATTACCAATGGCAGGGGAGTGAATCATTGACAAGTATTGCCAGGTATTTCGGTGTGGAGGCGGAGGTTATCCTCGACAGCCCAGCCAACCATCTCGACCCGGATACAATCGACGATTTGGAGCGCCCCGACATCCCAGCCGGTACCTGGTTAGTGATCCCTGGCGGCGTGCGCCAATTCACATCATGGTCTGCGCCAGCGGCACTCGTTTTGGCCGATCCATCAGTTGGCGTGTGGGGGCCAGGACTCTGCGCCGGCATCACGTATGTTCAAGTCGGTTATGGCACATTCATTTACCCGACAGTCGAGCACTGGTTATCGGGAACGCCCTACCTGCCAGACCTTGGACACTATGCTGTAGATTTCGCCGGCGCGGAGGGCAACGCGGTCTACGCAGTAGATGCGGGCACAGTGGTATATTCTGGCTGGAATACCTGGGGATACGGCAACCTTGTCATCATTGATCATGGAAATGGATGGGAATCGCGCTATGCCCACCTCAGTCAGATCAACGTTGGCTGCGGGCAGAGTGTCGGGCAGGGCGACATGGTCGGCCTGGTGGGCATGACCGGCGGCACTTCGACCGGCCCCCATTTGCACTTTGAACTTGTGAATGCAACGTATGGCAGGGTGAACCCGCTTAATTTCCTGCCGGCGCCGTAAACCATTGCAAAAGCGGGGCTCCTCGACTATAATCCCGTCGCTTGAAAAAGGGCGCGTAGCTCAGTCGGTTAGAGCGCATCACTCACATTGATGAGGTCGGGGGTTCGAGCCCCTCCGCGCCCACACTATCAATCCAGTGTCCCGTTGGTTTAACATCCTTGAGGTTCAGTTGCAGGGAGGACCGCCCGTTGTATTCATTCGACTCAAAGGTGTACAGAAGGTCAACCCGCTCCGTCATGTTCCCCAACAAATGCCCCAACCGGAAGCCAATCGCGTCGAAGGTGAGCCGTCCGTCGCTGACCGTCAGTTTTAAATGCTTGCTCTCGGCTCCCACTGTGCGGGCACTCTTGACCTGCAAGTTACGAGTGACAAAAACCGCTTCCGGGTTGCCGTAGCCAGTTGGTTGGAGGTATTCGAGGTGTTTCAGTAAATCGGACCGCAGGTCGGTGAGCGGTACTTCGAGATCGGCTGTCAGTGTGGGACGCAAGTCGAGACCTCCCAACTGCTGGCGCGCAATCTCCTTAAGTCGCCCCTTTAGGGTTTCCAGATTCTCGTTGCGGACGGTCAATCCCGCTGCAGCGGCATGCCCGCCGTGACGGACGAGCAGGTCGGCGCACTGGTCGAGGGCGGCGGTGATATGGAATTCAGGGATGGAACGGCAGGAGCAGCGCGTCGTCTCGCCATTCTGCTGGCCGACGATGGCCGGACGGTAATAGGTCTCCACCAGCCGCGCCGCCGCCAGCCCCACCACACCGGAGTTGAATTCGGGATGGACGGCGAACAGGATCGGGGCCTCAGCATCTTCTGCCAGAGCCAGCACTTCCGCTTCGGCCTGGATCTTGCGCGTCAGCGCCTGGCGCTCGCGGTTCTGCACATCCAGTTTTTGGGCCAGTTGTCCGGCGGCAAATATGTCGGTTGTCGTCAACAACTCGTAGGACGCCTCTGCCGACTCGAGCCGCCCGGCGGCGTTCAGGCGCGGACCGAGCATGAAGCCAATGTGGGTGGCGTTGATGGCCGGGAGGGATACTCCCGACACATTCGCCAGCGAGAACAACCCCTGGCGCTTCGTCTGCCGCATCTGTTTCAGCCCGAGGCGGACGAGTAGACGGTTTTCCCCCGTCAGCGGGGCCAGGTCGGCCACCGTGCCCAGGGCAACCAGGTCGAGCAAATCCTCGAGTTGAAAGCCCATTGCTGAATTTTCAACATTTTCGTAAAGCGCCTGGGCGATCTTGTAGGCAATCCCAACCCCGGCCAGGTATTTCTCCGGATAGAGGTCGCCTTCCTGCTTCGGGTTGATGACCGCGAAAGCCTGGGGAATTTCGCCAGCAGGTTCGTGGTGGTCAGTGATAACGAGGTCCAGGCCCAGGGTCCGGGCGTGGCGCGCTTCTTCCGGGGAGCGGATGCCGCAGTCCACGCTGATGACCAGTTTCACGCCCTCGGCAGCCAACAGGTCCAGGGCTTCGTTATTCAGGCCGTAGCCTTCGTCGAAGCGATTGGGGATGTAGGCGCGGACTTTCCCGCCCAGGGTCTTCAAGGCTTGGACGAGCAGCGCGGTGGCGGTGACGCCGTCCACGTCGTAGTCGCCGTAGACGGCAACCGGTTGCTCCTGTTCGATGGCGCGGCGGATGCGTTCCACCGCAACCTGCATTCCCTTCATCTGGAAGGGAGAAGAGTCGGAGGTGGACTCGGCCCTGAGAAAGGCGCGCCCCTCGGCGTCGGTGGCGTAACCGCGGTTGAACAGCAGTTGGCGCAATACCGGGGGGAACGCGGACAGGTTTTCGTTTGCCTGGGGAGTCAGTGGGGGGGAAATCAGCCAGCGGGTTCGGTGGGTCATGGTGGCTGGAGTATAAACGCAGAATAGGGGCGGGGGAAGGGTTGTTGTATAATTGAGAGGCAATACAGGAGGAAGCATGTACACACTTGCCTCGGACGAGAAAACCGCCCTGGTGATGATCTACACACAGACTGCCATGCTGCGTTGTGAAGCGGTGGTCAAGAGCGCGCTGACCCGCGTCAGCACATGGTTGCGGACACAGGGCGCGCCGGAGTACCTCCACCTGGTCAACGTGCAGATGCTGGTATTCAGCGTCAGCCCGGTCAAGCCCTGCCAGTACGCCGAGTTCTACCTGCCAACCCAACAAGTGATCGCCTTCCACCTGGCGCCACCCGCCGCCGACCCGTTGGATTATGACCAGCACGAGATCAACCGAATCATGCAGCCAGTCATGCTGCACGTGGGAACATTCATCTTTAGAGGCATCGTGCGCATCGCCGGCAATTCGACCGTAGGCGGACAACTGGAAGCGGCGCACTCACCCTGGATCTCGATTTACGATATCGCGGTCAGCAACCCCAACATGCCGACCCTCCAATACCAGGTTCCCATGGCGCTTTTCAGCCCGACAAAAGTACTCATCGGAATGCCATAACCTTATTTTCAAGGATTTAAAAACATGAACTACAACCCATTTCTCTCCGTCGCCACCGCCGCGCTCGAGATTGGCGCAGCGGTCTGGGCCTTGCGCGGGCCGGGCCGCAAGCCCATCGTCCGCACCACGGCCGCCATCCTGCTGTTCCTGGCGGGGTACCAGATCGTCGAGGCCGTCCTGTGCACCGGTCTGCTGCCCATTAGCGGGTCGCTGCTGCCCCGGCTGGCTTTCATCGTCGTCGCCTGGCTCCCGCCCACCGGTCTGCTCCTGGTCGCCCACCTCTATCCCACCCGCACGCAGACGGTCTACCGTTTCGCCTACGGCATGTACCTGTTCTGCCTGGCGCTGGTGATTGGCATCGCCATCGAAAAAACCTTCGTGAGCGCATCGGTCTGCATGATCGTCTTTGCGCGTTACACCAACCCGACCCCGCTCTACGGACTCTACGGCATGTTCTATCAGGCCGGGCTGATGAGCATGCTCCTGCTCTCAGCCTATGGCGTAACAGTCTGCGACGACCGCCGCCAGCGTCTCCTGCTGGGACAGGTGCTGCTCGGCTCGATGGCTTTCATCTTTCCCTCGCTAGTCACCGTGGCGGTCATCCCGATCGCGGACAAAGCCCTGCCCTCCATCATGTGCCATTTCGCCTTGCTGCTGGCGGCCTTCCTCGGCCGGCTGGCGGTCATCGAACGGAAAACGGCGCTGGTCCCGGAACTGGGCGATATCCCCATCGAAACGATGACGACCGGAGCGGCGTAAAATACTAATTTGTAGTTTGGAGGAGAGGACATGACCGATACTCTGCGTGGTAAAACTGCCCTCATCACTGGGGCGTCGAGCGGCCTGGGGGCGGACTTCGCCCGTCAATTGGCTGAACGAGGCTGCAACCTGGTTCTCGTAGCACGGCGGGGGGAACGCCTGGCTGCATTGCAGGCAGAAATTTCCAAACAATGTGATGTCCCGATAAAAAATATCGTCATGGATCTGCTCGAGGCCGATGCCCCACAGCGTCTCTATGACCAGCTCAAGAACGCCAATCAGGCCGTGGACATCCTGGTCAACAACGCCGGGCTGGGCGTGTATGGTGAATTCAAAGACACCCCCTGGCAGCGACTGCACCAGATGCTGGAAGTGGACGTTGTGGCGCTCACCCACCTGACGCGCCTGTTCGTACCGGACATGGCGGCGCGCGATAGCGGGTATATCCTGTTGATTGGCTCGACCGGTTCTTTCCAGCCTACGCCCACCTATGCCGTCTATTCCGCTGCCAAAAGTTACGTGCTCAGTTTTGGCGAGGCGCTGCATTATGAACTCCGAAAAACCAACGTGAAGTGCACTGTCCTTTGCCCAGGCGTCGCCCGCACGGAATTCCTCGCTGTCGCCGACCAAAAAATAACCGCTTACCAACGACGGACGGCGATGGAAAGCGCTGACGTAGTCCGCATCGGGATCAAGGCGTTGCTGAAAGGCCGTTCCTGTGTGGTGACAGGAAACATGAATGCCCTCTTTGCCTGGTTCACACGCCTGTTACCCCGCCAAACCCTGGCCGCCGCAGCCAATCAATTTATGCACTGAGAAAGAAAGATGGAGGAAGGCATGTCCATCGAATCTCTCTTGACCTCCGAAGAAAAAGCCCTGCGCCTCGAAATGCAGGACTTCGTCCGCCGGGTGCCGCGCCAGTTGCTGCTGGACATGGACGCGGACAAAGTGACCTATCCGCGTGAATATTTGCAGGAGGCGGCGCGCCGCAACCTGCTCGGCCTGCGCTTCGACAAGAAGTGGGGCGGGCGCAGCCTGCCCTGGACCTCGGAACTGGTCGCGCTGGAGGAAGCCGGGACGCTCGGCACCTCGCTGGCCTGCCTCTACTCGCTGGTCTCCATCGTTGGCGAAGCGATCCACGAGTTTGGCAGCCAGGAGCAAAAGGAGAAATATCTCAAACCGGTGCTGCGCGGCAAGATGACCGTTGCCGAAGGGCTGACCGAACCGCGCGGCGGCTCAGACTTTTTCGCGGCCACCACCCGCGCCCGCCGCGAGGGAGATATATTCTACATCAACGGCCAGAAGCGTTTCGTCGTCGGCGCCGAAGGCGCGGACCTGCTGCTGGTCTACGCCAAAGTCGAGGGGATGGACGACCCGAAGAAAGCTATGACTGCCTTCCTGGTGGAGCGCGGCGAGGGCGTCAGCGTGGAGCACGTCTATGGGCTGATGGGCACGCGCGGCGGCGCGGCGGGACCGGGAGGCTGGTCTTCCACGACGCCCCGATCCCGGTCCAGAACGTGCTCGGCGGCAAGGCCGGCATCGGCAACGGGACGAAAGTCTTCCACCGCATGATGGTCCCGGAGCGGATGACCTCCGCCTGCGGCGCGGTCGGCATGGGACGCGCTGCGATCGAGATCGCTGCCCGTTACGCCGACCGGCGCAAGGCCTTCGGGCAGAAGATCCGCCAGTTCGAGGGGGTCAGTTTCAAGGTCGCCGAGAGCGTGACGCTGCTGGACGCCGCCCGCGCCCTCGACTACTCCGTCTGCCGGGCGGTGGACGCCGGAGAACATCCAGACCGCGTCCGGCGGCTGGTCTCGGAGGCCAAGAAGTTCTCCACCGAGACCGCCTGGACGGTCGTCAACCACGCCATGCAGATTTTGGGCGGCATCGGCTACACCGACATCTTCCCGGTCGAGCGACTGCTGCGCGACGTGCGTCTCATCACCATCTGGACCGGCACGAACGAGATCATGGACCTGGTCATCCAGCACGAATATTTCCGCGAGTTCCTGGCGGCGGAATCCACCGCCCGCGACGTGGAGTCAGATGCGCGCGGGGTGGAGTATCCGGAGGAGAAGGAGTATAACGAGTAAGGCAATGAATCGTGAGAAGGAAAGAGAACACACGGCCTGTTGACCGCGTGTTTGTTTCAAGATAATCGAGCAGAATAACTCTGAAGTTCCTCGGGGGATAATTCATCCGGTCTTACAAGTCGATAATGTTTTTCGGATGCGACTTTGATCCCATCCTTCGACTGCTCGAATTCAAAGAGCGCAATGAGATTATCTTCCACAAATTGCGCCGCGATCGCCCGGCAGATCAAGCGGGGAAACTTGAGACTGCATATCTCAAAATCCTGCTCGATTTGAACAACGCCAATCCTGTCTTTGCCGCCTTTTGCTTGAACTGGCAAAACATAATGAGCACCGCGTTTATCCAATCCGATGTAAATTTCGTCGGTTTCGACTTGCGAGCCATTGCGCAGGGTTGTTCGCAGATGATTTTGTAGGGAATAACAAGTCAACCCGGTGAAAATATCCACCAAGCGGTTATAGCGAAGCCTTGCCAAAAGGGATTGCTCATCGTTCATGGAATACGCGGCGATCACACCCGGCGTAGCATCGGGAATTTTAGTTTCAACCAAGACATTGGACGGCGCGATGATTGATTGCTTGGCAATCACAAGTTTATATTTCCCTTTGCCTGCAGGTCGGATAATCCATTCATAGCCCTTTGGCGCTTTGGATGTGATGGACCTGGGCAGGAGAGTCCGATATCGAAAGGAATACAGCACATCGCCCAGATTTTTTGGCAAGATAATTCCCAACTCTTCTGCAATCTTGCCGAACTCAGCTCGCTCGAAATCAATTTCAGCGACGCCTTTCTTGAATCGCTTCAAAAAGATTGCTTCCAGAATTTTGGCATAACGATTCAGTTCTCTGTTTTCCATTAGTCATCCCTTCCAGTGCAAGACGACAACCTCTTCTCGAAGTTGCGCTTTTGTGGCTGTTGCTAGCCGCGTGCGGAACAGGTCAATGCCTAATAGCTCATAGCCAAACTTCTGGGCAATATCTCCCAGAATTTGACCTGTTCGGATCATCACGCGCAGATATGACGCCTGGTCCCCGACAACATAGGCAAGCTTGGCTCCAGGACGAAGAACTCGACGAAGATCGGATAAATGTCTCGCCATGCCACCGAAATACAATTTGGTAGCGCGCGGGTAGAGCCGTTCAAAGCCAGAATCTTTGCCGAGTTCGACTCGTCGCTTCTCGATTTCGTCCGCTATTCGCTGAATTTCCGGGAATTCAGAAACCCATTGATCGTCATCGTCGCCCTTGTAAATCCCGCGCGTGTTCGAGCGGACAAGGCGTTTCTTTAGCTCTCTTAAATCATCTTTGCTGTTGATGAAACCGAGCAACACCGACTCAAGCCGTGTGGTCCTTGTATAGTCTTTTTCGTTGGGGTAAGGCGGAGAGGTAATGACGGCATCCACCGAATGCGGTTCAACTCCATCCAGGTTGCGTGCGTCTGCCAGGTAGACTTTTGCGTCGGGGAAAGATCTTCCAGAAACCCGCCGCAGGTCGTTGACGATTTTCCCGATCTCAACCAGCCAATTGGAAACGACAGGCACATCTTCCCTTGGCTTCTTCACACCAACTTCCGGTCCAAAATGTAGATTGCTGATTTTGAAAACCAGTGCGTTTCCTAGTGCCAGCAATGCATGACGATATAAAGGTTCTCCCTCGATTTTTTTTAGGCAGTCGAATAACACCAGTGTTTTGTGCAATGGAAGCGGACTGATTGAATTTGCTAAAATCAGTTTTTCTTTTTCCGACGATAATGTTTGGAGTTCCATGCTGGTCGGATCGCCGAGGAAAAATTCGTCGTTGATTCCCTGCGATCTCAAAACGGCAAGTGCGCTCTCGGCAACTTCTTTCGTTCGTACCGATAACTGCGCGGCATCTACACTCCAATCTGTTTTGACAGAGGACGCAAAATACGGAAACGGATTTCCTTCCAAGCCAACTGCTCCCAGACTAGCCAACTTGGCTTCTATCAATGTCGTGCCTGTCCCACAGAAAGGATCGAGTACAACCTGACCTTTTTTCAACTCGAACTTTTTGATGTAGTCCCTAACCAGATGCGGCGGGAATGACAGCACAAACCGATACCAATCATGAAAGGCGCGGTCTTGCGGATCCAGTTTGTTGGCGCGGCCATTCGACAACTCAGGCTTTTGCGTTTCTTGAGCTTCCTGTGGTTGAATGAAATCTAACAATAATTGATTTGGCGCGATGCTCATATCCATATTTTATCACCCCCCAACATCATTATCCCATTATAATCACTCCCATGTTCGAATTCACCCTCACCGCCCGCGCCGGGCGCGCCCGCGCTGGCGTTTTCCACACCCCGCACGGCGACCTCGCCACGCCGGTCTTCGCGCCGGTCGGCACCCAGGCCACCGTCAAGACCCTCACCCCTGCCCAACTGACCGAACTCGGCGCGTCGCTCGTGCTCGCCAACACCTACCACCTCTACCTGCGCCCCGGCGACGAACTGGTGCATGACCTGGGCGGCCTGCACGAGTTTATGCAGTGGCCGGGTCCCACGCTGACCGACTCGGGCGGCTTCCAGGTCTTCTCGCTGGCCCAGACCCGCAAAATTGACGACGACGGCGTGACCTTCAAGTCCCATATTGACGGGTCCACGCACCGCTTCACCCCCGAAAAATCCATCCAGATTCAGGAAAACCTGGGCGCGGACATCATCATGGCCTTCGACGAGTGCTCCGATCCCAACGACCATGCCTACAGCAAGATTGCGATGGAACGGACTCACCGCTGGGCCGAGCGCTCGCTGGCCGCGCATACCCGTTCCGACCAGGCCCTGTTCGGCATCGTGCAGGGCGGCGTCAGCCCGGACCTGCGGACTGCCTCCGCCAAATTCATCTCGTCCCTGCCTTTTCCTGGCATCGCCATCGGCGGACTCTCGGTCGGCGAGACGAAAGCCGAGATGCACGCCGCGCTGGACCTCGTGACCCCGCTCCTGCCCGAAGACAAACCGCGCTACCTGATGGGCGTCGGCACCCCCGAAGACCTGATCGAGGGCGTCCGCCGCGGGATTGACATCTTCGACTGCGTCCTGCCCACCCGGCTGGCGCGTCACAACGCCGCCTTCGCCCCGGAGGGACGCCTCAACCTGATGAACGCAGCCTTCGCCCGCGACCAGCGCCCCATTGACGAGACCTGCGATTGCTACACCTGCAAGACGTTCACGCGCGCCTACCTGCGGCATCTCATCGTGGCGAAGGAGTTGCTGGCGGGAACCTTGTTATCCATACATAACCTGCGCGCTCTCATCCGTCTCATGGAAACGATGCGCGCGGCCATTCAGGATGGCTCATTTGAATCAAGAGTACCTAAATGGCTGAAACAATGGCAAGGGAACGCAGAAAGATTGAAAGATGGTTAATGGGTTATGGTTAATGGAGTTGGGATATGACCGTGATGAACCTTGACCAGTTGGAAGTGTGGAGATTGGCGCGCGGTTTTGCCATAACGATTTACACAAAAATCGTTCCACTATTGCCCGCCAGCGAAAAATACAATCTGGCAGACCAACTCAAGCGCGCCGCATCCAGTGTCCCGGCGAATATCGCAGAAGGGCATGGACGGTTCTACTTTCAAGATAATGTTCGGTTTTGTTACATCGCACGCGGTTCATTGACCGAAGCGCAGAGCCATCTTTGTTTGGCAAAAGAACTGGGATTTATCAACAACGAAATCTATACAAGCACAACCCGCGAGGCGGAATCTGTTGCCCGTTCCATTGGCGGATGGATCAGTTATCTCAAGAAAGCCAAAACTGGCATCAATGAACCGGGGGCAAATCATGTTGTTCACGAAATACAAGCACCTTATCTAATCGAAGATTCCACTGAACAGGATTAACCATTAACCATGACCCTCTTTCACTCCTTCATCCTCGGCCTCATCCAAGGCCTGACTGAATTCATCCCCGTCTCATCCACCGCCCACCTGCTCATCGGCCAGCAACTGCTCGGCCTCCCCGCGGGCGATGCCATGTTCTCGTTCCTGGTTATCGTCCAGCTGGGGACCATCGTCTCGCTGTTTATCTTCTTCTGGAAAGACTTGTGGAAAATCGTCCGGGCCACACTTGCCAGTATTCCCCTACTAATCAAGCGTAACACGGGAAGACTTG
This sequence comes from Chloroflexota bacterium, assembly GCA_016208355.1. GTDB lineage: Bacteria > Chloroflexota > Anaerolineae > Anaerolineales > Villigracilaceae > UBA877. The sequence goes on along the minus strand of JACQYE010000138.1, from coordinate 11,331 downwards.
ACACGGAAGCACGCCTGGGCTGGTACATCCTCATCGCCACCGTCCCCGCGCTGCTCGCCGGCTACCTGCTCAAGGACGCGGTGGAAGCCCTGTTCAAGACTCCCCTGCTGGAGGCGTCCATCCGTCTCTTTACTGCCGCCCTCCTGCTGACCATGGCCGAGTGGTTGACGAAGAAATCCCGCGGCCTAGACTCGATGACCTGGCTGGACGCGCTCATCGTCGGCCTCTTCCAGGTCATCGCCGTATTCCCGGGCGCCTCCCGCTCCGGCACAACCATCTCCGCCGGTATGTTCCGCGGCCTCGACCGGAAATCGGCGGCGCGTTTCGCCTTCCTCATGTCCATCCCGGTCATGCTGGCGGCAGGCGGCTACGAGATGCTGGATGTGATCAAAATGCCCGACCTGGCAAGTTTCCTCTTGCCGCTGGCAGTTGGTTTCGTGACCGCTGCTGTGATTGGCTGGTTGGCGGTCAAGTGGCTGATTAACTACCGTCCAGTACACCTCCGCCGCCCAGCCCTGGCTGGCAGACGTGTACGACTGCGCTGGCGAGAACATCGTCAGCGCCGAACTGCGCGCCGCCGACTATCTCGATCTTTCCAGCACCGACCTGGCTCTCCGCATTGGTGACGCAAATATCACCTCCCCGGCTTACCAAATAGATACAGAGGAAATACTGGTCATTGTTAACCCACAGAGCCCGATCAACAGCCTGACCGCCGACGAAGTGCTCGGCTTGTTCACCGGCTCAATCCAGAACTGGCAGGAAGTCAATGGCGACGATGCCAAAGTGCAGGTCTGGGTCTTCGCCGCGGGAGAAGACGTCCAGCAGATCTTCGAGCAGACCGCTCTCGGCGGCGCGCCGGTCACTTCGCTGGCGCGACTGGCTCCAGATCCCGAAGAGATGGCGCAGGCCATCGCCGGAGATGTCAACACGGTTGGCATCCTGACGCGTCATTGGAAGATGGGCAACGTCTCCGATGTTTACACTGTTGACACCGTCCCAGTGCTGGCGCTGACCTTGTCTGAACCAAATGCCGCGATTATGGGTATCCTCCCATGCCTCCAGAAATAGTTCTTATGACCGGCGGGGGATGGTTGTTTTTTATTATCGTTGTATAATAAACTTATCAAATTTGTAATGTAGCCGAAGGGCTCGCATTATTTTTCATCCTGCCAACAGCCCCACGCACTGGGGTTGTTTTATTTCGGGGAGGGTCGAATGAAAACATCTATGAAACACATCGGAAAAGGGCTTTGTATCATCCTGCTTTGCTTCCTGGTGGGATGCAATCTGGACTTTGGGCAACCTGCCACCGGGACACCCGAAATCGTTGAGACGGATGTGCCCGCCATCCAAAACCAGGAACTGGACATTGATATCCCCCAACCGGAGGCTGGAACGGCAATTTTGTGGACAGACAACAGTTTTGTTGTCTATGTCCCGCCGGGTGATTTTATCATGGGGCAAGACAAGGCGGAACCAAGTGATCACAATCCCGCTCATACCATCACCTTGGACGGGTTCTGGATCCACCAGACCGAAGTCACCAACCGGATGTACGCCCAATGTGTTGCTCTTGGCGTCTGTACCCCTCCGGCAGTCGAAAACGGCGTACCCTACTGGTTTAGTCTCGCTTCCTACGCCAGCGACCCTGTGGTTGGGGTGGACTGGTATCAGGCAGAGACATACTGCGAGTGGATCGAAGGCCGCCTCCCCACGGAGGCCGAATGGGAAAAAGCAGCCCGTGGCGATGAAGGGGATCCTTATCCCTGGGGCGAAGACGAGCCGACCTGCAACCTGCTCAACTTCGAGGGTTGTTTCGACCCCGACGGACCTCAGCACGTCCGCTCCTACCTGCTGGGAGCCAGTTTCTACGAACTTGCGGATACGGCAGGCAATGTGTATGAGTGGGTACTCGACCGGTACGATGCCGAGTACTACGCTCAGTCCCCGACCTCCAACCCGACCGGGCCTTCCACGGGCGATACGCGCGTGGTACGTGGCTCAAGCTACCTGACACCGTTGGAAGAATTACTTATTTACCTGCGCATAGACCTGAAGCCTGAAAAACATACTGCCGACCTCGGATTTCGCTGCATCCTCACTGGGGAAACGATTATCGATCCTCCGCCACCCGCCTGTGAAGTGCAGGCCATGTACATCCCCCCGCTCGACCAGCCAACGCCAGTAGTCTCAGAGTCGCCGGATCCAATTGTCAATGCGTTTTGCATGGTCAGCCAGGATGGCACCGACTATGGCGTGGTCAACCTGGATTTTGGTGAGCCGGTTGAAGAGATTGATTACTTCATCACTTCTTCGATTGGAGTCCCCATCGTCAACCACGATCCGGCATTCCCCGACATATTAACCATTACCAACGTGCCCTTGGATACCACCTTCGAATTGACCATTTGCCCCAATCTGCCTGCCGTTCTGCTTCCTCCCACCACCCCCGAATGCCCGCCAGGTTATTACTACGACAATCACGATGATCTTTGTTACTTTGACCATGAACCAGGCGATGTATTCATGTGCTCCGGGGACGCCATTGCTATTCCAGGGTTCGGCTGTCTCCCAAAACCTATCTGTGGTATTTGTCCGGTTGGTTACTTCCCGAGCGAATATGAAGGGATGGATGTATGTGTCCCGGTCGGTATACCGGATTTATATACGCTCGTCGACTGCCTGGAGGGCATGGAATATGATCCTGAGAATGCCTGCTGCCAACTGCCGCCGGACTCTTATGAACCCACCTGTCCCCCGGGATATATATTCGATCCGGGGTGTAGTATATGTATGCCAGGTTATGAAGAGGACACTTGCACAACGCTGACAGTCTATATTCCTCCCTGTGAAGAACCAACGCAATTAGTGTGTACAAATCCTGGTCAGTATTCATCCAAATCTTCATGTGAAGCCGCAAACTGCCGGTGGTTCGAGCCATCTGTGTCTGCACCATATTGCACCTATCCATAGATAACTCTTGTCGTAGAGAGGTATTTTTCATAACCGGCGATTCGAATACGACACTCGCCTGCAGCATCTTTGCCTCCCTACTTTGTTTCTGTGTTTTCGGCGAACCTTCGCCGGGAGGGAACACCATGAAAAAGAACCTGGAAATCTTGATTTACATCGCAGCGGCAGCCGGTCTGATCCTGATTGCCGTCGCCTGCGGTCCATTATTTTCAACGCCTGAGACACCCACCTCAGTCGTTACGCAGCCCCCGGTTGCGACCTTCGAGCCGGTTGACTACGAACCTGCGGCGGGTTCCTCCGTAGCCTGGGTTGACATGAGTTATGTGGTTTATGTGCCACCTGGAGAGTTCCAGATGGGGGAGAACGAGACGGAACCCAGTGACCATTCTCCGGCTCACACGGTCTATCTGGACGGCTTTTGGATCCACCAGACTGAAGTTACCAACCGCATGTATGCCCTGTGTGTCGACCTGGGTATCTGTACCGTCCCCTACCATGAAACCGGCAAGCCGTACTGGTACGCCAATCCAGCCCATGCCGACGCTCCGGTCGTGGGCGTGGACTGGTACAACGCGGAGGCATATTGCGAGTGGATCGAAGGCCGCCTGCCCACCGAAGCCGAGTGGGAGAAAGCCGCCCGCGGGACGAATGGCGATCCCTACCCCTGGGGTGACGAAGACCCAACCTGCGACCTGCTCAACTTCGATGACTGCCTCGAACCTTCCAATCCAATTGACGTGCGCAGTTACTTCTATGGCGCCAGTCCCTTCGAACTGGCAGATACCGCCGGGAATGCCTCCGAGTGGGTGTTTGATTGGTACGACGAGGAATACTATGCTGTGTCGCCTATAGAGAACCCGACCGGTCCAGTGGATGGCGACCTGCGCGTGGTGCGCGGCAGCAACTTCACCAGCGAAGCCGAGGCTGTGCCTGTCTACCTGCGTTCAGCTGTTGACCCGCTGGAACATCACGCTGAGGTCGGTTTCCGCTGTGTGCTTGGCGGTGAAACGGTCGGCAATCCGCCACCCCAGGCCTGCGAAATGCCTCCAGCTGTCGACACAGGACAGCCGCTCGAACCAGATATTCCTTCAGTGATCGGAACGGCCTATTGCATTATGGATGATGCCGGCCTACCACATGGGTATGTAAATCTAGTCTTCGACGAGCCTGTGGAAGTAGATACATACGAAATCACATCTTCCGCGGGTATGGTCATGATTTCCCAGGATAGCAGCCACCCGGATACGCTCATCCTCTCCGGCCCAGGCATACCGATTGATCAGGTCTTCGAACTGACCGTATGCCCAGCCTTGGTTGCCCCCCCGCTGCCACCCGAAGAGCCGATTTGTCCTGCCGGTTATATCCTGGATACCATCACCGGAAAATGCCGGTATTTGGACCTGGATCCAGGTGAACCTTGTGGAGAAGGATTTGCCTGGCTGGAGGGATATGGCTGCATCTGGGCCGCGACTGATCCTCTCGATCAATTGTGGTTGCAATTGATTTGTGCCCTCGTGCCGGGATATCAGATCGTCGAACTATCGGATTCTCCTCTAACGCTGGCATGTCTGCCGGTGGATGGTCCGGAAGATTGCGGCGATGATCCAAATTGCTCACTCAACACGGAATGCCTGCCCGGGCTGACCTACGTCCCGGATTTGGACTGCTGCGCGGTCCCTCCGACCATCGACCCCGTCTGCCTGGCTGGATATAAATACGACCCTATTAACCTGCTATGTTATCCGAAATATCCTGGTTCCCAGTGCATATCGCTCTACCTCTTGATCCCATCATGCGAAGCGCCACCACTCAGTGCCTGTACGAATCCAAGCCAGTATACGGACGAGACCTCCTGCGAAGCCGCGAACTGCAGATGGGTTCCTCTCGCGGTTGCGCCATCCTATTGTACATATCCATGAAAACACCATAACATTGCTGCCACCAATTAATGAAAAAACTCATCGGTCTCATCATCCTGCTGACGCTGGCATCCTGCTCAATGACGACCGCCACACCGCTCATTGAGACGCCAGGGACAGCCGACCCTGCCCAAGTTGAAATCCAAACCCTGCAACCATCCCTCCCGGGACCAGCCTTCCCGCGCCTGGGCATGTGGTGGCCTGACCCGTGGGAACAACCGCTCGAAGACATCGCCCGCTATGACTGGGCCATCCTGGGCGACTGGGCCTCTGAATTCCTCGACCCGCTCCTGGCGCTCAACCCCGATATCCTCCTGCTTAACTCCACCAACGCCTGCGAAGTGGACTACGATCCCGACGACCCGGACTACAATAATTACTTGCAGGCAATCCCGCCCGAATGGTACCTCACCCAGGTGGGCACGACCTTGCGCGCCGACGTGGACTCCGCGCAGACTGTCCTGCCGGTGGAAGCGCTGACCGTCAGTGATGGGGGGATCACCTACGACCTGTTCGTTCCCGGCGACACGGTGCTCATCGAAGGTGAAAGCGTCTACGTGAAAACCGTGAACCGTTCTAATCGGACACTCACCGTCCAGCGCGGGTATGTCCGCCCGGCCGCGGCCCACAGCGCCGGGACGCGCATCGCCGCCCATATCTCCTTCTGGCCGGACTCCTGGCTGCTCAACGTCAGTATCCTTTCGCCCGAGGGCATCGCCGATCCGGCGGTCGGACCCGAAACCTGGTCCAGTTACCACGCCCGTCTCGACGCGCAATTGCTGGGAGACCCGCGCTGGGCCGGCATCCTGGTGGACCGTTCTGACCCAAACGAGTCCTGGTTGATTGACAACTCCACCGCCCGCACGATTGACCCGGACCAGTCCAATACCCTGTTGACCGATTACTCCGTCTTCGACGCCGCCTGGAACGAAGGCCTGCGCCTCTACTTGCAGGAACTGCGCAACCGCATTGGCCCGGAGAAGATCATCTACCTCAACTGGGGCATTCCGTATTACGACCTGGTCAACGGCAACAACTTCGAGGGCTTCCCCACCGACTCGGGCGATTCCTACAATTCCTCATGGCACACCACCATGTTCGGCCCATGGACCGGCAGAGGCAGTTACTTCGAGTGGCTTTCTAACGCCCTGCAGCCCAACCTGACCATGATCGAAACCTACGAAGACGACAGCGGTCCCGACCCGAGCGATACCGATGGCTACCCCAACCGTTGCAACAGTCTCTTCTTCACCCCCGATTACCGCAAGATGCGCTTCGGGCTGGCCACCGCCCTGCTGAACGACGGCTACTTCAGTTACGAAATGAATACCGAGGGGCACGGTTCCTTGTGTTTGATGTGGTTCGACGAGTACGACAACGCCGGGGCCGGGCGCGGTTACCTGGGCTACCCGCTCGGACCGGCAGTCCAAATCGCCTCCGGGACATTCATCCCCGAAGTGCTCATCAACGCTGGTTTCGATTCCGAAACGGACCTCGCGACCTGGGACCTGTGGGCCGATACCGGGTACGCCGCCTCGGCCGCGATTGACGCGTCTGACCCCGCGGCAGGCTCCAGGTCCCTGCGCGTGGATGTGAGTGAAACGCTCGGCAGCGACTGGCAGGTCTCACTTATTACTGAAAATATTGGCGTCTCAGAAGGCGTCAACTATACCCTGACCTTCCGCGCCCGCGCCGACCGTCCGCGCAGCATCAGCGCCTGGATCCAGCAAAGCCATGCCCCCTGGGAAGGCTGGGTGTATTACGATGCCATCCCATTGACCACTGACTGGCAGGAATACTCTCTCGCTGCCTCGTCCACAGGAGACGACAGCCAGGCTCAATTCATCTTCGGGCTGGGGGAGGTCGCCGGGTCCGTCTGGCTGGACGACGTGAACCTGAAAGCGGGCGCACCGGATGTGTACCGGCGTGACTTCGAGAACGGCATTGTACTCGTCAACGCCTCCGCTGACCCGGTCATCATCCCACTGGGCGGGACTTTCCAGAAGATTGACGGCACGCAGGATCGCTCCGTCAACAACGGGAGCACGGTCACCGAGGTGACCCTCCCGCCCCTGGATGGGATCATCCTGCTGCGGCCAAACGATTGACCGGTCTATAGCCCTGGGGCAGGAACTTGCTCCAGTAATTCTGATGGTCAACGATTAAATCACTCAAAAGAAAGAGTGGTATTTCCTTTCAGTTTCATATACAATAAGTTCATCAAATGTCGCCGATGGGCGCAATAAATATTTCATCGCAGACAGCCCGCTTCGGCGGGTTGTTTGTGTTTTCGGCGAACCTTCGCCGGGGAGGGATCACCATGAAAAAGAACCTGAATATATTGATTTACATCACCGCGGCAGCCGGTTTGATCCTGATTGCCGTCGCCTGCAGCCCATTATTTTCAACACCCGAAACTACCCCAACATTGGTCATCACCCAGCCTGCGGTTGCGACCTTTGCGCCGGTTGACTATGAGCCGGGGGTGGGTTCCACTGTCGCATGGGTGGATATGAGTTATGTGGTCTACGTCCCGCCTGGTGAGTTCCAGATGGGAGAAGACGAGACGGAACCCAGCGACCACTCACCCGCCCACACCGTTACTCTGGATGGCTTCTGGATCCACCAGACCGAGGTCACCAACCGCATGTATGCCCTGTGCGTGGGCCTGGGAATCTGCACCGCTCCCTACCAGGAAACCGGCAAGCCCTACTGGTACGCCAATCCGGTTCATGCTGATGCCCCAGTCGTGGGCGTGGACTGGTACCAGGCAGAAACCTACTGCGAGTGGATCGAAGGCCGCCTGCCCACCGAAGCCGAATGGGAGAAAGCCGCCCGCGGGACGGAGGGCGATCCCCACCCATGGGGCGACGAAGACCCGGATTGCAGCCTGCTCAATTTTTCCGGCTGCTTCGAGCCGGTCCGTCCAATTGACGTGCGCAGTTACTTCAATGGAGCCAGTCCCTTCGAACTGGCTGATACTGCCGGGAACGCCTCCGAGTGGGTGCTCGACTGGTATGACGATGAATACTATCCCGTTTCACCCTCGCAGAACCCGACCGGGCCTGCCGAAGGCGACCTGCGCGTGGTACGCGGCAGTTATTACGAGAGCGAGGCTGAGGCTGTCCCTGTATATCTACGATCAGCAGTCGACCCGTTGGAACATCACGCCGAGGTGGGTTTCCGCTGTGTCCTGACTGGTGAAACGGTCGGCAACCCGCCGCCCCAGGCTTGCGAAATACCAGCCTTTTCCTTTACTCCCGTGGACCCCGGCCAGTCGCCCGAACCGGACATCCCATCCGTGACCGCAACGGGCTATTGCATCATGGATGATGCCGGCTTACCACATGGGTATGTAAATCTGGTCTTTGACGAGCCTGTGGAAGTAGGTACATACGAAATCACATCTTCCGCGGGTATGGTCATGATTTCCCAGGACAGTAGCCACCCCGACACCCTCATCCTCTCCGGTCCCGGCATACCGGTTGGTCAGGTCTTCGAATTGACCATCTGCCCCCCTCTGGCCCCCCCGCCAGCGTCCAACCAAGAACCAATTTGTCCGGCTGGTTATATCCTGGATACCATCACCGGAAAATGCAGGTACTTGGATCTTGATCCCGAAGAGATGTGTGGAGAGTTTGAAGATGCAGCCTGGCTGGAAGGATATGGTTGTATCTGGACCCCGACTGACCCTATCGATCAACTCTGGTTGATGCTTGCCTGCATTTTCAATCCAGGATTTGATCTGGTTAAACTCTCGGATTCCCCCATGACGTACGCATGTCTACCGGTTGATGGTCCACAGGATTGCGATGGTGATCCCAATTGCTCCTTCAATACCGAATGCCTGCACGGGACGACCTATGTCCCAGACCTGGATTGCTGCGCCTTCCCGCCAGAAGTGGATCCGGTCTGTCTGGCTGGATACGGATATAACGCCAACCTCATGCTGTGCATCCCGAAAGATTTTGGCTCTCAATGCACATCGCTCTATCTCTACATTCCGTCGTGCGATGTGCCGCAACTGACCACCTGCCAAAACCCAAGCCAATATTCAGATCCAACTTCCTGTGAAGCCGCTTCTTGCCGCTGGGTGGTCGTCGCGGGAGCGCCATCCTATTGTACATATCCATAAAGATGGTCATCCTTATGAATATTTTTGGAGAGCGTTTAGAAAAGTAGTAGCATTTCATAGTGATTTCTTGTACAATAAACAATATGGTTCAACGCCGACGGGCGCCTTATTCCCGGCATCGCAGACAGCCCGCTTCGGCGGGTTGTTTCTGTGTTTTCGGCGATCCTTCGCCGGGGAGGAACCACCATGAAAAAGCACTTGGATGTTTTGATCTACATCACCGCGGCGGCTGGTCTGATTTTGATCATCGTCGCCTGCGGTCCATTATTTTCAACGCCCGAAACAACTCCGACTTCAGTAGGTACCGAACCTGCGTTCATGGTAAACGAGCCGGTGGACTATGAGCCCGTCGCCGGCACCACTATCCCCTGGGTGGATATGAGTTATGTGGTCTACGTCCCACCGGGCGATTTCCAGATGGGAGAGGATGAGACGGAACCGAGCGACCATTCGCCCGCCCACACCGTCACTCTGGATGGCTTCTGGATCCACCAGACTGAAGTCACCAACCGCATGTATGCCCTGTGCGTTGACCTGGTAATCTGCTCCACTCCTTACCATGAAACCGGCAAGCCATACTGGTACGCCAATCCGGCTCATGCCGATGCTCCCGTCGTGGGCGTGGACTGGTACCAGGCAGAGACCTATTGCGAATGGATTGATGGCCGCCTGCCGACCGAAGCCGAATGGGAGAAAGCTGCCCGCGGGACGGAGGGCGATCCCAACCCCTGGGGCGACGAAGACCCGACTTGTAACTTGCTCAACTTCGCCGGTTGCTTCGAGCCTGTCAGCCCGGTGGACGTGCGCAGTTATTTCTACGGCGCCAGCCCCTTCGAACTGGCAGACACTGCCGGCAACGTCTCCGAGTGGGTGCTCGATTGGTACGATGAAGAATATTATGCCGTCCCCCCCTCACAGAACCCGACCGGGCCAGCCGATGGCGACTTTCGTGTTGTGCGCGGCAGCAATTATGATAGCGTGGCCGGGGACGTGCCTGTCTACCTGCGGGCGGCTGTTGATCCCTTGGAACATCATGCCGAGGTGGGCTTCCGCTGCGTGTTGACTGGAGAGACAATCGGTGACCCGCCGCCATCGGTCTGCGAAATGCCAGCCTATTCTCCACCTGCCGTTGACACCGGACAGCCGCTCGAGCCGGACATTCCTTCCATAACTGCAACCAGTTATTGCATCCTTTATGGTTTCTCTCATGGATATGTGAACCTGGTCTTCGATGGACCCATAGAGATGGATGACTTTGTCTTCACATCCACCGCAGGGGAGGTCGGCGGTGAACAGGCTGAAAACCACCCGGATACACTCGTCCTCTACGGCCCGGGCATACCGGTTGACCAGGCCTTCGAACTGACCATCTGCCCGGTGGTGGTCATCTCCCAAACTCTCATCGAGGAGCCTGGTTTTTGTCCAGCTGATTTCATCCTCGACCCCGAAACCGGAAAATGCCAATATTTAGCCCTCATGCCTGGCAAAGATTGCGAAGAAGGGCAAGTGCAACTAGAGGGGTTCGGATGTGTTTGGGTTTGGGCAGATTCCGACCCAGAAACACCAAGAGGGAAAAATGATCTGCATTTCTTTAAGCCGGGATTTCGAGTGATTATCGATGATGGAAAATGGCTTGGTGAATCCTCACCCTTGGTGTTACTTCTGCCGGTTGATGGCTCACAGGATTGCGAAGATGACCCGAATTGCTCGACCAACACAGAGTGCCTGCCCGGGTTGACCTATGTCCCCGATTCAGATTGCTGCGCCTACCCACCAGAATTCGATCCCATCTGTCCTACCGGCTACAACTATGACCCTGATCTAATGCAATGCGTCGCGGAGGACCCTGGATATCAATGTACTTCGTTCTCCTTTTACATTCCCTCATGTGAAGCACCTCAAGTCACCGTATGCCAAAATCCAGGCCAGTATAAGGATAAAGCCTCCTGTGAAGCTGCATTCTGCCGCTGGGTGCCTGCCGCATTAGTGCCGGAGTACTGCACCTACCCATGACCATAGCCTGATTCCAGGGCAACTCCCGCTCGTAAAAGGTTCGCCTCCCTCCAATGCGAGGTAATTAGTTGTGCCCCAAAGGGCAAGCCATACACCTGGTCGCATGGGATGGAAAGCGCCGGGAGGCCGGTCAGGTTAAAGGGTGCCGTGAAACGCGTCAACCGGCGGGCGGCTTCGATGGCGCCGGTCCCCTCGATGAGCGGCGCAGGGATGGGAGTGGTCGGCAGGAGCAGTAAATCATATTTTGTAAAGAACATCTCGAAGCGGCGGCGACCTTCGGCCTGCGTC
>JACQYE010000062.1 GCA_016208355.1 Chloroflexota bacterium | reverse complement strand
GACCCGGTCTGGGTCCCGCCGCTGCGCGACGAACAGCGCGGCCAGTTCGACCCGAAACGTAATCCCCTGCTCGATCATTGCGAATGGCAACTCTTTTTGCTGGAAGACGAAGGAAAATACATCGGACGCATCGCGGCGTTCATTGACCTGCTGGCTGTGGACTTCTGGAAGGAGCGCATCGGACTTTTTGGCTACTTCGAGTGCGTCCCGGACCCTTTGACAGGCTCAGGGCAAGCCCTGGATGCTGGGCGTGCCCTGCTCGAAGCGGCGCGGACCTGGCTGCTGACCAAAGCCTGCACCTCCATGCGCGGACCGTGGTCCTTCGTCTCGCAGGAATGGGGGTCGGTGGTGGAGGGGTTCACTCCTTCGCCGGTTGTTATGGGTCCCTACAATCCGCCTTATTACAACGACCACTACACTGCTTTCGGGCTGGAAAAGGTCAAGGACTTGCTGTGCTGGTACATTTCCGCTGCTGAAGGCTACCGGGTCCCGGAACGCATCCTGCGCCTGACGGACGCCGTGCAGAAGCGCTACAATGTCCGCATCCGCCAACTGGACATGAAACGCTACGACGAGGAAGTGAAAATCATCATCGAACTCGCCAACAGTACCATCATTGATAACTGGGGTTATTCTCCCGTGACCGAGGCTGAGGTCACAGCAATGGCACGCGACATGAAACCGGTGATCCAGCCGAAGGGCGTGCTCTTCGCCGAAGATGCGGACGGAAAACCCATCGGTTTCGCCATCACCCTGCCGGACGTTAACACCCTGCTAAAAGGCCTGAACGGGCGCCTTTTCCCCTTCGGCTTTCTCAAACTCCTGGCTGGCATCCCGCGCCTGCGGCGTTACCGCATGTTCGCTCTGGGCGTGCTCCCGGAATACCAGGGCAAGGCGATAGACAGCCTCATCTACCGCGCCATGTACGAAACACTCTATGCACTGGATGTATGGATGGAGATCAATTACGTGCTGGAAGACAACTGGCCGATGATCAATGCCATCAAGAAATTGGAAGCCACACCATTGAGAAGGTACCGGGTGTACGAGAAGAAGATTTAGCAGGTCACGCATTTCGCGTGGCTTCTGATGTGCTGTCACGCTACAAGCTTGACCTACAAAACATTCCCCTTGGAACATTGCTCCGCTCCATAACGTCAGAGAAGATATAGAATTTCGCATCCGATCTTTCTTCTGGAGGTCCCCATGAGCATCTCCCGCCGTGATTTTATGAAATTGGTTGGGGTATCTGTCGCCTCACTGGCGCTGACGCGCTGCATTCCTCCCATCGGGGTCACCTGTTACGCCCCCCTGCCGCCCTCTCCCTACCCAACCGATCTCCCGCTCTCCGCCCGTGACCGCCTGCGCCGCTGCTGGCTGAGTTTCGGGGAACTGGCGCAGGCAACTGTCGAAGAGTCCAACCAGGGAATCAGCGAGAATACCTTCGGCCAGGAATTGGTCGCCGAACACCGCCTCGCCCTGGACGAATTGGTTACCAGTGGCGCACTCACCGCCTCGGTGGCCGACCTGGTCCAGGAAGCCTACGGCGCTGCCGTTTATCACATCTGGCGTTCCAACGCCCCGATGACTTGCTACGAGCCCATGATCGTGGATTATGCCCCCGTCAGCGCGGCGATCCTTGTTCAGCAGTCTGATGTTTTAGGTGAGATAGCGGACGAGAGTACGATTGACCCGGAAACCCTAACGAAAGCCCAGGCCGCCCTCGAACACGATATGGCCTTCTACGCCCTGACCGATGAGGAGGTCTCCGCTCTGTACGAACGCCTCGTTACTGAATGGCAGTCTCAGCAAGCCGTCCCGGCCTTCGAAGATTTGGAACTGGAGATCACGCCCGATGCCCAGGCCGCCGCGCAGTTCATCATTAACCTGCTCACCGGCCAATGACCGCTGTCCGACCTCGTCTCCAGTCGCTTATCTTTGAAATCACCCAGGCCTGCAACCACGCCTGCCTGCACTGTTATAACGTCTGGCAGGGACCTCAACCTGTCCCCTATCCGCGCGGCCAGCTCGATACCGCCCGGACCCTTGACCTGCTTGCCAAAGCCCTCGACGAGACCCTCTGCTCCCATGTCACGCTGACAGGCGGCGAGCCACTCCTTCGTTCCGACTTACCCCAGATCCTGGAGTGCCTCCAGCGGCGGCGTGTCCAGGTGACGGTCATCAGCAACGGTCGTTTGCTCGACGAACGGACCGCTGTCTCCCTGTTGGAGCGCGGCGTTGGGTTGTTTGAACTACCCCTGTTGAGCCATCGGCGCGAGGTCCACGACGAACTGTCCGGCGTACCCGGCGCGTGGGACGCGGTCCTGGCCGCCATGGCAAATATTCGCCTGCACCGCGGGCAGGTTGTCGCGGCTTTCGTCGCAACACGCAAAAACATTGAGCATCTCGGCGAGACCCTCCGGCTGGCCTTCGCATTCGGGGCGCGCGGCGTGATGTTCAACCGCTTCAACCCGGGCGGGCGCGGCAGAGAGCATCTCGAAGAATTACTGCCAACCGTTGATCAGGTTCGAGATGCTCTCTCTGTGGCCGAGTCCACGGCGACAGAACTCAGCCTCCCCATCTCGTGTTCCATCCCCGTCCAGCCCTGCCTGATTGATATCAGCCGGTACCCGCACCTGGGCTTCGGTTTCTGCGCCGCCGGGAGCGAACGCGCCTACTATACCCTCGACCCGCTGGGCAACCTGCGCGCCTGTAACCACACCGACATGATTTTGGGGAATCTGTTCAAAGAATCGTTCGCCGACCTGATCGCCCCCGAGCGTATGTCAACTTTCACCTGCGCCATTCCCGCCTTCTGCGCGGACTGCGCCCGCCGTTTGGAATGCCAGGGAGGCTGCAAGGCTTCGGCGCAGGTCTGTTACGGCTCACTTACGGCGGAAGAGCCGTTCCTGCAAAGTAGGTCACGCATTTTGCGTGACATTTCGGGCTTGTCACGCTGAAAGCGTGACCTACCCCACTACAACCAAAATCAATCCCACTACCACAACCCCAATCCCCACCAGTTTCGGGGGATAAGCCGCTTCTTTGCGAACCAGAATCCCAAGCGCCGCGCCGATGGGGATGCTCAACTGGCGGAAGGCCAAGACATAACTGACGTTGCTGACGTAAGCCATCGCCAGCAGGACTAGCCCGTATGTGGAAGTGATGATGAGTCCCATCACCGCCGCCGTGCGCCATTCTGGACCTCGGGCCTGCATCAACGAACGCCGCTCGGGTCCCCAGCCGAGGAGGAATACAGTCAAGAAAAGCGAAATGCTGATGGCTTCGAGTTCGCCGAAAAGCAACGCCCAGCCGAAGTTGGAGAGCGGCGTCTCAGGGAGAGAACGTAATATCCGCAGAGACTGGTCATCCAGCAGGGTGTAACCCGTGATGCAGACTGCAGCCAGCAACGCGAACAATACCCATTTGTGACGGTAATGCCGCGGGTGGATGTCGCTGAACTTCGGCACAGGAAGGAGGATGCAACCAATCGTTACCGCTGCAAAACCAACGTAGGCCAGCGGGTGAATCTGGCTGCCGCGTCCCAACATCACGCTGACGAGCGCCACCAGAACAACCGGCAGGGAGCGCGCTAATGGGTAGGCATGTGACAGGTCCCCACTCCGGTAGGCGGCGGCGAGGAAGATGTAGTAGACCGCCTGCACCGCGCCGGTGGCAGCGATCAATCCCCAGACGGCGAGAGGAATTGCAGGCAGCCCATCCCCGAAAATAACCAGGATGGGCGAGAGGATCACCGCCGAAGCGATGGAAGCCATCAGGAAGAAGGCCGCCTGGGGGTTTTGGCGCTTGCTGAGGAAATTCCAGAAGGCGTGGGTAAAGGCTGAAACAGTGACGAGCAGGAGGGCGATGAGGGTCACGAGAATTTTAATTCCAGCCCGGAGAAATTCATGCCCACAATCTACCCCTTCACTGCCATTGTCGGACAAGAGCGCATGAGACGCGCACTTATCCTCAACGCCGTTGATCCCCGCATCGGCGGCGTGCTCATCCGCGGCGAACGCGGCACTGCCAAATCCACGGCGGCGCGCGCCCTGGCGGCGCTCCTGCCAAAAGTCCGGGCTGTGCGCGGCTGCCGCTTCGGCTGCGATCCCGACCAACCCACCTCGTGGTGCACCGAGTGCCGCGAGAAGGTCACCTCCGGTGAGCCGCTGCCCGTGGAAGAGAAACCCATCCCGTTCGTCAACCTGCCCGTTTCGGCCACCGAAGACCGGGTGGTCGGCACGCTCGACATCGAACAGGCCATCCAGAAGGGTGAGCGCCATTTCGAACCGGGAGTGCTGGCCGCCGCCAACCGCGGCCTGCTCTACATTGACGAAGTCAACCTGCTCGACGACCACGTGGTGGACGTGCTGCTCGACTCGGCCGCCATGGGCATGAACATCGTCGAACGGGAAGGCATTTCCTTCACTCACCCGGCGCGTTTCATCCTGGTCGGGACGATGAACCCTGAAGAAGGCGACCTGCGTCCGCAATTGCTCGACCGTTTCGCCCTCTCAGTGGACATCACCGGAATCCGGGACGCACGCGACCGGGTCACCATCATCGAAAACAACCTGGCCTTTGAGTCCGACGCGGACGCCTTCCGCAAGACCTGGCTTCCGCACGAGGAAAAACTAAGCCGGGTCATCGCCCAGGCGCGCACCATGGTGGATGATATCAAGTACTCCCGCCGCGACCTGCTGGCTATTGCCGCGCTGACCGCCTCCTTGAACGTGGACGGCCATCGCGCCGACCTGGTCATCCTGAAAGCGGCACGCGCCCACGCGGCATTCGAAGGCCGCGCCTCGATCACCGACCGCGACATCGCCCTGGCCGCCGAACTTGCCCTGCCGCACCGCATCAAGCGCGGTCCGTTCCAGCAGGCCGAGATTACGCCCGAACAGTTACAGGAACGCATCGAGAACCTGGCTGGCTCATCCAGTGAAGGCGAGCCGACCGAGCCAAAGGAAAACCCCGAGCCGGACGAAGATTCGGTAAGAAAAAAGTCATAACTGATTCAGCCGAAGAAGAATCAACCGACCAGCCGCCATCTGCGGAGCCATCCCCGCAGCAGGCGATTTTTAATGCCCAGGATGCCCACTGGTGGGACGGCGGGAAAAAAGTCAAGGTGGGAGAGACCTTCGACCCACGTAAACTCGATACCCCGTTGGATAAACTCACGCGGCGGCACGCAGGCCGCAGGTCCCGCACGCATACCGAGCGGAAACGCGGGCGCTATATTCAAGCGCGTCCCGCCAATGGCAAGACAGACGATATTGCTTTCGACGCCACGATCCGCGCCGCGGCCCCGTTCCAGAAGCGGCGCACCGAACAGCGTAAACGGCTGGCGTTTGCCATCGAGAAAGGCGATCTCCAGCGCAAGGTGCGGGTCAAGAGAACCGCCAACCTGGTGCTCTTCCTGGTGGATGCGTCGTGGTCCATGGCCGTGGCCGAACGCATGGCCGCCACGAAGGGTGCCATCCTGTCCCTGCTGACAGACGCTTACCAGCGCCGCGATCGGGTGGGGCTGATCGTCTTCCAGAAGGACCGCGCCACCCTCATCCTGCCCCCCACCAACTCGGTCCAACTCGCCCGGCGCGCCCTGGTGGATATCCCCGTGGGCGGCAAGACGCCGCTCTCGGCAGGATTACTGCTGGCTTACGAAGTGCTGGCCCAGGAAGCCATCACCCACCCGGACATCGAAGCCCTGCTCATTGTCCTGACCGATGGGGCAGGGAACGTCTCGATTGGCCCCATCCCGCCGCAGGAGGAAGCCTACGGGTTCGCCGGGCAGATCGCGGGTCGGGATTTCCGTTCTGTCGTCATCAACATGGAGCATGCTTCATTCGACCAGGGCCTGGCACAGGCGCTGGCCGACCACCTCGAAGCCCCCTGCTATACACTAAACGAACTTAAGGCGGAAAATTTATTACTGACCGTCCGGCAGGAGATGGCCGAGCCGAAGAAGAAATCGGGACCGACGTCAATCTCCGGCTGAACGGACCCTGTTTTTGCCCGCCGCTTTGGCGGCGTACATGGCCCGGTCGGCGGCGTGCAGCACCTGCTCCCAGGTTTTGCCGTGTTCGGGGTAGATCGCCACGCCGAGCGAGGCGGTGGCGTTCAATTTCACTCCCATGTGACGGAATCTCCCGGAACTGAACGCCTTGCGCAGGCGCTCGGCGCGTTCTTTTCCCTGTTCCAGCGGCGCTCCCGGCATGACCACCAGGAACTCCTCCCCGCCAAAACGGCAGGAAACATCAGAGTGGCGGACTTCCTTGCGAAGCAGGTCGCCAAGTTTTTTGAGCAGGAAGTCCCCGGCGTCGTGACCATAGGTGTCGTTGAAACCTTTGAATCCGTCAATATCCATCATCACCAGGCAGACGGTTGTCGCCTGGCGTTTGGCGAGGGAGAACTCGCGTTCCAGAGTCTCCTCGAGATAGCGGCGGTTGAACAGACCTGTCAACGAGTCGCGAATGGCTTGTTCACGCAACTGCGTCTGTAATACCTCAATCTCAGACAATTGAAGGCGCAATTTCTCATTGGCCTCATGGATGGCAAGTTCGCTCTGCTTGCGTTCTGTGATGTCACGGACAACACTCTGGATGTGGAGCGGCTTCCCATCCACATCACGCACAAGTTCGACGTTTATCTCAACGATGATCTCTTCCCCGTCCTTTTTTCGGAACTGGCGTTCATAGAGGGGGATTTGCTCCCCAGCCATCAATTTCTCGAGGATGCGGTCGCTCTCCTTCGGCTGCGCGGATATATCCATGACATACAGGGATCGCATCTCTTCAAGGGAATACCCAAGCATATCAGACGCTCTCTGGTTGGATTCCAAATGTCTGCCATCAAAACCGATAATGAAGACCGCGTCATGGGATTGTTCGAACAATGCCCTGTAGCGATGTTCTGCCTTCTCCCGTTCAAGGATTTCCTGTTGAGCCTTTGCATACAAGCGGCTGTTTTCGATGGCCACAGCGGCCTGGGTGGCAATTGTTTCCAACAGCCGGATCTGGCCAGGGTCGTAGGCGTTTGACTGGTAACTCTGCATTGAAATGACCCCTACCACATGGTCACCGACAATCATGGGGACGCCGACATAAGCCTGCGTGGGCGTGCCGGTGGTGCGGAAGATCTGGAACGTCTTGATCGCATCGGGGGAGGTCATATCCGGGATGTAAAGCGTCTGCCGGGTGTTGAGGACATGTCCGCTTAGGCCTGGGTTTTTGCGAATGTCACGGGTTGGTATCTGCGGGTATTCGCCCATGTCGTAGGCAAGGGGGTGGTTAATCAAACCGGTATCCGAGTCCAGTATACCTATATAAAATGCCTCCACTGGGAGTACTTGCCGGCATTTCTCCAACAATGTTCTCAGAACCTGTTCCATGTTCAAGCCCGATGTGACCGTTATGCCGATATCGAAGAGTGCTGTCATCTCTTCGGCGCGATGTCGCACTTCCTCGAACAACCGGGCATTTTCTATCGCTCCCGCGATCTGGGTGGCAATTGTTTCCAATAGACGGATATGGTCTTGATGATAGGCATTTGGCTGGGAACTTTGCACAGATATAACACCCACCACCCGATCTCCCACCATAAGCGGCACACCTACATATGAACGACTCGGGTCACCGCCAATTTGGACAATATTGAATTTCCGCGCAGTCTCCTCTGAGAGAGCATCTGATAGATAAAGTACCTGCCTGGTCTGGATGACGTGCCCGGTCAACCCTGGAGATTGGCGAATATTATGCGCAGGCAATACATTGATTTCACCCTCGTCATAAAACAGGGGATATCCAATCATCTCGGTTTCATTATCATAGGTCGCGATGTAAAAGGCTTCGATGGGAAGGACTCGTTTGCACTTCTCCAGGATCGCCTTGAGGAGATTGTCCATTTCCAGACCAGAGGTGGCCGCCAGGCCGATATCCAACAAGACTGACAATTCCTCTGCACGCTGCCGGGCTTCTTCCAGCAAACGCGCGTTCTCAATGGCGATGGCCGCCTGGTCGGCAAATGCCTGCAGCCGGTCGGCATGGACTTGGCTGAAAAAACCGGGAGTAAAACTGATCAGGTCCAAAAAACCGACAACGAAATCCCGCACCCGGATGGGTGCACCCACATAAGAATGCAACCCTTCCAAACCTTCAATTTTCTTCCAGCGCGGCTCTTTCGAAGTGTCCGAAAAAACAACTGCTGCCCCAGTTTCAATCATTAGTTTCAGGCTTGGCAGATTGTTATAAGTAAAACTCACTCGACGTAAACAATCTTCCAGCCCGTTTTCCCGGTAACCGCGCTCGCGCGCCAGATGCGCGATTCCATCATTATCAGACAAAAGGAAGGTGGCAAGGTCATAGGAAACAACGCGCCCGACATTGTCCAGGATATTATCCAACACTTCATCGAAACTTCGCGACTGGTTCAACGCCGCGGCCGTATCCCGCAGCGCCTCCGCCAGGATGCGCTGTTCGTGCTCGGCTTGTTCGGCATTCTTGCGATCAGTTACATCGCGGGCCACAATCAACCGCCCGCTGAAATACCCTTTCCGGTCATACAATGGGGTGATACGCAAATCGAGATAGGTTGGAGGATCCGTCTCAACAAAAATCTCTTCCTGCAAGACAAGCGTATCGCGAAATTGTTCAAAAATGGGGGATAAGTTCCTAAACACCAAGTCAGCTGGCGTCCCTACGATTTCACCGATTGGCTTACCAAGCATCTCCTGCGCCGTCCTGTTCACATCCACCACGCGGTTTTGGGTATCCAAAACGATGAAGCCGTCCGTCATCCGATCAATAACAACCGAGCGCGCAATCGGAATAATATCGAGCAGGCGGTAACGGGAAAATGCTATGACAACACAGAAACCACTGATAATAAATGCAAACGGCGTCAGGTCCAGGCCGGGAAAAGGTTTGAATCCCAAGACCATGGCAATATTAACAACCAGGGGTGTCAGCGCCCCCAAGATAATGGCGCTCAATTGCGGGCGGAGAGGGCGGACAGTGGAGAACCAGGCCCGCACCAACAACCCGAAAGCGAAAAGTATCATCCCATAAGAATAAATCAGGTAAACCCAGAACCATTCGCCTCCGCCAGAAAGAAAGTTTTCGGGGGAATACCCGCCATAAATCAATCCATGAAGAGGATCAGTCCATATGAGGATTAACGTAATGACCGGCAGAGTAGCCAGTAACGTGATGATGCGTTTCTTTACCCAATGGATGCGGTTTGTATAACGGAGGGAAAATAGTAGGAAAGTGACTGGCGCGGCTACAACCCCCATATTTGCCAGATTGAACCAAATCAGCCTGGACTGAGCCTCTGAAGATAACCAATAACAGCCATAGGCTAATGTCCAGACTGCCATGGCCACTCCCGTAGCGGCCAGGCTTCCCCCACCCGGAACGTTACGATGCTGCCATGCAATGATGGTGATAACAATTGCCGCCAGGGACGAGACGAACAACGCCAGCGCGTAAGACCAGTTCATGTCCACTCTCGAATAGTTTAACCGATTTCAACCCGGCCCATCGGTATTGTTAGCAAGTTGAAAGCCGTTGAAACCTCCCCAAGTCAAGCCCAGATCGGACCCTTATCCCGTTGCTTGCTAAGCGGCAGACTCTCCGCTGATCTCCATCCACAACTCCCGGAACTTGAGGGCATCCACTTCGAGCACCGGGCTTTCGCACAACAGCCGCCCCCCTGCTCCGGCCGCGCGCAAAGAGCGGAACAGAGCGCGAAAATCCAAGTCGGCCTCCTCCATCACGAGGTGATTCTTTTCGCCTTTCGGCCCATACTCAATCCCTGAAAGGTGGATGTGCATCTGTTTCATGGACGCGTCGCCCAAAGTTTTGTGGCAGGCATCCAGCACGTGCATCCACTCATCGTAGGTATTCATCGTCCCGTCGGTGGCGCGGGCATGGAGGTGGGCAAAGTCAATGCAAGGAACAACGCCGGGAATTTTTGCCAATGCAAGTACATCCTCCAGCGAGCCAATGACGGCTGTCTTGCCCATCGCCTCGGGCCGCAAGGTGACCGGGTTGCCAGCCGCGCGGATCTCCTCCACACAACCTTCCAGGCGCGGCAGCACCTTCTTGAGCACTTCGTCCGCCGGTCGGGCAAAGTAAGAACCGGGATGGAAGACAATGTCGGTGGCGCCAGCCAGGTTGCCAAAATGCGCCGCGTCCATGAGGTACTGGCGCAAGCGCGGCCACTTTTCATCCTCGGCATTCAAATTGATGTAATACGGCCCGTGAACCGAGAGCGCCAGGCCCGCATCCTCCCCTGCTTTCTTGATGGCCGCGCAGGCTGCCTCGCCGACGCGCACGCCCTGCACCCAGGCCAGTTCCAGCGCATCCAGGCCGATGGAAGCAGCATATTGGATGCCGCCGACCGTGCCGCCGGGTTTGGGCGGTGTGGCTTGCGGGGACCCGACGGTGCCAAATTTGAAAGAAAGAGACATACACTCTCCGCCTCAAGGCACTACGTTACTATGGTTCCAAAACATGGGAATGACGATGATGAATATCCGGTGCATGGTCATGGGAATGTTCCATTCTGGCATGGACGTGCACATGGCAATGCAATCTAGCAACGAGAACGGTTTCATGCTCATGTTGATGATGGTTGTCAGTGTGGGAATGATTGTGTTCGTGAGTTAATTCTTCGTGAACGTGCAAATGCTCGTGGTTTTCTTTAACCAGAACGAAAGCCCCTGCTGCCATAATCGGTAACGCGATGGCAAACAAGATGCCAGGACTTTCCCGAAAGATTATGAGCGATAAAAGTATTCCTGCCAGGGGAGCTGTTCCAAACAAAGCGCTCGTGCGACCTGCCCCTAATCCACGCATGGCATGTACAAACAAGAAGATACTCAATCCATAACTCAGGCTACCTAACAACAAAGAAAGAAGAATAACGCTCAATGTAGGAAAAGGGTCTCCTAAAGCAACAGCGATCATGAGCGACACCAGGCCTGCCCCCAAGCCTTTCACTGTAACAATAACCAGCGGGTCTTTTGCGGATATATTGCGCGTTAAATTGTTGTCAACCCCCCACATGAAGCAGGCTGCCAATACTCCAAGGGCGCTCAATGAAAGTCCCCAATTATTCGTAAAGTCCGTGGAAAGCAGAATGCTGGCGAGTGTAATCAAAGCAATCGCCCACCATGCGCGGCGACCGACAGCCTCTTTGAAAACGATAGCGGCAATCAACGTAGTTGTTACGCTCTCAAAGTTCAAGAGAAGAGATGCAGTAGCCGCAGGTGCATGGCGTAAGCTTATCATGAGCGTAATTGGAGCGATCACTCCACCCGCCAGGACGGCCCCAGCAAGCCAGGGCCAGTCTGACCGTGTAAGACGTGCTTCTTTCTGCTCGGCGTATATTACCTTTCCCATTAGTTTCGCGAACAATAAGCCAATGCCCGAGCCAAGATATAGAAAAGCCGCCAGTAATACCGGTGAGATTTCTCCAAGCAATAATTTTGAAAGCGGAGCGCTCGCTCCAAAAAGGAGGGCAGCCAATAATGCTTGAAAAATAGAAGTGACGCGATTCGATTGCATACCAACCTTATCCACCGACGTAGAGTTTGATCCTCTGCCACAATGGCGGACCCAAAATGAGCAGGCCAACCACCACCGAGATCAGCGCGGCAATCAAAACCGCTGCCGCGCCAACGTCCTTGCCGACTTTCGCCAACGGATGGTGTTGCGGGCTGGCCAAATCCACCACTGCCTCCAGCGCCGTGTTGATGAACTCCGCTGTCCAGACCAGGGCAACCGCCAGGATGAGCGCTGCCCAATCACGGGCGGGGAGTTTCAGCCATGCAGACAGCAACACGACCAGCGTTGTCGCCAGAGCGTGGATCCAGGCGTTGCGCTGTGTACGGAGAACATACCACCATCCGCGTAAGGCATGTCCGAAGGCGTGGATGCGGGAGAGGAAGAAATCTCTCATTAAAATTCTACTCTTCCAAAACTTCGATCTTCACGCCAAGTTTATCCAGCACGTTCGCCTGTGCCGCCCACATGCGGGTTTTCTCGTCTGCTTCGGCGTGGTCGTGACCGATCAGGTGCAGAACCCCGTGCACAACCAGCAATTGCACCTCGGCTTCCACGGCATGGCCGCGCGCTGCAGCCTGTTCAGTGGCGCGTGGCAGGGAGATGACTACGTCGCCCAGGTAACGGCGCCCGGTTTCCGGGTCCGCTTCGTCGGCAGGGAAAGATAAGACGTCCGTCGGTGCATCAGTGCCAAGAAAATCCCGGTTGAGGGCACGGATTGCTTCGTCATTGGTCAGGACAAGGGTCAGGTCGGATTCCGGTGCAGCAGACAGGTTCAGGGTCGCGCGGGCAGCTTCTTCCAGCAAAGCATCGGAAAAATCCGGTCGGGTCTCCAGTTCCAGGAAAATCATTTTGGTTTCTCCATGGGCTGGGTGGGGACATCCGCCACGGCAGCAGATGGTTCTTTCGGGTACTCGAGACGCGGGTGATAGGTGACTTGCAGGGTGGCGACGAAGGACTCGGCGATCTCGGACAGGTCACGCTGGGTAAGCGGGGCATCGTTCAACTGCCCATCCTTCTGGCGGGATTCGATGACGCTGCGAACGATGACGCGCATCTCCTCGTCGTTCTTCGGACGCTCGGCGCGGGCGCGCGCTTCGACGCCATCGGCGAACATCAGCAGGGCGGTCTCTTTCGAGCGCGGCGTGGGGCCGGGATAGCGGAAGCGGCTTTCATCCACCTGAGAGGCGTCGCCCCCGGCGGCCTGCACAGCGCGGTTGTACTGGTAACGGGTGGTGAGCGTGCCGTGATGCTCGGAAATGAAATCGTACAGGCGGCGCGGCAGACGGTATTTGCGCGCCAGTACCAGCCCATCGGTGACGTGGCGGATAATGGCAGCGGCGCTCTCTTCGGGCGGCAGGCCATCGTGCGAGTCAATCTGGCTGGGAGGCTGGTTTTCGACGAAGAAAAGCGGGTTGGCGGCTTTGCCCACGTCGTGGAAGAGGGCGCCGACGCGAGTCAGGAGGGTATCCGCGCCGATGCGTTCAGCGGCCTGCTCAGCCAGGTTGGCAACCTGTAGACTGTGCTGGTAGGTGCCAGGGGCGCGTTGGAGGAAGTAATTGAGCAGGGGGCCGTCGGGACGGGAGATTTCGAGCAATTGCATCGGGGTGGTAACGCCAAGGAACTGTGCCAGCAGGTATTGCAGCGGCAGGACAATTGCCGAAGAGGCGATGCCATACAAAACCGCCGCGCCGAGCAGGGTGGCAATCCCGACCCAGTCGGTTTCAGTGAATAGGGCATCAGCGCCAGACTATCGGGCATCCCATAGGCAGTCAGCACGCTCATCAGCAGGCCGAAGATCATGCCGCGTTCCAGGCCAAATAAGGCCGAGACCAGCAGAGCAAACGCTGGCACGGGAATAAGATAGGGCAGTAAAGTTCGATTGGGAATTGCCACCCGCGCCGCAAAAAGGAAAACCAGGAACATCCCGGCCAGCAGGAGCAGACCTCGCAGGTCGGCGAGGAGCTCTGCCTGACGGCGGAAAAAATACAGCGCGGCCAGCATGGCGGAAATCGTGACCACAACTGCCGCGCCCAGATATTCATAGAGCGGATCTTTCGGCTGGACAAGCCCAGCCTGGGTAAGCGCCTCGAAAATAACATCCGTGACCAACTGGCCGCGCAAAACAACGGCCTGCCCTTCAAGATAGGACTGCGTGACCGGTTCCACCGCATCCCGCGCTGCCTGGCGCGCCGCGTCGGTCAGTTCCGGACTGTAGAAACTGTTCGCCGTTACCAGAGGGGATAGCAACTCCACAACCAGCGCCGCCTCTTCCTCGCTCAAAGTAAAACTGACCAGCGAGGCAAGTCCCTGGCGAATAGTGTCTAAGTCCTCCGTGCGAACCGCACTGCGCATCGTCCGGCCAAGCAGGCTGACAGCCTCGGAGCGCACCAGGTCCCAGCGCTCAGGAGGCAGGGTAAGGAGAAAGCTGGCTGAATTGTTTGGGATGGGGGGATCGCGCAAAGCGGCCAGATCAATCAGTTTTTGTTCAAAGGTGATTTCCACCTCATCGTCGCGAATGGCGGAAATTTGCTGGAGGAGGAGATTAAGTTGATCGGTCTGGGCGCGGCCGATAGCGGGGTCCGGCGCGCCGTAGACGGGAGCGACAGCACGCTCGGCAGCGTCACGCGCCTGCTCGGTGAGCACCTCACTGACATATTGGATATCGCGCGGGGCATGCAAATCCTGCGAGGCTACATCACCGGCCTGGAGCGGCAGGTTGTCCTGCCGGAGCGCCCAGGACTGGATGAGCGCCAGGAAGGCCAGGATGCCAGTGCACACCAGCACCAGCGTCGGCCAGAAGATTCGTCGTCGGGGAGTTGCCATTTTATCAGACGGGGCGCTGGCGGTTACCAGCGCCCTCGGGCTCCTTATCCCTGCAACAGGCTGTGGACTGCGGCGCTGACCAGGTCTCCGGGGGCGCGTCCAGCCACGCGCGGCATGAGCACTTTCATCACCTTGCCCATGTCGGCCGGGACGGTTGCCCCCACCTCGGCAATAGCAGCCTGGACAAGCGCGTTCAACTCGTCCGCATTCAGGGCGGCCGGCAGATAGGCTTCCAGGACCTTGATCTCGGCCTGGGTGGCAGCCACAATATCGGCGCGGTTGGCCTGGCTGGCCTCTTCCACTGACTCCCGGCGGGTCTTGATCTCCTTCTGGAGGATGCCAAGCACGGCAGTCTCATCCAGGCTCACCCGTTTGTCAATCTCCACCTGGCGGATGGCAGCCAGAGCCATGCGTACGGTGCGCTTGGTCACATCGTCGCCGGCTTTCATGGCAGTTTTCAGGGCTTGTTCTAATTTGACTTTTGTTTCCATGGTTTCATTATACCTCTTGGGGATTGCAGAGCAGGGTAATACCTGCTGCCAGACAACGGCTGGGAAATATCCAGCCCGCATCAACGACAAAAAAGCAAGACCATCTCATCTGACAGACTGCGAATCGTTTCCTCGTACTCATACCGCGTGCGCTTAATGGCGGCGGCAATGGCGTAGGGGAATTTCGGCCCCTGCTCCGGGGTATCCAGGTTCATCCAGGCGTGCGAATCGCGCGGCAGGAGTGGAAGGACAATTTTCTTCAAGAACGGGATAAAACTCAGCGCTTCGAGCGGATAATACAACTTCCCGGAGCGCAATCCGGGACCGTCGAGCAGGCTGCCGTCGAACGGGTCTATCTCCTCCGGAGGCGGCCAGCCGTTATCAGGGAAGCGCGCCAGCCAGCGCGTGACGTAGTTGCTGTGGGCGTAGAAATCCTGCGCCGTGTGGGTGAGACGCCCAAAGGCCTTCTGCGCCGAGGTGCCATCACCACCCTCCAGCGCGAGACGGATGAGGGCTCGGTTCCGCTCGATATACTCCCGGCTGGCGGCAAAGGCATTGGAATCGAAATGGAACTCATCGTGTCCGATCTGGCCGCGCAGGGCATCCTGCCCCAGGTTGGCAGCAATAATGATCTCAAGGGCGGTTGGGCTAAAACGGCTTTGCAAGGCCTCGGCCGTGATGAGGCGGTGGTATTTGGTATGCATCCAAATCCAGACTATTTCAGGTTTGTAAGATGAAAAACGGATACTGGCTGAGTCCTGCCTTTTACCTGTAGAGGAGCCAGGGGTTCAGCATTGACTTTTCCGGCGATGCTGGTATGGGTAAACTGGTCAATCAGCACCTGTCCCGGCCCGGCAGCTGTTTCAAGGCGTTGGGCCACGTTGACGGTATCGCCAATCGCGGTGTAGTTGAACAGGTCACTGGTGCCAACATTGCCAACCATGGCATCACCGGTGGAAATGCCGATGTGAAAGTTCAGGTGGTGGAGCGGATCGGTAAAACGTTTGTGCGCCTGAATAGAACGCTCCAGGATGGTCAAAGCGGCGCGGGCCGCGCGCAGGGCATGGTCAGGCTGCGGGTCGGGGGCGTTCCAGAGCGCCAGGACGCCATCGCCCCAGAACTTGTCCAGGGTGCCTTCTTCTTCGAGGATGGCCTGGGCCGCCAGGGAGAGGTAGTGGTTCAGGATCTTGAAAAGCACCTCCGGGGCCTCCTTCTCGCTGAATGAGGTGAAGCCGGAAATATCGGCGAACAGGATGGTGGCCGTCTGGCGCGTGCCGTCCAGCCGCAGGTGGGACGGGTCAGAGAGCAGGCGGTCGCGCACGCGCGGGGCTACCACCCGGCCAAAGGTCTGGCGGATGCGCTCCTGCTCAGCTTCCAATTGGCGGCGTTCGGTGAGGTCTTCAAAGACGATGGTGGCGCCTTTCGTACCGAGGTAGGCATCGCGCAGGGGTGAGCAGGAGAGGCGCAGGTAGAGGTCGCCGCGCGGTGGAATATTGCGGGTGACTTCGCGAGATAACGTCACCACGCCGTGTTCGACTGCTTCGATGGCGGCAGTTTCCAGGTCCGGGCAGAGCGGCAGCGCATCAGGGAGGTACTTCCCCATTACCTCCTTCATCGAAATGCCGAGAATGTTTTCGGATGCGCGATTGAAGAGTGTGACCTTGCGCTCCACGTCTGTGGTAATAACGCCGGTGGCGATGGAGGCAAAGATATCGTCCATCAGATTCTTCATTTCCAGGGTCTGGTCGAGGGTCCGGCGCAGGTTGGTGAAGAGACGGGCATTCTCCAGAGCCAGGGCAGATTGCCCGGCCACGGTGCCGAGGAAATCGAGGTCGTCACTAGTATAGGGGTCGCCAGAGCGTTTATTGCCAAGCGCCATGAAGCCAATCAGGCTGCCTTCGTAGCGCAGGGGGACAAAAGCGGCGCAATTCAGGGCAAGGTAGTACGGGGAATGATCCAGGCCGCCGGGCAGGTCGCTGTCGGGAGGATAATACAGGGGGGCCTCGGCCGCGCGGATGGAGACGACCAGCAAGTCCTCGGCAGGGAAAGAGGGGAACTCGCCGCCGGTATGAGCGTGTGGCAGGTAGAAGGCATGGTTGTCATCATACAGGTAGACGATAAACCGCTCCGGAGCGAGCGCCTGCTGGAGTTGTTCGGCCAGCAGATCAAGGGTCCGCTCGAGGTTCGGGGTGATGACCAGGTTGGTCGAGAGGGCGTTGAGCACACGGCGATAGTCAGCCGGGGAACGGTAGAAAAGGCGGTCAATGCCACGCTGCACCAGGTGTCGCAGGGGGGAAAGTCCCACCACCAGGATCAACAGGTAGATGGCAATCAAAAGGGGATTATCCGGCTGCACCGTCTGGTTGATAAAGACAGACAAGAACGTTACCAAGCCAAAAAAAATCGCCACTGCCGCAGCGGTGGTTACAGTGTAAGCCAGCACTTTGGCAAGCACGCGGTCCACATCGAGGAGGCGGTAACGCAGGATGGCATAGGTGATGGAAAGCGGCAGAATGATGAGAAGCGGAAAATAGATCGAGGCGCGGAATTCCTGCGGCGCGCCAAGCGCGGTTGGCAGGAGGTAGAAGAGCATCATCGGGGCGAATGCCAGCGTTGCGCCAAAGACCATGACGCGGCTCTGCTGGCGCACCACAGGCGAGTCGCTGCGGAAAAGTCGCCAGGTAAGCGTCAGAAATAGCAGGCCCATCGCGAGCGCCATGAAGAAGTAGGAAGCCTGCCAGCCGGAAATGTAATTCAGCGTCCCGGATGGATACAGGATCTCGTAGACGGCCGGGATGGCAAAAGCCAGGCACAGAATCCAGGAAATGAAACGCAGCGCCGGCCAGCGGTCCACCAGGCGCATCTGTTTCGGGAACACCAGCGCCAGGTGGATGCAGGCGCTGGCTGCTACCGGCAGACTCAGCGTCCACAGCGCCACCACATGGTGGGTGGTATTCATATCAAAGAAAGTGGTGGTCGCCACACTTACCGAAGCAGCAAAGACCAGCAGGGCGCGGCTGGCGCGCAACCCGCTGCGCACGCGATAGGCCCACACACCGATAATCAGGAACACTAGACCCACCAGGTAGGGGATCACAAACAGGCTGATGAAATCCCATAGCGGCATTTGGATAGGCTTCAAATACACGCCGGTTGGCACACCAATGTCCGGGCGCTGGAAGGTTAGTTCTATCGAGTCGAACCCATTTGAGTCGAGGGCGGCATAGAATTCCGCTGCAGTTGTCACCGGCTGCCCGTTGACTGCAACCAACTGGTCGGGCCAGCGCGCCCCCACTCCAGCCACCGGCCATTTATCGCCGGTGATCTTGCTGACGATATTGTTCGGTTCCAGCAAAACGCCAATAAACGGCTGGCGGTACACCTGCACCGCCCAGATGGGCGTCAGCACCAGCATAGCCACCGCCAACAGGGTGGCGGTGACCGGGACGAAGTGAGAGTACCAGGCAAAGCGGGATCGTTTGGTTTCCATAACACGAGAATCCTCGGCTAAATAATTTTGAATTATACGTCAAAAGACTGTGATTCCCCACCAAAATGGTTATAATTTCAGCATGTCCCCTACCTACACCCGCACGGGCGACGACGGCAGCACCGGTTTGCTTGGCGAAGGCCGCCTGCCCAAATACCACCCGCGCATCGAAACCCTCGGCGCGCTGGACGAAGCCTCAGCTGCGCTGGGACTGGCGCGCGCCCTCTCCCACTCCCAGCAAACCATCGCCATCCTGAAAGAGATACAGCGCGACCTGTATGCCCTGATGGCCGAAGTGGCCGCCACCCCCGAGAATGCCAGCCGGTTCCGGACCCTGGACCGGCCGCGCCTCGAATGGCTGGAATCCCAGGCCGATACGCTGGAAACGCAAGTCCCGCCCCCAAACGAATTCATCCTGCCCGGCGACTCGCTTCCCGGTGCGGCCTTCTCCCTGGCGCGGACAATTGTCCGCCGCGCCGAGCGGAGGGTGGCTGAACTCACCAGCCGGGGCGAAGTGGCCAACGAGGTGATACTCCCCTATCTAAACAGACTCTCCTCGCTGTGTTTCCTGCTCGAACTGTACGAAAACCAAGCCGCCGGGCAGGAGACCAGCCTGGCGAAGAAATAGAAAAAAGCTCCCGAAGCGGCCTGCTCCGGGAGATTTTTTCAAGGCTTTGCAAATTATTCCCCGTTCAACGCGGCTTCGATCGCCGCGGCCACCTGCTCGAATGAAGGGACATAGCCCGGAGACACCAGAACACCATTCACGTAAACGCTGGGAGTCCCGGTATTGCCCCACTGCTGCCCCAGTGTATATTCTTCCTCGATCCGGTCGCGGTAACGGTCGTCTTCAAAGCACTGGGTAAAGGAATCCATATCCAGCTCCAGCACTTCGGCGAACCGCAGCAAACGCTCGTCTGCAAAGGCATTCTGGTTTTCGCCGTTCCAGTTGGCAAAGAGCATATCGTGATAGTCCCAGAAACGATCCTGCTCGGCGGCGCACAATGAAGCGTTGGCAGCGTGGTCTGATTCGCCGTCATTCCAGGCAATGGTTCGCTCGGAAAGAGTCCCGTCAATAAAAGGGTATTGATAGAAGGTGTAGTAGACTACTCCGGTCTCCACGTAGGTCGCGATCACCTGGACTTCTGTACCTTCAGTATAGGTCTTGCACGCCGGGCATTGGAAATCCTCCCACACATCCACCCTGACGGGTGCATTCGGGTCGCCAAGGCTGGTGCCATCCACCGGGGCGTTGAATGTTCGCGTCGTTACTGGCGTCACCGGAATCTCGGTGGCATTGGCTCTGTTAATCAGCCCTTGCACCGTTGGCATGACCAACGCGAAAGTAATCAATAACGCGCCGGCAACAATAAACAGAACCACCAATATCTGATTGCGCATCCGTTCGCGGCGGCGCCTTTCGCGTATTTCCTGTCGTTTACTCATCCTTGGCTCCTTCATATGCAAAGTGGTCGGATTTTGCCATAACCGGGAAGGTTTGTCCAGAGAGAAACCCGTTTTCCGGGCAGAAAACGGGTTTCTTCTAATGGGCTTTTAATTCAGGCTCAATGTTTTGCCAGCCATTCCAACAGGTAAGTAAAGACCTGTTCTTTTTCCGGCTCATTGTGGGTTTCGTGGTACATCCCTTCCCAGAGCTTCAGGGTGCAGTCCCCTTTCACCAGCGAGGCAAATTCCTGGCTGCCGCGCGGGTAGGCAATCTGGTCTTCCGTGCCGTGCATAAGCAGGAGCGGGACCGAAAACTCTGAAGCGTGATCGAACGCCCATTGAATGGCTTGAAGCAAGTTCTTCCCCATTCCGAAAGAGACTTTGTCATGCACGAGCGGATCTGCTTTATAGGCACGGACAACTTCGACATCATGAGAGAGCACGTCTACATCCAGGCCGCTGGGCAGGCTGGCAGAGGGGGCAAGCGAGCCAAGCAATTTTGCCAGGGCAACCTTGGCTTTTTGTTCCTCCAACGCCGTCCGCATACCGGGCGAGGTGACCACCGCGCCTTTCAATTCCGGCTTTCGCCGCAGGATGTAATTCAGCACCAGGATGCCGCCCAGGCTATGCCCGTAAACGAATAGGGGCTTGCCGGGGAATTTTTCTTTCACTTTCTCGAACATTCCATCAATGTCTTTCATGAACGCTTCGAAGGAAGGGGAATGGCCGCGCGGCCCGCCTGATTTGCCATGTCCGCGCAAGTCGAACCCAAACAAGCCATAGCCGTTCTTCGCCAGCGTCGCGCCCACATGGGCATACCGCCCGCAGTGTTCCCCCAGTCCATGGACAAGCACCACGGCCGCTTTCATATTGCCGTCGGGCGTCCAGTCGCGCGCGTACATTTCCAGGCCATCAAATGATTTGAAGTTCCATTCACGGGTTTGCATAATCAGCCTCCAAGTTTTACTTTGAATTCACAAGCCGGAGCGCCGGCCGCCTTGCACGAGATTTCATCCACATCGGCTTCCTTGCCGGTTGCCCAGAAAAAAGCCTCCTGAATCAAGCCAAGCGTGACGTAACAGATGGGTTCACCTTCCTCCTGCCCTATCACCGCCGCGCCAGTCCGATCCACAAGGAGGAGGTCCAGGTCCAGGGTGTGGACCGAGGCGCTGCCTCCGCCCTCCTGGAGGCGCGCCGCGACCAAGTCCAGCACCCGCCTCCGCCGGGCCGGGACCGGGAGCCTGCGGACGATTTCGAGTTCAGCCTTCTCCTTCAGCCCAGTCCCCTCCGATAGCCGGTCCCACATGCTGCGGCCAATGCGCAGCAGCATCCCGCGCGCCCCGCGGCCGTAAAATAAACGCAGAGCATGCTGGTAACGGGCATAAATGTCGCCTGCCGAGCCAGCGTCCACCCGTTCCAGGTCTCCCGGCGTCAGACCAGACTTGGCAAGGACGGACGGGAGATTATGGATCCCGGTCTCATCCACGGCCGCTGCGATGAATGTCTTCGCCAGGCGCGTAGAGATCACGCAAGCACCTCGCCCACTTCAAAACGACAATAGGCGTCGCCTCTGGCGACGCAGTGTGTCTCGACGATCTCATAATCCTGGTCGGTAGCCCAGCGCACTGCCTCCCCCACCGAGCCGACATAGAGGTGGCAGACAGGCTGGTCGCTATGCCGCCCCAGGCAGATGGCGCACGTGGATTCGCAATAGGCAATTCTGTCGCCGTCTTCTTCCACCCAGGCGTTCACCTGTGGGTTTGTTTTTTTCAGGGCGTTGACCATGCCGTTCAGCACAAACTTAATGCGACTTCTAGCGGGCATGAGTTTAAGTGCCGCGCCGGCCACTCCCATCAGTGCGCCCTGTTCACGCACGCCATATTGGAACGATGCCTTCCCAATCCGGCGCAGCATCCCCTTGCCGCCCCGACCATAAAAGGATTCAATCGCCTCATTAAATCTGGCATACTCTGTGGTCTTAATACCAGGGTTGGTGTCATTGGGCGGGAAATTACCGATAAACCGCCCCAGCCCAACGCTCCGCAGGACAGCATTCAGGCCATTCTCACCCATCACTTCCTGGGCCGACACCAATGCCTGCCGTACGAGCGCATTAACAATGACAGCCTCTTCCGGGTTGACCATACTGCCTCCTCAATGTGAAACCTGGCGCTGGTACACCGGGTAGCGTTCACCAGTTTCAAAGAAACCCAGTTTCTTGTAAATCGCCAGTGAGACGGCATTATCGCTCTGGGTATTGACAGTAAAGCGGTGGATGCCGTGCCGTTCAGCCTGGACGAATAGATCATTCATCAGGGACTGACCGATGCCGCGTCCCTGCGCATCTGGCCGGACCGCCAGCCTGGCGAGGTGGATCCCGATAGAGTTCCGGGTGCTGATGTGATACCCAACCACCCGCCCTTCCACCTCGGCTACTGCCGCAAGGAGCGCCCGGGTATGAGCGCGGGAGAGATCCGGGAGCGAGTTCCGCCAGAGAGGTGCAAAAGCCGACGCGTCCACGTCCGCCGCGGCGGACAGGTCGTGGATCAGCATCGGGCGGATGGATATTCCCTGTCCACAGGAGGTGTCGCCAGAATAACCACCGTCGTTCTTCTCGAGCATCACAAGTTGTTGTTGGGTGGTAAACCCGCTCTCGATCAGCATGGGAGCCATCCGCTTCAGCATGACAATGGCCGCGACCATGATACCAATATGCTGGGAGAGTTCGCGGGAGGCAGCCTCCCACAGCATCTGCCAAACCTCTTTCTCGTTTTCGACTTCATAAATAACAAAGAGCCGCAGCCAGGCCACTCCAGGAGGATCTTGAGGGCAGGCCAGGGCGCCGACCAATTCTCCCCGGCGTTCCAGCACCAGGAAAGGCGCGGATCCAATCCAGCTCAATGGCTCACGCCAGTCCAGGTGGCGATGGACAAAGTAGTTGTTCTCGATCAACCGAGACAGCGGGCGCTGGTCTGTGAATACCGCCGAGCGGACAAGGCTTTCGAATATCATAACCGGAAGAACAGCAGTTTCTTCATCAGGCGCTGCTTCGGTGTAGGATCCTTGACACCCGCCAGCCCGGACTGTAAGGAAATAACAGCGTTCAGGAATTTCCAGCGCCGCAGGTAAAGCGCCGAGAGCAACTGCATCACCTGGGCGCGCATTTGGTCTTCCCCGGCTTTTTCCAGCGACTCTCCGGCTTTTTCGTAGGCGGCAATGGCGTCCGGGTGACGTCTTAGTGCCTCGAGGGCAGAGGCGCGGTTGGCGTGAGCCATCCCCAGGCGGCGAAAATCGCCAGCGTCAGCAAAGACAGCCTCGGTCCCTTCCACGGCATCCAGGGCAGATTGAGCCTGCTTCGCACGCAGGAGCGAAACAGACTGGTTGTTCTTCATCTCCGCGGCCATGAGTTTATCGCCCGCGGAGAGAAAAGCCTCAGCTGCATCTGCAAAGGCCTGTCCAGCGGCGGGGAAATCACCCATTTCGTAAACTTGTTTGGCTTGTACAGCCAGGGTTTGAGGGTCGGAATGTTTGGACATTAGAGAGTGATATCCAGTAAATCTTCAGCCACCGAGCGCAGTTTATCGGTTGACATATTGCTCAACTTCATCGCGAGTTCAAGATAAGGACGATTGACCGGCTTGGAGGCAAAATCCTGCATTTCACGGGGCATTTGGAGAAAATCCGCAATGGCCCTTTGTTCCGCCATCCACAGACCAACGGGTCCGTTTTGGTCAAAGAGGGATTCGACCCGCCCACCCAGCAAAGACATCAGCCCTTCCAATTCCGGCAAAGGGATCGGGCGTTCCCCCAGTTCATAGGATTTCAGCCGGGGGATTGAAATGCCTGATGATTCGGAAAGCGCCCGCAGGGACAGGCTGGCTTTCTCGCGTTCCTGGCGGAGCATCGCACCCACCAGGCGCTGGCGGATACCCACAAGGGCAGGCAGGTTCATGGCCCCGGTCGGGATGGAATTATCAGAACGGGCGTCCTTGCTCCAAAAATGGCTCATGGGCAGGGAGAAGTAATAAGCGAGCACTTCCAGTTCAGGCAAAGAGGGGGATTTACGCCCTTCTTCCCAGGCGCGTAAAAAGCCGGCCGGTACGCCAGTGGCAGTGGCACACTCCGGTATGGTCTTCCTCTGCGCCAGACGGGCATCCCGGATGAGGACGCCTAATTTCTTGGAACGAACAACAACCTGTGCCTGAATGCTCATAGGATTTCCTTTTTCATTAGAAGCATTATAGCAAAGAGATTTATGGCTAGCCAGCGCCCTGTGGCAGATTGAGGGTTGCGACCGCTCCTGTTCAGCGAAACTGCTTTTCAGACAATTCAAGCACCTGGGAGGCAACTTGCCGTAAAGCCATTGAGGTTGCGTCGTTGGGGAATCTGTAAATAAATGGCTCATGGCGGTTATTGGCAACAGTAAGGTTATCTCCCAGGTAAGGAATGGTGACCTGGATGGGCAGCCCGATCAACTTCTCGGCTTCGGGTTTCGTCAAACCTTCCAGGCCCACCGAACGGTTCTGGATGGCAAAGATTCGCCGGGTGTCTATTCCAAGAGTTTTCAGGTATTCAAGGATTGTCTGCGTTAGGGTACAGGTTGCCAGATCGGTGCCCAAGATCAAAGCCAGCGCGTTGGCCTGTTGGATAATAGGCAGGCTAATGCGCGAGAGGGAACGGCCTAAATCTACAAAAAGATAATCATGGGAATCCAGGAGCGCATCCATGATCCCGGCTACGCGATCACTAGCCAGTTGGGTGGATGAGGCAGGGTCCGGGGGGCCGGCAAGAAGGTAAAAGTACCAGCCAGAGATGCGAGGCAGGTTTTCCTTGAAATAAGTCGCATTGGTGGCTTCCGGCTTTTGCAAGGCTGTGAAAATCAGGTTGGTGCGGTCATCATAGCCCACAATATTGGCAATCGAGCCGATGGGGAGTACCAGGTCGAGAACAGCCACGCGCTTATCCGCTTTTGTGCTCGCAACACACATGGCAATGTTGGCGCACAATGACGAGGTGCCCGTGCCTCCTTTGGCACTCAAGAACGCAATCATTTTGCCGCGTTTTGCCAGTGTGCTTTCCTTATTCGATAAGCGTGGCAGGAACTGGAACAGGCGCGCGAGGGCGTCGCCAGACTTGAGCATGTACTCGTTGCAGCCAGCCGCCAGCAACGCCGACATTTCCTGCGCGTCTTCCTGGCTGGAGAGCGCCACACACGGGACCTTGGCCGTGCGCCGATCCTGCCGGAGGCGGGCGACCACTTCCAGACCGGGGATATCAGGGAGCACAGGATCAATGATGATGATTCCGGGTTGGTCCTTCCAGGCAGAGATCAGTCCTTCGCGCCCAAGCGAGGCGGTCAATACCTGGTAGCCCTCCTTGAGCAGCATGGCCGACAGGTAATTCCGGCTGGCTGCATCTCCATCTATGATTAGAACAGTAACAGGTGGTCGGTCCATACTTTACCTTCCAGGAGTTATGCTGTTTCCAGCGGGGGCATCAGGTATCCCAACCCGGAGCGGGTGACGATATGCCGGGGGGTATGCGGATCTTCTTCCACCTTTTGGCGCAACCGGGCAATCGTGACCCACAGGATTTCCTTATCCTCGCGATATTCCGGTCCCCAAACGCTGGTGAGCAATTCCTCGGCCGTTAGTACTTTCCCGATGTTATGCGTGAACTGGAGAAGCAGGCGGTATTCGGTGGCCGAGAGGTATACCGGCGTTTCAGCCAGCCAGACCTCAGCGCGGGCAAAATCAATCCGCAAGCCGCCATGAGAAAAGAATCGTTCCTGGCCGACCTCCGAGACCTGGGCACGGCGCAAAACAGCGCGGACGCGCGCCAATAATTCGGTGATGGAGAACGGCTTGACCAGATAATCATCGGCGCCAACGTCCAGGCCGCGCACCCGGTCTTGTTCTTCGCCTTTGGCGGTCAGGATGATAATAGGCACATTGGAGAACTGGCGGATGCGCTGGCAAACGGTAAATCCGTCCATGCGCGGCATCATCACATCCAGCAGGATCAAGTCAACCGGGCCGCCAGAGAAGGCTTCCAAGGCCGCTTCGCCATCTGAGGCGGTATAGACCTGATAGCCTTCGGTCAGCAGGTTGGCTTCCAAAAGGCGCAGGTAACGGGGTTCATCGTCCACGACCAGAATGCGTACAGGCATATTCACCTCTCTGGGGAAATTGCTGCCGGCTGGGCTGGTAATTCGATGCGGAAAGAGGTCCCTTTTCCGGGGACGGTCTTGACGGATATGTGCCCAGTATGGGCCTGGATGATCTGCTTGCAGATGAACAATCCAAGTCCGGTGCCACGCTTGTTGTTGCCATCAGGGACCCGATAAAACCGGTCGAAAAGGTAGGGCAAATGCTCAGCCGGTATGCCGGGCCCGTGGTCTGTGAAGGTTACGATCTGGCGCTTTTCATCCGCCGTCAGGCAGATCTCAATAGCCGCGCCGGGAGCATACTTGATGGAATTATCGAACAGGTTGTTGAAAACCTGGCTCAGGCGGACGGTATCTGCCAAGATGGGGGCGGCCTGTTCCAGGTCCAGGCCGATCTCGAGACCTTTATGCCGTCCCTGGATGCGGATGACAACATCACGGAGGAGGGCTTCCAGGCGCACCGGTTGGAAGTCCATAATCATATTTCCGCTCTGCAGGCGGGCTGAGTCAAGCATCCGGTCAATGAGCATCACCAACTGGTCGGTTTCTTCGTCAATAATGGTGAGGAATTCCCGTTGCGTCGCGGCGTCCCAAGTAGTATCGGGCCGCAGGAGCGAAGTGGTATAGCCTTTGATAAAACCCAGAGGGGTATGCAATTCGTGGGAGATCGTGGCAATGAAATCATCCTGCAACCGGGTGTGGCGACGGGCTAGTTCGAGTTGGTCCAACGCCTCCTGTAATGAACGGTGCTCGAAACCGCGCGTCACCTGGCTGGCTGCCAGCAGAGCCCAGGAAAGCTGTTCTGCTGTGTAATCCGGTCCGCCAAAGCGAACAAAAACGAGCGCGCCCTGCCCGGAAGGGAGGACCAGCGGGAGGCCAAACAAGTGAGGCATTGCGATCCGGTCGGAGTCGGCGCCCTTATGCGGGGCGGAGAATGTCAATTTGCCGGAAGCGATCACCTGGTTGGCTATGTCGTCTCCCCAGGGAGCATCGGCCTCCTTGCTCCGTCCTCGTCCAATCGCACGGGCGTATACAGCCTCTACAACGCCATTGGCTTTCTCCACTTTGTATATGCACAGATTGTCAAAAACGAAGCGCTTTCTCAGGGTGGTAAACAGGGAATCAAGATATTTTATCCAATCGCCTTTTACGTTGGAGGGGGACAACCGAGTAAGCTCTTCGAGCGTTTCAATCTCCATGCACAATCCAATCGTCACATGACAATTTTGGCCGACAGCAGGGGGAAGCGGAAAGTGGAACCTTTCCCTTCATCTGACTCAACCTCAATGATCGAACCGTGCGCATTGAGAATATCACGCACCAACGCCAAACCCAGCCCGGTGCCTCCATAGCGGCGGGTGGATGAGCTATCCAACTGGTGGAAAGGCTCGAATATTTCTTCCAGGCGATTCGCAGGAATGCCAATGCCAGTATCAATCACTGAAACCATGATCAGGTTGTCCGCTTCCGGCTGGATGGACAGGAGCACTTTCCCGCCAGCAGGAGTGAATTTTATGGCATTATCGAGCAGCTGCAGAATCGCCCAGGATATTTTTTCCTCGTCAGCCTGGACAAAGGGTAAGTCAATGGTTATTTCGTGCTCCAGAGTCACATTACGATTGCTGGCTTTGGTAAGGGAATAGTTGATGATCTCGCCCGCCACCTTCGCAATATCTACGGGTAGGAGATGAAGCGTCATTTCGCCGCGCTCAGCCTGGGAGAACAGGATGAGGTTGTCAATCAGGCTTTCCAATTGCCCCGTTGCTCGCTGGCTCACCTGGAGAGCGTTTTTTTGTTCTGCGGTCAATCCGCCCAAAGATCCGGTTGCCAGGAGTTCGAGATACCCTTTGATGTGCGTGAGGGGGGTGCGCAGTTCGTGTGAGATATTGGCAACGAAATTGGCTTTCAACTGGCTCAACTCGGAAAGTTTCTGCAAAGCGTCCTGCAATTCGGAGGTACGCTCTTGCACGCGTCGTTCGAGGAAGCGGTTGGCGTCTTCGAGAGCATTACGGAGTTGGATAATCTGTTCGGTGACGGCATGGTCCAGCTGGCGGCGCTCCACCAGACCCAATTCCATCAGGGCCTGGCCCAGAAAGCAGCGTTTGCCAGTGCTTTGAATCTCTGTCTGATATGCCAGCGCTCTTTTCAGATCTGCATCGGTAATGGTGCCTTTTTGCACCAAGTATTCTCCCAAGCGAGGCACAAGTACTTCAGGTGTTAACGGGGTCGTCATGGAAAAACCTCATGCTTGCCAGACCCACTCCCCGGCAACCATGGTTGCACGCGGCTGAGTCTCACGTAATACAGAATGATTACAGGTAAATGGGTCTATCTCCAAAACAATCAAGTCAGCCAGATAACCGGGAGCCAGCCTTCCCAAGCGGTCTTCCATGCCGGCTGCGTACGCAGGGCCGAGGGTGTACGCTTCGAGCGCCTCGTGGACCGTCAGGCGCTGTTCCGGGTACCAGCCATCCGGACCGGGAAACCCCGTGACGCGCCGTCTGGTGGCGGCAGCGTGGAGTCCCCAGAATGGATTAGGACTCTCCACCGGCGCATCCGAACCGAACGCCAGCTGCGCCCCGTGCCGGACCTGGGTACGCCACGCGTAAGCCAGGGCTGAACGCCTGCCCCAAGATTTATCCGCCATCTCCATGTCTGAGAGGGCGTGAATGGGCTGCATCGAGGCGATTACATCCAGTTCGGCCAGCCGCGCTGTATCGTCCGGATGGAGCACCTGAACATGCTCGATGCGGTGGCGCAAAGCCGGCAGGCCGCGCTCTTTTTCGTAATCGCGCAGGCGGGCCAAGCCATCCAGGACCTCGCGGTTGGCGCGGTCGCCAATTGCATGGACTGCCAAACTGAGACCTGCGCGTACCGCGTCGCGGCCATACTCGAATATGTCGTCCGCGTCCATTAACAGAATACCACGATTTTCCGGCTCGTCAACATAGGGATTGAGCATGGCTCCCGTATGCGGCCCCAGGGCGCCATCGGCAAAGAGCTTGACCGGGCCGAAGCGGAGCATATCGTCCCCCATGCCAGTGCGCAGGCTGAGGCGCGCGGTGATTTCCATATCCTCGCGCGGGATGGCCTGGAGGACGCGCAGACGCAACGCTCCGCGCGTATTGAGGATTTGCAAAGCGCGGAAGGAAGCCTCGCGGTCGAAATTGTGGATACCCGTCAGCCCCATTTGCCAGAGCGTTGGGATTGCCTGCTCGAAAAGGTCCGCTAAATCCTCCGGGTGCGGCTTGGGAATGACATTTTCAACCAGGTTTGTGGCCTTTTCCAACAGGATGCCACTGGGATGACCTCGCGGGTCGCGCAGGATCACGCCCTCCTTTGGGTCGCGGGTGCTCTTTTTTATCCTGGCCCTACGCAGGGCAGAGGAATTGCACCACGCGGCATGCAGGGATTTGGCAGTTAGAAAAACCGGATTTAACGGCGCAACAGCGTCGAGGTCCGCGGCAGTCGGCCATTGGCCGCCCCAGGCATTCTGGTTCCAGCCGTGACCGAGGATCCATTCCCCCACCCGCGTTGCTTTGACGCGTTCGGCCACGCGATCCAGTATTTCTTCCCTTTCCGGCACTTCGCAATCAATCTTCTGCCGGTTAAGGACATAGAGTTGCATGTGGATATGCGCATCAGTGAGACCGGGGAGGATAACACGGCCAGCCAGATCTTCCCTTTCAGCATCCGGGTACTCTCGCAGGAGTTCTTCGCTACCGACAGCCAGGATCTTTCCCTCGTCAAGGACGATGGCCGACGCGGATGGCTGGCGAGTGTTCAGGGTATAGATGCGGGCATTGTAGAGGAGTCTCATGCGACCTCTGTCAGTCATTCAATAAGCGCGCCAGCAAGGCTTCGAGTTCCTCGTTGGAGTAGTAGTGAATCGTCATCGTTCCCCCTTTCCGGCTGGCGCGCAGGCTAACCTTCGTGCCCAGGCTGGCGCGCAGGCGTTCTTCCAGAGAGGAAATTTCCGGCGAGGTGGTCGGCCTGGGCCTGACAGGCGGTTTTTCGCCAGAAAGCCTGCGCACCAATTCCTCCGTCTGGCGGACATTGAGTTCCTGGGAGACAACCGTGCGCAAGGCGGCCGTCTGGGCTTCCGGAGTGGGCAGCGCCAGCAGGGCACGCGCGTGCCCTTCAGTTATGCGCCCTTCGATAAGGGCATTTTTGACCGAATCAGGGAGTTTCATCAGCCTGAGCGTATTCGTCACTGCCACGCGGCTCTTGCCCACGCGGCCTGCAATCGCTTCGTGAGACAAGCCAAAATCCTCGGCAAGTTGCCGGTAGGCTTCGGCCTCTTCCAGTGCCGAGAGGTCGGACCGCTGGACGTTCTCGATAATAGCCAGTTCCAGCCTCTGCTGGTCGGTTGCCTGCCGGACAATCACCGGCACTGCCGTGAGACCCGCCAGCCGGGCGGCGTGCAGGCGGCGTTCCCCGGCAATCAGCACATAATAACCGGAGGAATCACTGGGAGTGACAATCAACGGCTGGAGCACCCCGTGCTCGCGCACCGATTCGGTCAGTTCCTGCAATTCCTCCGGGCGCATTGCGCTGCGCGGCTGGCGTGGGTTTGGGGAGACAAGGTCCACCGAAACCATTGTCACGCCATTTTCTGCCGGGGCAGCTTCCCCACCGGGGAGGAGCGCCCCAAGGCCGCGTCCGAGACCAGATTTTTGGGCCATAAGATTCTCCTGGATACCTAAATCAAGCCATTACTTGCGCGATGGCGACGCCGTCGCCTTCCAGCAGTTCTCGCGCCAGCGATTCGTACGATTTGGCCGCGTTCGAGCCGGGAGCATACGCCGAGACCGGCAGTCCGTACGATGGCGCTTCCGCCAGGCGGATGCTGCGCGGGATGATCGTCTCAAAAACCTGCCCATTGAAATATTTGCGGACTTCACTTACCACGTCGGCGGAAAGGTGGGTGCGGCTGTCGAACATCGTCAAGATCACGCCGCGCACTTTCAGTGTGGGGAAAAGCGCCGAGCGCACGCGTTGCACGGTGCGAGTCAACTCGCCCAGACCTTCCAGCGCCAGATACTCGCACTGCACCGGGATCAGCACCCCATCCTGGGCCGCCATCAAACCATTTACCGTCAACAGGCCGAGCGAGGGCGGGCAGTCTACGAGCATGTAATCGTATCGCCCCACCAGAGGAGCAATCGCGTGGTTAAGTTTGGACTCGCGCCCCAACTCATTGACCAGTTCTACTTCCGCGCCAGCCAGGGCTGGAGAGGAGGGTAAGATTGACAGGTTCAAGCGTGGGTTGTGGAGGATATTTGCCGAGACCGATACCTGCCCTAACAAGGCTTCATAAGTGCCGCCTTTTACGGTGTGCTTGTCTACACCAAGAGATGAAGTTGCATTTGCTTGCGGGTCAATATCAACAATCAGGACGCGCTGGCCCATTTGGGCCAGGTAGGCTCCCAGGTTAATGGCAGTGGTGGTTTTCCCCA
The DNA here is from genome assembly GCA_016208355.1 of Chloroflexota bacterium. GTDB lineage: Bacteria > Chloroflexota > Anaerolineae > Anaerolineales > Villigracilaceae > UBA877. The sequence continues at coordinate 14,066 of JACQYE010000062.1, read as the reverse complement.
CCCCACCCTTCTGATTGACCAGTGTGTAAACGCGTCCCACTACAGAACCTCCACGAGACAGGTTTGGATTTCTTCTTTGGTTGGAATGCTCTCCAGCCCACGCCGCATGACTGAAAACGAGGCCAAGTGGGTGGCAAAGCGCGCCGCCGCCCAGGGGTCTCGAGTGGCATAAAGTCTCCAGAAGAATGCAGCAGCAAAAATATCGCCCGCGCCGGTGGCATCTACTTCCTCCCTTTCAGGGGCGCGGAAGCGGCGCAAGTCGCCGTTCCAGTACAACCTTGACCCGGAAGGGCCTTCCGTCACGGCCAACACATGGGTGGCCGAAGCCATCGCTTCGAGTTGTTCCTCGTCCCCGCCTACATCGTCAACGCAGATCACGACCGCTCCGGCTTTGGGAAGCATGACCGAAGCTTCTTTCCAGGCAACGGGATGGATTCGCCCACTGCCATCCCAGGCGCGCAGCCATCCCTGAGGGGTCAGCCCCAGAATCGAGCCGCCATGCCCATCCTTGACCAGCGTCTTGGCTTCCTGCGCGATTGGCCCGATGTGAAATATCGGGGCGCGCTGCCAAATCTCTGGAACATGGGCAAGAGTCAGGTCCGGGGCAACGTGATGCACATACTGGATACGGCCTGATGGAGTGTAAACGTTCTCGAAGGTGGTACTGCGCCCGGTCGTCACGTTGCGGACCTGGATGCCGTCCAGCATCTCGAGAGAGACCTCCCCTCCAAAGGCAGTGACGATGCCCACGCGCAGGCCGAGCGCCTGCGCCGTCAGCGCGCTATAAGCGGCAGTCCCGCCCAGGCGCGAGCCTTGCGGGGTCAAGTCGCAGGTAAGGTGTCCGATGACAACGTAGTCTACTGGTTTGAGCGGTACGAGGGCTGACATGGATAGATTATACACTGAGGCGTGAGAACTAAGAAGCAAGAAGGTAATAGAAAAGGCCATCCTTCCAGCCGAAGAGATGACCTTCTGTTCTTATACCTTGAACATTACGCTTTATTGCTTGGGGACAATCGTTACCTTTCGTCCCGGCTCTTCGCCCACGGACTGGGTGATGACGCTGGGATGGTCACGCAATTCCAAGTGAATGAAGCGACGTTCGTTGGCAGGCATCGGCTCCAGGCTCTGACGGCGGCCTGTTTTCATCACTTGGTCGGCCATGCGGCGCGCTAATTGGCGCAATTGGCGTTCACGGCGAGCGCGGTACCCTTCCACGTCAACCACCACCTGCACCCAGCGTTCCACTTGCTTGCTGACCATCAGGTTGACCAAGTATTGCATGGCATTCAGGATCTCGGCATGGCGGCCAATGAGGATGCCCAAGTCGGAGCCGCTGATGTCCATCAGGATGGGGCGTTCGCCTTCTTCTTCGGGTTCGCCGTAGTGAGCTTCAACCGACGCGTTGACCTTCATCTTTTCGAGCATTTCGGTGACAATTTGGCGCGCCAGGCGCAAGGTCTCGTCGTCCCCTGAGGAGGGGGCGTCCTGACCGGGCTGGCCGGTCTCAGGTCCCGCGACCGGGGCAGCTTTAATGCTCAAGCGAACGCGCGCTTGCCGCCCGCCAATACCGAGCAAGCCGCGGCTGCCGTTATCCAACACTTCCACGTCAACCGCGTCCTCAGTCAGGCCGAGTTCCGCCAATCCTTCGGCCACGGCTTCTTCGACTGTTGGGGCGATCTTTTCGAGGGTGGCGCGCTCGTTCATTTTGTCCTCGCCAAGGACTTCTGGGCCGGTTTCTTCCCGGGCAGGAGCGCCTTCCAATTGACTTTGCCGAGCAAGGCATATTGCACCAGACCGGCCAGGTTGCTGACGATAAAGTAAACTGCCAGGCCGGAGGCGTAGTTGTAAGCAAAGTAACCGAGCAGGAGCGGCATGTACAGTGACATCATTTTGTTCATTGACGCAGCTTGGTCGTTCGGTGAGGCCGAGGGCGTCATGGTCACTTTGGATTGGATGTACGTGGTGATCGCCACCAGGATGGCAAGCACCGGGACGCCCACACCGAACATATAGACGCGCTCCGGCTGGCCCAGATTCATCCACAGGAATTGACTGTTAACTGAGATAAGTTGATCCAGCCCGCCAAACGGCCAGACCGCGCCGGTCAGGATGAGCAGTTGGGCTGGCGAGGCCGCCAGGGCGCGCACAATGCTCTGGTATAGGCCGAAGATGATGGGCATCTGGATCAGGGTCGGAAGGCAGGAGGCAAAGGGGTTGATGCCCAGTTCCTTGTAGAGCCGCATTTGTTCCTGGGCAAGTTTTTCCTTATCGCCCTTGTGTTTCTTCTGGATGTCCTGCCATTCCTTGTTGCTCTGTAATTCCTGCATGGCCTGGGAACCTTTGATCTGCTTGGCCATCAGGGGATGGGTCACCACCCGGATGAGGATGGTAAAAATAATGATGGCAATGCCAAACTGGCTGCCAACGAGCTGATAAATAAACAGCAGGATATTGGTAAGGGGGTTAACAATGATGGTTTCCCACATGGCTGATTTCCTTATTTCGCCGGGGTGAAGTCCCAGGCCTGGGCGCCGTTCTCGTCCAGCGCGATGAAGAGAGATTCACTCTCGCTCTCCGTTGGGCTGACCAGGATGAGCGTCCCGGCTGGCTGGAGGGGACCATAGACCTGCCCGCCCACCGAAACGGTGCGAACATCCTCCCCATCCAGGGAAACAAAGTAGATGTCGCCCGCATCCGAGCCGACAACGATTTCACCCGCCACAAGCACCGGCGGACCGACAATTGCGCCGTTCAGTTCCTGCTTCCAGAGCAGGTCTCCGCGCAGACTGTAGGCAGACAAGTTGCCCGCGCCATCACCGATGTAGAGAGTCTCGCCTGCCAGAAGCGGACCGGACCAGGCCCAGGATTCCAGCGCTTCTTGCCAGAGCAGATTGCCGTCACGCGAGTCGAGGGCGGTCAATGCGCCGTTGAACAGGCCAAAATAAAGCATGCCATCTTGCAGGACGGGCGAACCGAGCACCGCTCCATCCATTTCCACTTCCCAGGCCAGTTCGCCGGTGGCGACCTCGAGGGCATACACCTTGCTCCCAAGCGTGCCAAAGTAGACCAGTTCGCCGTCGGTCACCGGCGTGCCCCAGATGGACTGGTCAGCTTTGAACGACCAGAGCAGGTTGCCGTCCATGTCGAGGGCGTACAGGCTGTAATCGGCATTGGGAGCGTAGATCGTCTCCTCCGCCACGAGCGGGGAACCGATCCAGCGGTCACGGGCCTGGGCGAACTGCCAGTTTTCGCTGGCATCCGCAGGGTCGAGGCTGTAGAGGATATTGTTGTAGCCGCCAACGAGCAATTGCCCATCGCCAGTTAACACCGGGGCGGCAAAGGCAGACGTCTTGACCTGGAATCGCCATGCTTCGGCGTGGGTCTCCAGGTTGATGGCGTACACATACGGGCCGCCAGAGATGTAAGCATAGTCCGCGTCGGATGTCATGCCATTCCAGGAGGAAGGCGTCATGCCAGTGGCGCATCCACCCAGGAAAAGGCTCACAACAAGCAGCGCGGCAATCGGAAGCAAAAGTTTGGTCTTCATGGAGCGTAATATCTCCTAAGGAACGGGGTCGTAACCCCCGGGGTTAAACGGGTTACAGCGCAGCACCCGCCAGATTGCCATGACCCCACCCCTCAATACGCCAAATTTGTACACCGCCTGGTAGCCATAGTGGGAACAGGAAGGGTAGTACCGGCAGGTATTGGGCGGCATGCCCTTGGCAATCGTCATCTGGTAGAAACGGATGAGCGCCAGCATGCCCAGGCGCGGCCAATTCCACACCTTGCGCGGCAGGTCGCGCAGGCGCGGTTCGTTGGGATACTCGCTGGGCAAATATTCAACCGTCATGAGAAAGAGAAAGGAGTCCGGCGCGTTGCAGCAGACTGGATAAGGCGACGCGGGTCTGCTCGAGGTTCGAATCGGCCAGGGGGGAACGGGCGATCAGCATCAGGTCGGACCCGGGAACTGTCACCGGTAAAAGAGCATTCATCGCCGCCCTCAGCAACCGCTTGGCCCGGTTGCGCCGAACGGCATTGCCGACTGCAATCCCTGCTGTTACGCCCACACGCGTCACCGGGTGCTCTGACCTCAGCACATACAACACGATAAGCGGGTGGGCATAGGACTTGCCGGAACGCCGCACCCGCTTGAAATCGGTTGACCGGGTCAGGCGAAAACGCCGCTTCACCTGTGCCTCGAATATGCCTGGTCAGGTTTACCTGCTGCGTTGTTCTCTCCTACCAACGGACGTGCTTGACATGCGCGTTGGAACGGACAGTCAGGCGGTAGCGGCCTTTAAGACGGCGGCGCTTCAGCACCTGGCGGCCATCGGCGGTGGACATGCGCTGGCGGAAGCCATGCACGCGCACACGGCGGCGGATGCGGGGTTGGTACGTACGCTTTGTTGCCATGCTTATTCCTTATGATAACAAGATTTCAAACGCCAAACGGCGGCAGCCCGCCGGGGGTTTCCAGAGACGAGCGGCAATTATAACCGAGGGGTTGAATTCGGTCAAACAAGAATCCTGTTAGAAATTCATTGCTGTTCAGATGGATTCCCCGGGTTTGATCATTTTTCACATCAGACGATGAACACCGATAAGGTGAGAAGACAAATGTCAGGAATACTTGATCCGCACAACGCCGAATTTGTCGCAGCCTGCTGATGATCCGGAAAATACATACGGTTCACTTTTGCTCCAGGCAGCATATTTTTTCAGTACGCGCTGAAAGGCCTCCTCGGCAAGGAAGCTATTCCAGCCTAGAATGGCCACCGTTCCTCCTGCCCCGCCCCCTGTGATCTTTGCTCCAAGCAAATCGTTGGCAGCCTCTTCCCGCACGAGTTCGACGATTTTATCTGTAGCCTCGGAACCGAGTCCACACTCACTGTAACCCAGGTGCGCCAGGTACATTAGCTCACCAAGGAGTGCGCCCATACGCCTATCAAACATCTCTGCCGGACGAGAGATCAGGCTGAAAAAACTTTGCACCCGCCAGTTTTCCTCGACTGCGTAACGCGTGGCGGCGCGGACCGGGTAACCCACTTCTGGCCGGACTGGTGTGAATGGGTCGAGGTGCGTGGCATACAATTTGTTGAATTCCATCCCGGACATTTTTTCGGGCAGCTTGGCTTCGTAGTTGGCGCGAAATTGGGAGGGAGTGAGGTTCGACAGGTATCCATTCCATTTGGATTCCACCCAGCGGGGCAGGGCACCGCTTTCATCCAAGATCGGATCCAGCTTTTCCCAATCACACAAGAAGCGGTAGCCCATAAAGGTGGCAGCCCGGGCAGATTCATACTCTATGCCGGCCACCGAGTGGCGCATGCCCGAGTCGATGCCCCAGATGCGCAGGTTTTCAGGTAACTTGACCAGCGGCCAGGGTTGGCAGGGCTGGCAGAGCATAGGTACGAAATAGCCTTCATCGCCCATGACAACAGCCAACTGGTCCATGATTCCGCAGGCGGACTGGGTCAGGGCGATCTCAACCCACTGGGTCCACTCGGCCAGTTCCACACCCTGGACCTGGATGCCATACATTTCCGCCATAGCTTTCATCGGAGCAACTTCCAAGGCGGCGGAAGAACTGACGCCCTTGCCCAGCGGCACATCCGATTCCAGATACATGGAAAAGCCGCGGGTTATTTTCTGAGGGAATTTCTTGAGCAGGAAATATAAGTCGCCTAGGATGTAGGCGCACCAGGAATTCTTGGGATCGCGGTTAATCCACTCGCGCACGATTTCCAAGGGTTTGACCTGTCCATTTTCCATTAGGTCATCCAGTGAAAATTCGATCTGCTCTTTCCAGCCGATGGATTTGACCGCCGGGTTGTAGAATTTCACGACCGGGTTGGAATGCGGCTGGAGGGCCACCCAGGTGGCCTCCCGGATGGTGGTCTCGAAGACCAAGCCTCCGGTGTAGTCATCGTTCCCACCCATCAGGTCCAGCCGGCCGGGGGTCCGGTTGACGAGGATTTCCGGGCCTTTTTGGAAGTATCCTGAGTCGACCAGCTTGGCGATACCCTGCTCGAATTTTGCCAGATCGGGATATTGTTCCATTATTTGTTCTAAGGTCTGGTCCATGACGCGACTCCTGAAATGGGTTTCTGGCGAAGGTTTCGGATGTTTCGTTTTTCATTCTAACATCTATCAAATAAACAGTCAAACATAACAAAACAAAACAAAAACATTGACATACGAAACATGCGGGGTATAATAAACATCAGAGAGGCCCTCATGTCGCCATCGAAAAAAACAAGAAGCACTGCATCTGATTGGCTGGGATTTGCCCCCTTCCTGCTCTTTTGCCTGGCGTTTGAGATTGTGCCGATTCTTTTCCTGCTGCGAGGCAGCTTTATCGAAAGATCAACCCAGCAATTTACTCTTCAGAATTACATTGATTTACAACGCCCCATCTATGTCAATTCTTTCATAAACAGCATCAAAATTTCCGGCCTGACCGCGATCATCGGGGTTATCTTGGGCACCTTTATCGGGTATGCGGTCTACCGCTGGCCTTCGGAGCGCGTCCGCCAAGCATTGATCTCCCTCTCCGACGTGACCACAAACTTCGCCGGCGCTCCGCTGGCTTTCGCCTTTGTTGTAATCCTCGGGTTGAATGGGGTCATCACGCAGTTCCTCTTGCAATATCTCGATTACGAACTCTATCCGAAATTCAGTATTTACTCCTTCTCCGGGCTGACCCTGGCTTATGTCTATTTCCAACTACCTTTGATGGTGCTGCTAATCCTCCCGGCTTTTGCCGGCATCAAGAAAGAATGGCAGGAATCAGCCCAGAGCCTGGGCGCAGGGACGTTCCAGTTTTGGTGGCGGATCGGCATCCCTGTCCTGACGCCATCTTTGATTGCCGGCCTTACGCTCCTGTTCGCCAATGCTTTTGGCGCGTACGCCACTGCTTATACCCTCGTTCAGGCCAAACTGTCACTGGTGACGCTCCAGATCGGTTACATGATCGCCGGGGAAGTGCGCCAGAACCAGGCGGTCGGTATGGCAATGGCAGTCCTTTCCCTGATCATTATGGGGCTGAGTATCTGGATTTACCAGGCGGCTACCCGGCGCGCCCGCCGATGGTCGAAAGCGTAGCGGAATTTTTCTCAAAACAGGTGAAATAGTGGCGAAAAGTCGCTCCACTCCCATGCGTGCATTGAATAAAAAAGTTTACCCGGCCGGCTGGCAGGTGGCGACGGTTGGTTTTTTCCTCTTCTACATGCTTGTTCCGATTATATCCACCTATGTTTTTTCAGTTGCCACACGCTGGGATAGAACAATCCTTCCCGAGGGGTACACTCTCGAGTTTTATAAAAGGGCATTCGAGGCATCTTACTTCACAACCACCCTGCGGAATTCACTGGTCCTGTCCCTGGCCACCGTCCTGGTAAGTTTGCTTATCATCGTTCCGACAGTCTACTGGGTACATACTCGCCTGGGACGCGCCAAACCATTGCTGGATATTTTGATGATCCTGCCCTTCGGAATCCCGACTGTTGTTCTGGCGCTGGCTTTGGTCCAGGTCTACAATTTTGCCCCGCTGGCGCGCTCCCCCTTCCTGCTGATCGGGGCGGTGGTCGTTTATTCCATGCCTTTCATGTACCGTCCGGTTTCGAATGCCATCCAGGCGATTGACGTCCATGTCCTGACCGAGGCCGGTCAAAGCCTGGGAGCGAATGTTTTCCAAGTGCTGGCAAAAATCATCATCCCCAATATCCTGCCGGGGCTTCTGAGCGGCAGCCTCCTGGTCTTCGCCACGGTTTTTGCAGAATATACGCTGACTTCCCTGATTGTCGGCGCCCGGTTCAAAACATTCCCGCTGCTGCTGGTCGAGTTCACCCGCATCAACGGGAATGTTGCAGCGGCTTTCTCAGTAATTTCCTTTACCATCGCCTGGCTGGTCTCGCTCCTGATCCTGTGGGTCGGCAGCAAGGGCCAGACGGAAAAAGTCGAATCAATTCAAGCCCGGTAGACGAGGATATTGCAATGGCTTATCTGGAACTGAAGAATGTCAATAAATCCTTTGGCGGAGTGGCGGCGGTCCACGATTTCAGCCTGGATATCGAGAAGGGGTCGCTGGTTTCATTCCTTGGTCCTTCCGGCTGCGGCAAGACCACCACGCTGCGGATGATCGCTGGCTTTGAACAGCTTGACAGCGGTACGATCCTGCTGGATGGCAATGACATTGTCCCTGTTCCACCCAACCGGCGTGACATTGGCATGGTCTTCCAGGCGTATGCGCTCTTTCCAAACATGACCGTGCGGGAAAACATAGCTTTCGGCTTGCGGATGAAGAAGACTCCCAAAGAAGATGTCGAAAAGCGCGTCGACAGTGTTCTCGACATGGTGCGCCTGCAAGATACGGGCAAGCGCTTCCCCCACCAACTCTCGGGCGGACAGCAGCAGCGTATCGCCCTGGCGCGTGCCTTGGCTGTCCAGCCGCGCGTCCTGCTCCTGGACGAACCACTCTCGGCCCTGGATGCCGAGGTACGCGTTGTGTTGCGCGGTGAGATCCGCCGCATCCAGTCCGAACTTGCCATTACCACCGTTTACGTGACCCATGACCAGGAAGAGGCCCTATCGATCTCGGACAAGGTTGTGGTCATGAACAAAGGCCTCATCGAACAGGTCGGAACGCCGGAGGAAATCTACCGGGCGCCGAATACCCGCTTTGTCGCCACCTTCATCGGCACGGCCAACCAGTTCCCGGGTCAAACGTCTGAAAAAAATAAAGTGATTTGCGTCAATGTCGAACTCCTGACCGGCAGTCTGAAAGAATTCAACGCTGGGCAGTCCGTGGTGGTGCTGGTCCGCCCGGAGACCATCCAGGTGCAGGTCGAAAGGCCCCAACAGGAGAACTGCAACATCATCCCCGGTGTGGTCGAGACGATCACCTTCCACGGGGCTGTCACCCGCCTGGGCGTGAACATCAACGGCCAGCGGGTGGTGGCCGATATCACAGTCGCCAACACCCAGCCGGTCTCCCTGAACCAGAAACTCTGGCTCACCTTCCCACCAGAAGCCTGCCAGGTCATGGCTGCCGAAGAATGATTTTTATCAACGAGCACGAGATCGTACTGGATAAACAGGAACGGCTGGAAGCCTGGACTCCCCACGGCCGCGTTGTCCAACTGGCGATGGACTTCATCAAGAATTGCCCGGTGGACCCGGCGAACGGATTGCCCTGGTACCTGCAATATTCCTGTTTCTGGACCGATCCCCTGCGCCCGACTATCTGGCCGGACAACCCCGCCGGGAAATTTGCTTGGGCGGTGACGACCCTGCTGAAATACTATCCCTACTCCGGGGATACGAGCCACATCCAGATCGTCCGCACAATGCTGGACCGGCTATGGGAGTACCGTACCCCGGGGCATTATGCCTGGCCGGATGTTCCCTACGCTTCCGCCCACCCTGGTACTGGCGTCTACTTCGGCGCCCGCGCCGACGGGGAATTTGCCACCGAACCCGACAAGGTTGCCCAGGTTGGTCGCGCCTATCTCGACTTCTACGCGCTGACCGGCGAGAAAAAATACCTAGAGATCGGCACGCGCTGTGCCGATGTGTTGGCGCAGAAGATCTGCCCCGGCGACGCGACCCATTCCCCCTGGCCTTTCCGGGCGGATGTGCGCGATGGCAGCGTTGTGGAGGAATACACCTCCCACTGGATTCCGGCTGTCCGCCTCTTCGAGGAACTAACCCGCCTGGGCGTGGACGACTACCGGCCCATCCGTGACCAGGTCTGGATGTGGATCGAGCAATACCCTCTCAGGAACAATATCTGGAAGGGACACTTCGAGGATATCCGCATTGATCCCCATAACGAGAACCGCGACCAGGTCTCCTGCCTGGAGACGGCCCGGTACATCCTTGAAAACAGGGACAAATTCCCGGAATGGCGCGTCCAGGTCAAGGGTCTGATCGACTGGGTCAGGGAAACCCTCGGCGGGCACCCTTTCTATACAGCCATCCCGGTCCATGAACAGAAATACTGTTACTTCCCGATGGGCAGCCACACCGCCCGTTTCGCCTGCCTGTCGGCCTTGTATGCCGAAGTGACCGGCGATCCGGCCTACCGCGAACAGGCTATCCGCTCCTTCAACTGGGCCAGCTACATGGCGACCGATGACGGAATCGTCACCGTGGGGGTGGACCGCCCGGATTACTACAACCAGTGCTGGTTCACGGACGGCTACTTCGACTACGTCCCGCACTTCATCGAGGGGATGGCGTGCCTGCCTGAACTGGCGCCGGCAGACAGTGATCACATGCTCCGTTCGACCGCGGTAGTGCAGGATATATCGTACCGACCTTACCAGATTTCTTACCGGACTGCGGAGGCCGTGGGAACCCAGAAGTTCCGGCTGACATTCCAACCTGTGCGCATCCTGGCGAGCGGAAAAATGCTTGCGCAAGTGGAAACGCTGGATGCGGGGCCGGGATGGATGTTCGATCCCGCCCGGCGAGTGCTGGAGATCCGACCCGAATCCCGCGAGGTTCAGGTGGACGGTCGTTAGGGCTGTGGTCTGGATTACCCGTGCGCCTAAAACCTTATAATTTCTGCGCGAGGAGGTGAGATCTGCAAATAGAACAATCCTGGAAAATGCTCGTTCATATCAACCGGTCAATCCTGACCGGAAATTCAAAATTAGGAGAGATGAGATGTCAAAAAAGATCTTTACAATTGTAGGTCTGTTTGTGGTCTTTGCGCTTGCTTTTACAGCTTGCACACCGGCCCCGACCTCCACACCGGCTGTCGTAGTGACCGAGCCACCTGCCACCGAGCCCCCTGTGGTGGACCCGATGGTCCAGTTGATCGCGGATGCCCAGGCTGAAGGCACGATCGTGTCCTATGGCCTGCCGGATGACTGGGTGAACTATGGCGGCCTTTTCGAAGGCTTTACCGCCGCATATGGCATTGCCCGCCAGGATACCGATATGGATAGCGGTACCATCATTTCTACCCTGATGGCCGAAGTTGCTGCCCCCGTGGCCGATACCACCGACCTGGGCCTGGCCTTCGCCAAGCTGGTGGAAGATGAAGGATTGTCCCAACCTTATATGAACGCCTATTGGGATGAGATTCCCGATTACGCCAAGAATCCCGATGGCCTCTGGTCGGCTGCTTACTACGGCGTGATGGCCTTCCTGGTCAATGCCGATCTAGTGGCCAATGTTCCCCAAACCTGGGAAGACCTCACCAAACCCGAATACGCCAACACGGTCTGCATGAAGGATCCTCGCTCCTCCGCTACGGCTCAGATGAGTGTCCTGGCAGCTGCCTTTGCTTACGGCGGCGATGAGACCAATGTCCAGCCCGGCCTTGATTACTTCAAGCTCTTGATCGATGGCGGCATTCTTAACGGCGTCTCCCCATCGTCTTCCAACATCCAGAAGGGTGAGTGCCCTATTGCCATTCAGTGGGATTTTGATGCCCTGAGTAACAAGTATGGCAATCCGAACATGAACCTGCAGGTGGTCATCCCCTCGGACGGCACCGTGGCCGGGATGTACATCCAGTTCGTCACCGCGGGTGCACCGCATGTGAACGCGGCCAAACTCCTGTTGGAATACGAGTATTCCGATGAAGGCCAACTGGCCTACGCCCAGGGTTTCGTTCACCCGATTCGCTCCAGCGTTGTGCTGCCCGCCGACCTGCTGGAGAAGTTCCCGCCGGCAGAAGCCTACGCCGTTGTCAGCTTCCCCACCAACTATGCCGCTCTTGATGCCGCCAGCATCGCGATTGCGGACGGTTGGTCCCTGATCGCTCCGTAACCCCGGTTTCCCTTTCTCACGGGATGGGGCAGATAAACCTGCCCCATCCCAACACTGTATTCATCGCAGTTTTTCTGTGATTGAGTTTGAATGGCCTTGTTCTAATTTCTTTGCACAAGTGTAATAAAATTTACAGAGGAGCATCTCATGCCTGTGACAGGTGAATCGATACGTTTTTCTAGGTTATTTTCAGAAGGAAAGAATGCGGTCATTGTGGCCGTGGACCACGGCCTTTATTTCGGCCCGCTGCCGGGGATGATTGATCTCCCTTCGGTCATGGATAAGGTTTCCGGCGCAGACGCCATCCTGATGGCCCCCGGTATGCCCGCTCATTGCCAATCCATCTTCTCGAAGCGTGGCGCTCCAGCCTTGATTATTCGGTTAAACTGGGGCTCCAACTACGCCGCCATGTGGAAATACAGGCACTCACACAGCGTCTTGATGACCTCCGTGGCAGATGCAGTGGCGCAGGGCGCGGACCTGGTCATTGGCAGCCTGAGCCTGAAGAATCCCGACGAAGCCGAAGATGCCCACAATGTGGAAGTTTTCTCCAACTGCGTGGCCCAGGCGCGTGCCCTCGGCATCCCGCTCATCGGCGAGGTCTACCCGACCGGCGGCGATGACCTCCAGCCGGAAGACCTGCAGGACGAAATCTTCGTCGGCTGCCGCATCATCGCTGAGCTGGGCGCGGACCTGGTCAAGACCTTCTACACCGGCAAGCGCTTTAACGAAATCTGCGCCGCTACGCCAGTCCCTGTGCTGGCCCTGGGTGCGAAGAAGCTCCCTAAAGAGAGCGACGCCCTCAAGCTGGCAGCCGTCTCGGTCGAAGCAGGCGCGCGCGGCATCGTCTATGGTCGCAACGTGATCCAGTCGAAAGACCCCGACCGCCTGCTGGATGCCCTGAAGGAAGTCGTCAAGGATTTCCAGGCGCCCGACAAAGTGGCCGCCAAGTACAAACTGGACTGAAATGGATGTACTTCTTGGGATAGACGCTGGCACCACATCGGTCAAGGCCGGGCTGTTCGCGCCGGATGGCCGCTGCCTGGGCGTTGGCCGCCAGGAGTACCAGCTCGATACCCCCGCCCCCGGCCGCGCCCAACTCGACCCCGAAATCTACTGGCAAGCCTGCGTGAAGACCGTACGCGGCGCCCTCGACCAGGCGGGCATTCAGCCAGAGCAGGTCAAGGCTGCGGCGGTCTCCAGCCAGGGCGAGACGACCATTACACTGGATGCGACCGGACAGGTGATCTACCCGGCCCTGGTCTGGCTGGATAACCGGGCGGTCGAACAGGCCGTATTCCTCGCTGAACGTTTCGGCGAGGAAGTTTATATGCGCACCGGCATCCCCGAAATCGTCGCCACCTGGCCTGCCTGCAAAATCCTGTGGCTGCGCCAGAACGAACCCGAAATCTTTGCGCGTGCCGACAAATTCCTACTGGTACAGGATTATCTCATTTTTAGGTTAACTGGCAGAATCGTCACCGACGGTTCGATCTCATGCACCACCCTGAACTATGACCTGACGAAGAACGCCTGGTGGACGGACGTTCAGGATGCGATCGGCATCCGGACCGGGCAGCTGCCCGAACTCGTCCAGCCGGGTACCAGCGTTGGGCATTTGACTGCGGACGCGGCCCGTCAGCTTGGGTTGACGACCGGGACTCTTGTCGTCACCGGCGGGATGGACCAGTCGGTGGGTGCCATCGGCGCGGGAAATTTCAAACCCGGCAAAGTGTCTGAAACGACCGGCGCAGCGCTCGCCATCCAGGCGACGATCTCCGACCCAATGATTGACCAGTCTCACACGGTGCCTGTGTATTATCACAGCGTGCCGGGTCAATATTTATTCGTTCCCGTTTGCCCCACGGCGGGCATGGCTTTCAAGTGGCTGCGGGATACGTTCTTCCAGGATGAAATCCGGGCGGCGGAAGCGGGCAAATCCGATTCCTATGATCGCCTGACGAAACTTGCCGAAGCCGTTCCGCCCGGCGCGGATGGACTGGTGATGTTACCCCACCTGATGGGCGCCTTCAGCCCGGAACCCAACCTGCAGGCACGCGGTTCGTTCGCCGGGTTTACCCTCAGCCACACCCGTGGTCATTTCGTGCGCGCCCTGCTCGAGGGCGTGGCGTTCCTGCTCAGGCGCAATCTCGAGTCCATCGAGCGGACCGGCATCTCGGTCCAGGAAATTCGCTCGACAGGCGGCGGGGCGCGCAGTCGGCTCTGGAACCAGATCAAGGCCGATGTCTGCAATCGCCCGGTAGTGACCCTTGCCA
>JACQYE010000104.1 GCA_016208355.1 Chloroflexota bacterium | reverse complement strand
CAAACATATCCTCATCCATGAAATAGACGTTAATGGTCACGGCCTCCGGGGTCGGGATGCAGGCCGCGAAGGCAAACACCAGCAGGACGGGTAAAACCAAGCGTTTCATTTCGGACCTCCATCCTGCCCGCCGTTACCGGGCAGGTATCGTTTCATTTGCCGGGGTGCGCGTCGGACAGACCGCCCTAACAGGAGAAAACAGGCGGGAATGAGCAGGAAACCCGGGCAAGGGAGTAGGGGATTTATGGGCGTGCTTGTGGGCGAGGGTGTAGACGTGGGGGGATTGGTCAGTGAGGGGAGGAACGTCTGTGAAGGGGTGAAAGTCGAAGAAAGCGCGAATGTCAGCGATGGGCTGGATGTCAGGGAAGGGGAGGCGACGTTGGTCGCGGTATTTGTCTGGGTTGAGGTGGAAGTCAGCGTCGGGGAGGAAGTGAAAGTCGAGGCTTGCGTCTGGGTGGAGGTGGAAGTCTTGGTCGGTGTGGATGTATTCGTCGAGGTGCGCGTCCGGGTCAGGGTCGGGGACGGACTGGCGGTGTCCGTCGGGCTTGGAGTGGGGGGAACCGCGCCCACGCGGATGAAGCGTACCGCATCCGCGGCCAGGTACAAGCCTGAGTAGGAGGCAGGTGTGTCGTGGGTCAGGTTGGAAAGTGTGATGTACTCGTTGCCGTTGTCAATGAACTGGTAATTCCCCACATACAGCCAGCCGTCGCTGACATAATAGGGGTTGGGATAGGCTTTCTGGTTCACTGTCACCATGCTGGCGCTGCTTCCATGAAAAATGGTATAAAGCGCCCCCTCGCTCGTGGCGTTGACAGCCGGGATGCGGATATAGACCTGGTATTGACCAGCGCCCAGTTCGGGCGGGAATTCCCAGCGCGCCGTGCAGGTGGCGACGTCAATCCTGGGGCGTACATACCGCATCGCCCCGCCCTGGCTCTGGGTGGGGGTGGTGGAGGCCATGGCGAAACAGCCAGCCGGGGACTGGGTGAAAAGAGGGCCGCTGTCATCTACAATGACGCCGCCCTGCGGGGCAGACGGGTAGGGCAGTTCTGCGCCTTTGGGGTAGACCAGCGTGCGTCCGCCGTAATAGACTACTGTGCTGGGGTACTGCACCCAGAGCGAGTTGCGCTGGTTGTAGGGCCAGGGATCGGCCTGCTCGGCGATCCAGCCATAGGGGTCAATGGACTTGTTGGCGGGCGTTCCGACCCGGAAGTGCAGGTGCGGACCGCCGGAATTGCCGGTGTTGCCGCTGAAGCCGATCACCTCACCATGTTGGAGGCTGACGCAGCCCGGCGTGGGGCAGGACTGTACGGCGACGGCGCTCATGTGGCCGTAGGAAGTGGAATAACCGTTGGGGTGGTGTAGTTTGACGTACAGGCCGAGAGAATACGTATGGTCACGCGGGTCCTGCCAGCCGGCATACACCACCTGGTCAGTATCAGCGGCGGCCAGAATCGGGCGGTATTGCATCCCATAGTCAATCCCATCATGGCCGTTGTAAGCGAGCCAGTCGCCCTGGCCGTAGGACCAGTAGATTCCGGAGCCCACGTCGCAGACGCCTGCCTGCGGGGGCGGGTAACCAGCGGGCGCAGGGGAGGGGCAATTCTTGAGCGCTTCCTCCCCGCTGAATGTAATGATGCGATTGTCGGTGGACGTATAGTTTGGCGAGGAATGGTCAAAAACACTCTCCTCCGAGGCTGTTCCGGGGAAAGGAGGGTAGAGGAACGGTTCGGTGTACTGCAACGCGGAGATTTCCAATTCATGAGCCAGGGTGCGCTGAAGAGGCGTCCAGGCGGCGGCGAGGAGCAGTCCGATGAAAAGGCTGAGGGACAGGGTCAGGCGGGACACGGGCAAAGGATGAAGATCAAGGCGTGGGAGTGTTGGAGGATTCGGGGGTAAACGTGGAGGAAGGCGTGGGGGTGGCAGCCGGCGCGGAGGTCAGTGTGGCGAACACAGTTTCAGCGTCTGCCAGGCAGGTTTCCATCTGTTCCAAGAAGGAGACCTGGAAGCCGGTGACGATCTGGCTGGAACGCCCGAAGTAATTGACGAATTGCACCTGGCCTCCCTGGCTGACGACGGCCACCTCGAATTCCAACACACCGATGGTGCGGAAGGTGGATTCCACCGTCCAGCCGCGCGGCAGGCCGCGCCCGGCAGTGGCGACGATCTGGCAATAGGGGAGGTCGCGGTGCACCAGCGCCGGGAAGCCAGTTTCGTTCTGGATCAGAGCCCAGCGGGAGATGTCGTACTCCACGCGGAAATCGAAACCCGGCTCGGATTCTTCCGCGTAGGTGGGCTGGCCGCTCCAGGCTTCGAAGACGGTTGTCTGGGATTCGGGGGTAGGGAGTTCGGGAGTGGGGAGCAGTGTGGAGGTCAGGCTGGCGACCAGCGCGGTGGGGGATGGCTCGGCCGTCTCATCGGGAGTTTCCAG
The DNA here is from genome assembly GCA_016208355.1 of Chloroflexota bacterium. Lineage (GTDB taxonomy): Bacteria > Chloroflexota > Anaerolineae > Anaerolineales > Villigracilaceae > UBA877. The sequence goes on along the minus strand of JACQYE010000104.1, from coordinate 5,267 downwards.
CGCAGCGAGATGAATCCCTCCGGGGTCGGCTGCGAACGGCGCGAGGGGGACCTCCTGCCCGCCGCAAGCGGCGCAGAACACGATCAGGATGGAAGCCGTCAGGAGTCGCAGTCTCATCCTATTTTCCGGGCAGCCAGACGGCGCAGCACGAGGCCGCCGTCTCATCCAGCGGGAAAGGCTCGCCGCCGGGAAAACCCTCAATCCACACCTGTATTGTACCATTCCTGACCACGTTGAAAGCCAGGGCGGCGCCATCGGGCGACCAGGCGGGAGACTCCACCACGGCGTCCTCAAAGAGGGTCAGTGGGGTGAGTTTGGCGTCGGAGAAACGGTAGAAGGACAGGCTGCTGGTGAACGGCTCCGACGTGAGACGGGCGACGAAAGCGATCCCCGCCCCGTCCGGCGACCAGGCCGGAGCGTAGCCATGACCTGCATCCGCGGCGGCCAGGAAACGGGCATCCTCTCCGCTGACAGCGCGCACCAACAACTCCCCGTCCGGGAAGGGGACGGGCGAATCGGGCAGGAGGATGTAGGCCAGTTGCGCGCCGTCCGGCGAGGGGCGCAGGTAGGCGACAATGTCGGCTGGCTCGGAAAAGAGCAGGCTGGCATCCTTCCCATCGGAGTCGGCGCTCCAGACCTCGGACCCGAATCCCAGTCCCCTGGTGAAGGCGTAGAGGATGCGCCCGTCGGGCAGGGCGGCCATGTCGTAGACGGTTTCAGGCAGGTCGAGGATTTTCCCGGAGCCGGTTGTCACGTCCGCGCGCAGGACGAAAGGCGCACCGAGAGAGTCAGCCTTCAAATAAACATATCCCCCGTCCGCAGACCAGGCCAGGAAGCGCGAGTCCACTTCGTAGGCTTCGGCGGGTGTAGTGATCTCAGCCGTGCGCAGGTCGAGCAACTGGACCACCGGTCCGCCTCCGCAGTCGAATTCGGCGGCCAGGAGGTAGTCGTTGGGTGAAGGGTAAAGATTATAGAGGGAACAGTCCGTGGGGAGGGGGAAGGAGAGAGGCTGAGGGGCCGACGAGAGGTCAGTTTGGGCGAACAGGCGCGGCGTCCCGGACGGGTCGGCCTGGAGGTAGATGAAGAGCGGGGAAAGAGGAGAGTCCGCGGGTGTGGGAGTCGCACAGGCGGAGAGAAAAACAAGAAACAAAAGGCAAAAGGCGGGGCGGGAGCGCATGGTTTGATTATATACGCGGTACAATTTGGGGAGAGGACTTTATGCACATCTTGGTGACCAACGATGACGGGGTGCAGGCCCCCGGTCTGCTGGCCCTGGCGCAGGCCATGCGCGGCCTGGGCCGGGTGACCGTTTTCGCGCCGGACCGCAACTGGAGCGCCTCGGGGCACGTCAAGACGATGGACCGTCCGCTGCGTGCCCGCGAAGTGACGCTGGCCGATGGGACGACGGCCCTGTCCACCGACGGCGCGCCGTCCGACAGCGTGGCGCTGGCCCTGCTGGGGGTGGTGAAGGAGAAGATTGACCTGGTGGTTTCAGGCATCAACCCGCACGAAAATATCGGCCATGACGTGACCTATTCCGGGACAGTGACGGCGGCAATGGAGGCGGTCATCGGCGGCGTGCCGGGCATGGCGGTCTCGCTCCATTCGCCGGAGGAATTTCACGGCGTGCTGGAGTACGGCACCGCCGCGCAGGTGGCGCGGCGGGTGGCTGAAAGCGTGTTGAAAGCGGGCCTGCCGGAGGGGGTGCTGTTGAACGTCAATGTGCCGTATTTGGGAGAAGACGAAATCAAAGGCTTCATGATCACCCGTCAGGGACTGCGCGTCTACCGCGACGCGCTGGATGCCCGCAAAGACCCGCGCGGCAAGCCGTATTACTGGATCGGCGGTGAGTTCCCGATCGGGGTTGATGAAGAAGGCACGGACTACGGCGCGCTGAAAGCCGGGTACGTGTCCATCACCCCGCTGCAACTGGACCTGACGGCGCGCGAGGCGATGGAGAAGATGAAGAAGTGGGAGTGGTGAAAACGATATGATGCCTACCAATACGTTTACGCTATAATAATAGCGTCTACTCGATGTATCCTCTCAAGAAAGAGGAATGAGATGAAATCTAAACAATTATCTTTACTGCCAAGCCAACCCGATCCCGACAGAATAGTGTCGATTCCTATTGAACAACTGTTGTTAGATACAGAGAATCCAAGATTGGCTTGGCGTGCTGGAAGTAATACTCAATCTGATATGGTCAAGCTACTATGGTCAGAAATGGCCGTTGATGAAGTTGCTTTTTCAATTGCGGAAAATGGTTACTTCCGCTCTGAGCCATTATTTGTGATTATCCAGAATCCGGAAGAGAGTAATCCTGCAAAGCGCAAGTACATTGTAGTGGAAGGAAATCGTAGACTGGCTGCGGTAATGTTGTTGCGAGATGAAAAGTTGCGGGAGAAAGTGCGCGCACTTGATTTACCTATTATCTCAGATGAGCGGCGGGCTTCTCTGGACTCCTTACCGGCAATTCTATATAGTGATCGAGAGCAACTTTGGACAACTATTGGATTTCGCCATATCAATGGGATAAAACCTTGGGATAGTTTTAGCAAAGCCAAATACATTGCCGAGGTATATGAAAGTTATAAAGTTCCCCTTGAGGAAATTGCCCAAAAGATTGGCGATAGACACGCTACAGTAGTTAGGCTCTATAGAGGATACAAAATACTAGAACAAGCTGAGACCCAAGCAGGTTTCGATAAAGAGGATCGAGAAAGAAATAGATTTTACTTTTCCCACCTATACACGGCAGCAGATCAAAAAGAGTATCAGGAATTTCTGGGTATTAGACCTGATAAAACCTCACTAAAACCCAATCCTGTGCCTAAGACCATGTTGCCTAATTTGGCAGAGCTGATGACCTATTTGTACGGCAAGAAATCTGTCGATAAGAAGCCTGTAGTACAAACACAGAACCCTGATTTAAACATTCTAAGAGAAGTCATTAGCAAACCAGAATCCCTATCGGCACTTCGTAGTGGTTATTCTTTGGCAGTCGCTTATAACGTGGCAATCGGAGATCAAAGAAGATTCCGAGACGCCCTAACCAGCGCGAAAGTAGAACTTCAGAAAGCCAAAGCAACGGTTACTACTGGTTACACTGGCGAGGACGATCTGTATAAACTTGTTCAGGATACTCTTAAGGTAACAGACTCTCTTAAGGATGAAATGGAAAAGATTCGTATTAAATTTTCTTCTGAGGAACATAAGACAGAATAGAGAAGGTTGATATGCTTGAATTGCCAACCAATGACCCAACTAATCCAATAAAGTTGGCTGACTGGTTAGAAATAAGCTCAGTTATGTCACCAGACTGTGATTCTAGCCGGGGCGATTTAGAAAGTGCTCTAAGAATAGCGTCATTTGACGGAATTCTAGATAGTGAAGATGTAGAAAGAAAAATACTTGATGTATTCAATGAATTAGAACAAAGAGAAAATGCTGCCGCTCATGCTTATCCGTTCGACATTGAAAGTGGAATGCTAAGACAAAAATCAACATGGATGGATTATCCGGCGTATGTTTTCTGCCTATTTTTATCTTACTATGGTTTCAGTGGAACTAGAGAGGCTCCCAAGCTTTTTGAGAGTATCTCATGCCATGCAGCGAAAAAATATTTAAATGGTAACGCAGTGAGTTTCGGCTTTCCGAGAACAGAATTGCCCTCTAGTTTTTCCGATGCGGTTACAAAAATATGCGAGTTAATCGGTGAAGGAGGAAAATATCTTGACCAACCTCCCCTTGGCAGAAAAGATGATACCCTTGACTTAGTGGCGTGGGTAGACTTTATTGATAAGTTGCCAAGCAAAATATTGATGTTTGGTCAATGCGCGGCTGGTGATAATTGGGGAGATAAGCTGGCAGAACTTCAACCAAGTGTTTTTTGGGATCAATGGATGGCAGAATCGCTCGTGAGTCCTGCACCCATAAGATCGTTCTTTATTCCCCATCGAATTGAAACTGATAAGTGGGATTTAGTCTGTAGAAAAGCAGGAATAGTATTCGAACGCTGTAGATTAGCATATTGGGCACATGAAGGAGGATTAAATTATTCTCAACACATTAAGTGGGTACAGCAAAAGATTGTTCAGCAAAAAGCTAATTAAATCCTATGATGCATCTTTATAGCCCATTCCGTTACCCCGGGGGAAAGACATGGCTTGTTCCACGTATTCGCCAATGGCTTGCTAGTATTCCTCGCCCCAAGCAATTCATTGAGCCTTTCGCTGGGGGATCAATTGTTGGCCTGACAATTGCATTCGAAAGTCTTGCTAATAAGGTACTTCTGGTTGAGAGGGATGAACAAGTTTCTGCGGTCTGGAATACAATAATTAATGATGAAGGCGGAGCAGAATGGCTTGCTACAAGAATCATCGATTTTGACTTAGTAACCGAGACTGCACAATTTGTTATATCAGACAAACCCCAAAACACGCGCGAACTAGCATTCCAGACTATTTTACAAAACCGCATAAAGCACGCAAGGCATCCATTCTCGTTGGTATCCAGAAACGCAAAAAAAACGCATCTTGGCAATTGGAGAGATCAGAGAGCGCATCTGTTTCGTAGAAGGCAATGGCGTTGAAATAATACAGCAATTTGCTGGTGATGAGAAGACCATTTTTTTTGTCGACCCTCCGTATACTGCTTCTGCAAAAAAAGCAGGGGCAAGGCTATACAAGTATCACCAACTTGATCACGATAAATTGTTCCAGACAATGGCACAGGTAAAAGGTGATTTTCTCATGACTTATGACAATGCCAAGGAGGTTCGCGACTTGGCACGGCGATACAATCTTGAGTTTACGAAGGTGGCAATGAGCAATACTCATCATGCCACGCTGAATGAACTTTTGATAGGGCGAAATCTTACTTGGCTTGGTAAGGGAAAGTAAAGCGGAGAATGAGTTGTGAACGATTCTCTTGCTGAGACATCTCCTTACCAAAAATTGTTGGAAACCATCGCCCTCCATTGTTTTGGAGAACGGACGAACCTGTTAACATTTCTCGACGTGAAATTGCCCAATTACGGCACAATAGATTTTGTGATTGCTAGGCACAAAACGTGTATTCCAGAGGTTGATGATTTTGTTCCAGTCGAGTTGCGAACGTTTCTATCCGCTGAAGAGTCTATCGCAGGTGGGGGTACTTCCAAACAAGCATCCTTGCAGACCGTGAGGCATGAATGCACAATCAGAATGTTTCTATTCCAATTATTTGAGAGGGGAATCATTTACGAGAGCTGGGGAGTTAAGTCT
>JACQYE010000122.1 GCA_016208355.1 Chloroflexota bacterium | reverse complement strand
TGGAGCGCGCCGCCCTGGGCATCGTCCGTTCGGCGTTTGGCTTGCAGGGGCAAAAATGTTCGGCGGCCTCGCGCGTTTTTATCGAGGAACCGATCTACGATGACCTGACCGACCGCCTCAAGACCCTGACCGGGAAACTGGCTATCGGCGACCCGACCGACCGCAGCGTATACCTGGGACCGGTCATTAACGAAGGGTCATACAAGGAGTTCCAGGAATACTGCCAGGAGATCGCTGCGGGCGGCGGGCAGTTCCTCACTGGCGGAAAAATCCTGACCGGTGACCTGTTCGACAAAGGCTGGTTCTGTGAACCAACCCTGGTGGCAGACCTGCCGACCAAGCACCGCCTGTGGAAATATGAGATGTTCCTGCCCATTACCACCCTTGCCAAAATCAAGAACCTGGAAACAGCAATGAAGGAAGCCAACAGTGTAAATTATGGTTTGACTGCGGGATTCTATGGCAGCGAAGAAGAAACGCAGTGGTTCTTCGACCACATCGAGTCGGGGGTGGCCTATGCCAACCGTCCGCAGGGAGCGACAACCGGCGCGTGGCCGGGTTTCCAGCCTTTCGGTGGTTGGAAGGCTTCCGGCTCGAGCGGCAAAAACGCCGGAGGGCGCTACTACTTGCCGTTATACATGCACGAACAGATTCAAACGATCGTGAGGTAGGTCACGCTTCCAGCGTGATACCGTATAAATCTTCGGGCGGCAGTCAACCTGCCGCCCGATTGGTTTCCTATCCTCCGCCGACGACTGCCATGAGCCGGACGGTATCCCCCTCCTGGATAACATAATCCTTCGTTTGCATCTCGCCATTAACGGACACCATCGCCACCAGTTCGGGCTTGATGTCCAGCGAGGCGAGGGTCGCGCGCACACTGCGTCCCGGCTCGACGGTTAATTCGTCCTTCCCGCCGAGGAGTATCCTGAGCGAAGCGCCAAAGCGGAGTTTTGCAGGCATTTCAGGCCACCACCGCTTTCAGGCCGAGGCTTTCGATTGTCTCGGGTGTCGGCAGCCCGTCCAAGGTCCAGCCGCGCTGCTCATAGTACATATCCAGCAATTTATTGACATCCTCGAGTTTGGTGATCTGGCCTTTGGTGGCGCCGCTCTTGGGGGCCTCCTCGTAGAAGCGCGGCGAGGGCATGTCCCAGGCGCGGCCAAAGCCTTCGTTCTCGCGCGCCCAGAAGAGTCGGGTCATATTCCAGATGCGTTCGCCGACTTTGTCCAGGTCTTCCCAGGAGCGGTGGATGCCGGTGATGGCTTCGAGCGCCGGGACGTACAGGTCGCGGTCAATGCCCAGCTCCACCCACTGCAGGCGGCAACCGCCCAGCACGTCGAACATCGGACGGAAATTCTGCAGCCAGATGACGCGCGCCACTTTTTCCGGGACGACCTTGTCGCGGCCAACCTGCAGGTCATAGGTGATGGCCCACGAGCGGTTGTGATGCGCGCCCACGTCGCAGGTCATGTAGGCCAGTAACATGGCAGTGGCGTTGTGCGTGGCGTAAGCCGATTGCTCCATGCCCTTGACATGGATGGCGAACTTTTCGCTGCCCTTGCCTATTTTCTGCGAAGCGTGCTTTACACCCTCTGCCAGCAGCGCGCCAAGGCCTTCACGGCGGGCAATTTTCTCGATGACCGCGAAGGTTGCTTCGACATTGCCGAACTTGAGGTCCAGCCCATCGGTATCTTTTTTCGTGAAGATACCCTTTTCGTAGCATTCCATCGCCCACCCGATGGCATTGCCGGTGCTGATGGTGTCAACGCCGAGATCGTCGCACAGCAAATTAGCCTGGGCAACAGCTTCGATATCGTCTATGCCCAGATTGGAACCCATCAAGCCGATGGTCTCGTATTCCGGACCCTCAACATAGTTATTGTATTTCTTGTTGCGGCTGTATTTCCCGCACGGGCAGGGACAGCCAAAACAAGCCTTGTCAGTGATGACAATCTTCTCGCGCATGACCGGACCATAGAGGTTCTTCCCATCTTCAAAAGAACCGGCGCTGAAGTTGCGTGTCGGTAGCGCTCCGACCTCGTCGCACCAGGAGACCACAATGGTCGTGCCATAGCGCGTCCAGTCTTTCAGGCCTTCGGCATCCTTGCAGGCCTTGTAGATCGCCATGCCTGCCTTCCGGTAGGAATCTTTGTCTGCCACTGGAATGGATTTGGTCCCGTGAACGACAATTGCCTTGACCTTCTTCGAGCCCATCACCGCGCCTACGCCGCCGCGTCCAGCCTGGCGGCCATAGTCGTGGTTGATGCAGGCATATGGGACCAGGTTCTCGCCGCCGGGGCCAATGACTGCTACTTGAAATTCCTCGCCGAGTCTTTCCTTGAACTGCTTCTCGACCGCGAAGGTATTTTTACCCCACAGGTCAGAGGCATCGCGCAATTCCACCTTGTCATTATCAATGAAAAGATAGACCGGCTTCGGGCTGAGGCCTTCCAGGATGATACTGTCCAGCCCGGCATAACGCATCTCCGCAGTGAAATGGCCGCCCATCGAAGCGCTGGCATACCCACCGGTCAGTGGAGCTTTGGTCGTCCAGTCGCATTTGCCGCCACCGGGGATAAGCATCCCTGAGATTGGGCCGCTGGAGATGATCAGTTTGTTCTCCGGGCCAAGCGGGTCAGCGCCCCTGGGGACTTCCTTGAGCAGGAAGTAAATGCCGAAACCACGTCCACCAATGAAATCGCGCGCCACATCCGGAGGAGTCGGTTCTTTGGTGACTGTGCCGTCGGTCAAATTAACACGCAGGATCTTTCCACCATAGCCATTCATATCCGCCTCCTTATGCCGCCACCGCTTCTGTTTCAGCAATCCAGAGCGCGCCGGTGCCGCACACCGCGACGCAATCGCCGCACAGGTTGCACTTCCAGGCCGTGTTCGCCAGTTCCGAGCGGACGAACATCACTTCTTCCTTGCACTCCGGCACACAGGCTTCGCACAGGTTGCATTCATCGAAGTTCACGTAATACGCACCTTGCTCATCCTGTTTGATGGCCTCGGTCGGGCAGACTGCCGCACAGTCCCCGCATTGTGTGCAAACCTTGACGTTATAAACACCAGGAGCGGGAAACTGGGGTTCAATGACCAGCGCAGCCTTTTTCGGGTTATTCTCGCCAAACAAATTGAGTGAGCACGCCACCCGGCAGGCATTGCACCCTGAACACTTGGCATTGTCCACGTATAGCCGCATACGCAACTCCTTTCGATGGTTTCAGTCTGATTATATAGTTTAATGAGCCGCCCCCGTAAAGGATAGAGACATCCTTCCTGTTTTCCCACGCAGCCCTTCCTGTTCTCCGCCACGCCGGGCAAGAATCATCTATAATAAGGGCATGGACAATGGAATTACCCCCCGCCTTGGCACCTTTTTCATCCTGGTCGGCTTCGCTTTGTTGGTGCTTTTCGTTGGCTCGATCCTTGGCGATGACACCAACATCATCTATCTGGCGTGCAGCGCGGCGGCCTTGTTGCTCGGCTATGCTTTTCGCCGCAGCGCCACGCGACCGGAACCGACGCGGTTCTCTGCCATCCGCAAGGCAAACCAGCGCGCCCGTCAACGCCGTGAAGAAAAACAGGCAAAGAAAGATCAGAAATGACCAAACTCATCCCCCTTACCGAAGCCGTTTCCCAGTTCGTCCACGACGGCGATACCATTTACGCCGCAGGGTTCACCCACCTGATCCCATTTGCTGCCGGGCATGAAATCATCCGCCAAGGCATACGCAACCTGACGCTTGCACGCGCCACCCCTGACTTGATCTATGACCAGATGGTCGCCGCCGGGTGCGCCCGCAAAGTCATCTTCTCCTATATGGGCAACCCCGGCGTCGGGTCCCTGCGCCTCGTGCGCGCCGAACTGGAAGCCGGCCGACTGGAGTGGGAGGAATATTCCCACTTCGGGATGATCTCCCGCCTGCAGGCTGGCGCGGCCGGGTTGCCCTTCATGCCCATGAACCAGACCGGCGCGGCGGACCTGGAAGCCGCCAACCCGAACATCCGGCGCGTGACCGATCCTTACTCAGGCAAAGAAGTTGTCGTCGTCCCGGCGCTGAACCCGGACGTAGCCATCGTCCACGTGCAGCGCGCCGACGCCCAGGGCAACGCTCACCTGTGGGGCATCATCGGGGAGCAAAAGGAAGCCGCCTTCGCCTCGAAACGGGTCATCCTGACGGCGGAAGAGATCGTGGACGAAGCAGTCATCCGGTCCGACCCGAACCGCACGCTCATCCCCGGCTTCATCGTCAGCGCAGTGTGCCCTGTCCCGTTCGCTTGCCATCCCTCCTATGCCCAAGGCTGCTATGACCGCGACAACGAGTTTTATCTCAAATGGGACAAAATTAGTGAAAGCCCCGAGGCAGTGAAGGCCTGGCTCGATGAGTGGGTCTTCGGCGTGAAAGACCGGGAGGAATACTGGCAGAAATTGGGAGCCGAAACACATCAACGCCTGCGGGTCAAGCCCAACTTGAGCGAGCCGATCAACTACGGTGAGTATTAGGCGTGAACCCTCCCATCCTGGACTTCGGCGGCTCCGGCGCGCCCCTTTACTTCCTGCATGCAAACGGCTACCCGCCTAATTGTTACCGTCCACTGCTCATGCTCCTTGCAAAACATCACCATGTCTCTGCAATGGTGCAGCGCCCTCTGTGGCCGGACAGCCAGCCGGAAGACATCTCAGACTGGACGCCGCTGACCGATGATTTGCTGAAATCCCTGGACGCACAACAAGCCGGACCCGTGGTCTGCATCGGCCACTCGATGGGCGCGATCGCCCTCCTGCGCGCCGCCCTGCGCGCCCCGAAGCGGTTCAGCGCCATCGTCTTGATTGACCCGGTGATTTTTCCGCCACGCGTCATTCGCACCTGGCAGGTCCTCCGCCTGCTGGGATTGAGCAAACGGTTACACCCTCTGATCGCGGCAACCAGGGAACGCCGCAGCCAGTTCAATGACCTGGACAGGCTGTTCACAGGCTACCGGCGCAAACCGGTCTTCAAGTATATGGACGATGAAGCCCTGCGCGCCTACGTCGAGGGGATCGCCTGCCCAGCGGAGAGAGGCTACCAACTCTGCTACAGCGCCGACTGGGAAATGCGCATTTACGAGACCGGCATGTGGCGCGACATGGACATCTGGCGGGGTCTGCCCGGCCTTCAACCCCCGACCCTGATCCTGCGCGGCGCGGAAACGGACACGTTCTGGGCTGCCACTGGTCGCCTGGTGCAGCGGAAGCAGCCCAAGGTCCGGGTGGAAACGGTCGCCAAGTCCACACATCTCCTGCCTTTGGAGCGACCGCGCGAAGTGTCTAAAATTATCCTGCCCTTTTTAGAGGAAACCTTATGACTGACCTGAATTATTCATCCAGCGAACTGATGATCATCAACGCCGCCCGGATGCTGCGCAATGGCGATGTGGTTTTCGTAGGCGTCGGGCAGCCCAACCTGGCCTGCAACCTCGCCAAGCGAACCCATGCCCCGGACCTGGTGATGATCTACGAGGCGGGCGTCATCGGCGCGGAACCGAGGCGACTGCCGCTGTCCATCGGTGACCCGACCCTCGTCAGCGGAGCGCTGTCGGTGGTGAGCATGTATGATATTTTTGCCAACTACCTCCAGCGCGGCAACGTGGACGTGGGCTTCCTGGGCGGGGCGCAAATTGACAGATATGGCAACATCAATGCCACCATTATCGGCACCGACTACGCGCATCCCAAAGTCCGCCTGCCAGGTTCCGGCGGGGCGCAGGAGATTGCCGCCTGGGCCAATCGCTGTTACATTATGACCCCTCACCAGAAGCGCCGTTTCCCCGAAAAAGTGGACTTTATGACTTCCGCTGGTTACCTCGAAGGCGCGGGCGGGCGGGCGCAAGCCGGCTTGCGCGGCAAGGGACCTGTGGCGGTTGTCACGGATATCGGCGTGATGGAACCGGACGAGACCGGAGAACTGACGTTAACCGCCCTGCATCCCGGCAAGACTACCCAGGAAGCAATAGACAACACTGGCTGGCCGCTCAAGGTGGCTGCGAGTATGCGAACCACCGGGCCGGTGACTGAAAAGGAACTCAGGATCCTGCGCGAGGAGTTGGATCCAACCGGGATTTACTTGAAGAGCGGATAGGAAGAAAGGGTTACGAGACCAAAAACGAGTAACGAGTAAAATTATTGACAACTCGCTACTCGTTTCCCTTTACTGCGACTGGAAATATATGCGCATCTCCACAGTTTTATTTGATGTTGGATCCACCCTGCTCTACTCCAAGGACCCGTGGCCGCCCATCTTTATCGAAGCCGACCGGGAGCTTGTGGCTGTCCTGAAAAAAGCAGGGATACCGCTCGATGGCGAGGCTTTCTACACCGAATTCGGCGGGTTCCTGGATGCTTATTACGCCGAGCGCGGCGACAGCACCATCGAAAAGACCACGACCACGTCCCTGAAAGAACTCCTGATGCACAAGGGCTTTTCGAATGTGACCGACGCCATTATCCGCACTGCGCTGGATGCAATGTACGCCGTTACCCAGCAGAACTGGTATTTGGAAGAAGACGCACTCCCGACCCTGGAACTACTCCGCCAGCGCGGCTATCGGTTGGGTTTGATCTCCAACACATCAGATGATAAAAACGCGCAGCAGTTGATTGACCATTATGGGTTGCGTCCGTTATTTGAGCACATCGTCACTTCGGCCGGGTGCGGCATCCGCAAACCAGATGGACGCATCTTCCAATTAGCCCTGGATCATTTCCGGGCGCAGCCTGATACAGTTATGATGGTAGGAGATACACTGGAGGCCGATGTCCTGGGAGCGAATCAGAAGGGCATCTACAGCGTCTGGATCACGCGCAGAGTTGAGGTCCGGGGGGAGGGCGAATTGGCGATCCAACCCCAAGCTGTTGTAGCGACCCTGTCCCAGGTCCCGGTTCTGCTGGCCGAGATACAGAATACGCAGTAGAAGCTGAAAGAACACTTGTGTAGAGGGGGGATTTTTTATATACTAATATCATCTATCGTCGTCGAACAACCACCCGCAAGGAGGAGCCATGTACCTGCAAGAAATTCTTGAACCACCCGCAAGGAGGAGCCATGTACCTGCAAGAAATTCTTGAAGTTGCTGTTGGTCTGGTGTTCATGTGGCTGATTATCAGTCTTTCTGCCATGCAATTCCAGGAGTGGATTGCGAACCTGCTGAAGTGGCGCTCCAAAGACCTGGAAAAAGCGATCCGCAAGTTGCTGGCAAATGGAGCGGAAGGAAAACAGTTTTACGCCCATCCATTGATTCGGAGTCTCTCGAAGCCGTCAGGAGCAATCAGGCGCGCGTACGAGGATTGGGTAAATTCCATGCGCGCAAAGCGAAACAAACCAGCCATAGATTATGACCACAAGCCAGCATATATCCCCGCGGGTGAATTTGCCCTGACTTGCTTCGACATCATCATCCAGGCAGGAACAGAAGCATCCCCCGTGCAGGCTGCTTTCAAGCAGTTTCACCAAGTGGTTGATGCTGTTGATACAGTTGGCAAAGATGAAGCAGAAAATGCCTTCGACGCTCTTCTCGAGTTTGCCAGGGAAGTAGCCACATCGGAAATCGGGGAAGATGCCATTGACCTTGTAAAAAACAGGATTGGGGAATTTGCTAAAAAATACAAGGCAACGGATTCAGACGTTGAAATATTGACAATAAGCCTGGAAAGGTACTACAGGAGTTTGCTGGCAGAGCAAGACTCAATCGCCAACACACAGGATGAGACACTCAAACGCATTCGTCTTGGCCTCGTTGCCATTGGGATGACCAACCCGAAATTGCAGTCCTCCCTGCGCAGCCTTCTGACCGGCGTGGAAGGATATATTACCGAAAAAGAGCAGGCCTTGATGGTGGCACGCAAGAACGTTGAAACCTGGTTCGACGATTCCATGGCGCGGCTCTCCGGATGGTACAAACGCAAGGCGCAGTTGGTCGCTTTCCTCATCGGCCTTGTACTGGCAATCCTCCTGAACGTGGATTCGATTAGTGTTGCCACTTTGCTTTGGCGTGAACCGACCCTGCGCCAGCAACTGGTCGCCCAGGCCGAAGCGTATGCTCAAACCAATCCCAGCCTGCCGGCAGGGGAAGAAGGTCAGGTTCCTCCGCCCACAAAAACCGTAGCCGCTTTGCAGGCTGACCTGGAAGACCTGCGCATTCCCTTCGGCTGGGAAACCGAGGCCGTATTCCTGGAAACTGGCCAGACCTGCCAGATCATCCCGGTCAGCGAGAATGCAGTCTGGGGAATGTGGTCCGGCGATGTGTGTAAACAAGTGACCAACGCCCCGGCAGATTCGACCGGCTGGTGGGGGAAGGTGATTGGCATCTTCATCACCGCCGCAGCCGCCGCCCAGGGCGCACCCTTCTGGTTCGATATCTTGAAGAAACTTATCAACGTCCGTTCCTCCGGGCCGAACCCGGTCGAACAAAAACCAAAGGGATAACCTGCCTGTGAATCATAAAAGCCGGAAGTCATGCTTCCGGCTTTTATGATTGATGGGGCGATCAATTATCCAGCGCGCCGGTATTTATCCAATCTGAGATTATTTGTATTTCCTGGTCTGGCAGCTTATCACCCTTCTTCGGCATTTCGCCGGAAACAATCAATTCAACCAAGAGGCTGTTGGTCGAATCTCCGGGGACTATGACCGGGCCGCCTTCTGAACCTGCCAGTAGATTGTCGTACGTGTTCAACCTCAAATCCGCTGACTGACGAGAGGTCCCGTGACAGCGGGTGCAATTGGCTTTCAGAATGGGTAAAACATCGTTCGCAAAACTGACCTCCCCGCCGACAGAAGGAGAAGTGGGCAGTGTGTTCTGTGTAACCGTCACGGGTACGACGGTTTCGCTGCCGCCGACGGGAGTAGCTGTAATCGCCGAGGGGGTGGTTGGAAGCTCGGTATTTGCCCCGCAAGCGGAAAGGAGAAAAACCCCTATAAGCAAGAAGATGAATGCGGTTGTTTTGTTGTTCTTGTCCATCGAAAATGTCTCCTGGAATCTAAATCTGAGGAAAAGTTAGCGTAACTATAAACCAGGCAAATAAAATTATTATGAGAAATTTGCTCATAATTATCAGATCGTGATTTTCTCTCCCTACCACTGGGCCGCTTCGACAGGATGCCAGCAAAATCGTTGACAAAAAACCTGCCCCATAGTAAGATACCGCCGCTTGGCGAGGTAGCTCAACGGCAGAGCAAGGGCATCATAATCCCTAGGTTGTGGGTTCAAATCCCACCTTCGCCACCTAAAAAAACCGCCCTTTCGGGCGGTTTGATTTTTTCTTTATTGCTGTTTTCCAGTTAAAGAGACTGAGCAACCGCTCCCAACGATTACTGAATCGCTGCCCTCTTGTCTGGAGCACGTATCGAGATGGCAACAATCCTTGGGATGTGAGGCCAAAAGCCCCCTCGCTATCCAGCCCTCCGCAAAGTGGTTTTTATTTCATTTTTTCACAGGCAGGGTATAATCACTGCCTTGATGAATGTATCAACAAAATTGCGTTTTTAGTAAGAGTTGTACCCATGAATCTGTTTGGTATTGGTCTCCCTGAAATCCTATTCATTCTCTTCCTTGCGTTGCTTATCTTTGGCCCTAAAGATCTTGAAAGGACCGGCAAAGCTCTGGGAAAGGGACTGAATAAACTCATCCGCTCAGACACCTGGAAAGTCGTAAAAGATACCGGACGGGAATTGAAAAATCTGCCGAACCGCCTGATGCGGGAATCGGGACTGGAAGATATCAAGCAAGCGACAACAAATGAGATCAAGAAAACGACGGATGAGATAAGCCAGTCCATTCCAGCCGGGAAAGATGAGTAGCCTTCGTGCCTAAATTTTTCGCCGCTCTCTGGCGCATTATAACTTTCCCGTTTCGGACCCTTTGGTGGCTGGTCAGCCTCCCATTCCGCCTGATAAAGAGATTTAACCGGTTCTTGAATGAGACACCTGAAGAGGGCCAACTCCCCGAGGTCTTTTCGGTATCTATCCAGAAGCCGGCTCTCCTGATGGAACACCTGAACGATCTGCGCAAGCATCTCTTCCGCATCATGGTAGTCGTGGCAGTTTGCGTGGCCGTGATGTTTGCCTTTACCCCCGACCTGGTCAATTTTCTCGCCCTCCCCATCGGCGGACTGGACGAATTGACCGCCATTGATGTGACCGAATCCGTGAGCGTGTTCATGCGCGTGGCGTTCATGGGCGCGTTGACCATCGCCTCGCCTTATATCGCTTTTGAACTCTGGTGGTTCGCCGCGCCCGGCCTGATGCCGCGGGAGCGAAAATCAGGACTGGTGGGGATCCCGTTGGTGCTGGCCTTCTTCATCGGAGGCATCGTTTTTTCCTACTATCTCCTGCTCCCCACTGCCCTCCCCTTTCTGCTGAACTTCATGGGAATCGAGGCGCTGCCGCGAGTTTCGTCCTACATCAATTTTGTGACTGGTATCCTGTTCTGGATGGGCGTTGCCTTCGAGTTTCCGTTGGTTGTTTACATACTTACAATCATGGGACTCCTCCAGCCTAGCACTCTGGCGCACGGGTGGCGCATTGCAGTGGTCATCATCGCCGTTGCGGCTGCCGTCATCACCCCCACCCCGGATCCAATCAATATGTCCATCGTAATGGCCCCATTGTTAATCCTCTACGTCATCAGTATCGGCCTGAGTTTCGTGGCCGCCATTGGCCGCAAGAAAAAAGCACAGGCACGTTAGCGAATTTTATCCATAAATAAGAGAGGAGTTACCATGTTCAAAAGTTTTGGCTTACCTGAACTGCTTCTCGTCCTGGCGATAGTTGTTTTACTCTTTGGCGTTGGCCGGATTGGGAAGATCGCCAAGGAACTGGGTGGAGGCATTCGCTCTTTCAAAGACGGATTGCAAGGCAAGGACGAAAACAAGGCTGAAGATAAGGAAGAAGAAAAAGAAAACAAAGAAGAATAATCGTCCATCGCCTGGATCTTCAAGGCAAAAGCCGGAAAGAAATTCCGGCTTGTTTTCATTCTCAAGGTATCTGATTTCAGGGCAGAACCAAGGCTTGGAACAGACCGGGAATCCCCCAAGACTACACTACAGCCCCAAATCCGGTGGTTGTCATGACCAAGGTTCAACGTCCCAAATGGGGAAGTAACCGTATCTTTTTTGTGGTTGCCAATGTAAACAACATACACGGCTCAAGGGATGAATTGAATGATGATCCAATACGCGCCTGCCGCCAGCAAGGCAGTTGCCGGGATGGTCAACAACCAGGCCATGGCAATCTCCTTCGCCACTCCCCAGCGCACCTTGTTGAGTCGCTCGGCCGCCCCTACGCCCATGATGGCAGAACTGACGACCTGGGTGGTGCTGACCGGCCCGCCAGCAATGGACGCACCCAGGATGACCGCCGCGGATGCCAGCTGGGAGGCAAATCCATCTATTGGGCGAATCTTGTAGAATTTGGCTCCCAGTGTGCGAATTAGTCTCCATCCGCCCACCGATGTACCCAATGCGATCATGCTTCCGCTGAGCAAAATGACCCAAAGCGGTACCACAAATGTTTGTAAATAGCCTCCCGTGAGCAGCGCCAGGGTGATAATCCCCATGGTTTTCTGCGCATCATTGGCACCGTGGCTGAGTGCCAGCGCCAATGCAGTAACAACTTGGCTACGTTTAAAAATACCATTGATCCTTGGCGTCGCATTCCAACTCAAGAACAGGATTAACTTGAGGATGATATAGCCAAAGATAAAACCGATGATCGGAGAAGTAAACAGCGCGATCAAGATTTTTTCTATTCCGGGCAGTTGAATAGCCTTCCAGCCTGCCCCAACAACCACTGCGCCGACTAACCCACCAATGAGAGCGTGAGAAGAACTGCTGGGGAAACCCAGATACCAAGTGAATAGATTCCACAAGATAGCACTAACGAGCGCGGCCAAAATAACTTGCGTGCTGATTGCCTCGGCAGCAACGAATTCGTGACCGATGGTATTGGCAACGGCAACGCCGAAAATCAAAGGGCCAGAAAATTCTGCAACAGCAGTCATGCCTAAGGCTACGCGTGGTGAAAGCGCCCGGGAGGAAATCATCGTGGCAACCACATTACTGGAATCATGGATGCCGTTCAGAAAATCAAATCCCAGGGCCAATACGATGACAGCGATGATTATTGGCGACATCCAACCGCTCTTTCTAGGCAATCTTGACGACAATGTCTGCGATTACATTGGCGGCCTCGTCGCCGCGGTCCGCCGCGTTGCTCAGATGGCGGTAGACTTCACGCAGCTTGAGTATAGTAATGACATGCTCGATGTCGTTCGCGCCACTGAACAGGTCTGCCAGGGCTTCGCGGTAAACGTCCTCGACGCGGTTCTCCAGGGATTTGGCGCGCTGGGCATGGTCGCCCGCAACGTTAGGATGCTCATTCAGACGATCCACGGCCATGAGCAGTTCATACGCCGCATCACGCAACAGGGCAGCCATCCGCTTCATGAAAGGGGTGACCTGCACTTTGAACAGTTCCATTTCGCTGACCGTACTGTAGGCGTAATCGAGCACATCGTCAATTGTGCGGGAAAGGGTGAAGATATCTTCCCGGTCGAAGGGGGTGACAAAGGTGCGGTTCAATTCGTCTATCAAAATGCGACGGGCTTCGTCTGCTTCCTTCTCCTTGGCCGTCAGCAATTTGGCAGCGTCGTGGTCAAGGGTATTAAGATAATCCTTCAAGGCCTCCAACCCCTCTAGGGTCAACAGAGCCTGGTCATGGATCAACCGAATAAAGATGTTTTGACGTTTCTTGAATAAGGTTCGCATAAGATACTCCTGGGCGAATTGGGGGCTTCCCGTGTGCGCAATATTTTACACCATTCTACCTCTGCTCGAGGCAAATCCCCGGTAAAATACTCCCTATGCGCGAGATTTCGTATCGAATCCCCTATGGTAAAACAAATCTTGAGTTTACCCTGCCGTCTTCCATGCAGGCCGACATGGCCGTTTCGCGGCAGGTGGAACCCCTGGCAGACGTTCAAGATGCCGTCCGCCGCGCCCTGGCCCGCCCCACCGGCTCCCCTCCGCTCGCCGAACTTGCCGGACCCGGCAGCCGCGTTTGCATCGTCTTTACCGACAGCACCCGCGCCTGCCCCGACCATATCCTTGTCCCCGCCATGCTAAGGGAATTGCAAAAAGCCGGGGTGCGGGACGAAGACATCACCCTCCTGTGCGGTGTAGGGATGCACCGCCCGTCCACTCTGGAGGAGAAGGCGGCCAAACTCGGATTGGAAACGGTACGCAGATACCGGGTCCTCGATAACGAACCGCAGAATACGGCAATGCTCGCGGATTTGGGAAAGACACCCGGCGGCGTTCCGGTCCAGATCCACCGGGCAGCGGTCGAAGCGGACCTGCTGCTTGCCACCGGGATCGTCGAGCCGCACCAGTACGCCGGTTACTCCGGCGGATGGAAAACCGCGGCCATCGGCGCGGGCGGCGAGAAGACAATCGCCTATACGCATGGTCCGGCCTTTGTTGACCATCCAGGCACTAGGCTGGGACGGATTGACGGCAACCCGTTCCAGGAGGCGGTGGCCGAGGCCGGCCACCGCGCCGGTCTGCGTTTCATCCTGAACGTTGTTCTGAATGAAGAAAAACGCGTCGTGCGCATCGCCGCAGGCGACCCGGAACTTGCTTTTCGAGAACTGGTCAGTTTTGCGCGCTCCATTTACGAGGTCGCCGTCCCGCATCAATACGACATTGCCATTGGAGGCGTGGGATTCCCAAAGGACGTCAACCTTTACCAGGCCAGCCGCGCCCCGTCCTATCTCTTCTTCGCTCCGACGCCGGTAGTGCGCCCGGACGGATTCTACATTGTCCCGGCGCGCTGCCAGGAAGGCGCCGGGAATGGCGTGGGCGAACAGCGTTTCCTGAAAGCCATGCGCGACGCGCCAAACATCCAGTTCATCCTGGATGAGGCGCGGCGAAACGGCTACCCGCCCGGCCAACAACGGGCTTTTGTGATGGCAAAAGTGCTGGAACAAAACCGCGTCATCATCGTTGGCAGCGAATGCCCGGATCTGGTTGCTGCCTGCAAGCTGACCCCGGCAGCCACGATGGAGGAGGCGCTACAATTGGCTTCCACGGAGACGGGAGATTCGTGCACCGTATTGATAGTCCCTCACGCGCTATTGACGCTTCCGGTAGTGGGAAAACGGAGCAGGCTCTAGGTCCAGCCCCGCTCCTGATAGAGCGCGAACCCCGCCTGTAATGCCCGGTCTATCTCGGCCAACAAATCCGGCGTCAATGTTCGGATGTGGAAACAGGATTTCCCTTTCAGAAATTTCAAGAACTGCGGGGAGAAGAATTGCTTGACCTCTGCATCCACATACACCGGCATGTAGTAAAAGCCAACATAGTCTTTTTGAATGATCAATCCAGCAAAGAAAACTTCTTTACGCTTCCGCCCCTCGATAACCAGGTCTTTGAACGACCACAAATCGAAATAGCACTCGTTTTCGGTTTTAGAGCCCAGCGGCGGGCGGTATTTCTCCAACAGAGGCTTGAGCGAATCAAAAATCTGTCTCAAATCCGACATGGCGGCTCAAACCGTGGCAAGGTCGTCGAGAAGGAGTTTCTTCGCTTCCGCGTCCGTCATCTTTTCGCTGGCCTGACGGGCAAGCGCAATATAAGACTGCGCCTTCTCCCGGTCACCGGCAACGGATTCGGCGCGCGCCAGCGCCTCGTAAGAATACCCAAGATAGAACGGCAGGATGCCATCTTTCTGACTCTCTTTCAGGGATAGCAATCCAAACTGGCGGGCATTCTCTGCCTGACCCAGCAGGGCGTAGACGCGCGACACCTGCCAGTAACCCACCGAAAGGTTGGAAGGCGTGGCATCAACGCGCTGAGTCCAGTGCCAGAGCGAGGCAAGGCTCAATAAAAGCATGGCCTGGCCTTCCTCGACAGTACGGGAGGGTTTGTCGATATAGTCCCAGGCGCGATTAAAACAATCCGCCGAGAAAAAACGATGGGCTTTATCAAGGTCGAATTCGGGGGTTGGGCTCATTTCTTCCTCCTCAGGCTTCGGGTTTTCGCAGAGACATGCGCGCAATCAAGTTATCCCTGCGCAAGTATTGGTGATAGAACGCTCCTGCCAGATGCAGGCCAATCAGCGCTACCAGGGCCAGGCCGATATATCCATGCCAGATTCGCGCCGGAAAGATGTACAAATTTCCAGGCAGGGGCGCG
Source organism: Chloroflexota bacterium (assembly GCA_016208355.1). Classification (GTDB taxonomy): domain Bacteria; phylum Chloroflexota; class Anaerolineae; order Anaerolineales; family Villigracilaceae; genus UBA877. Next base: position 417 of record JACQYE010000122.1, on the reverse strand, counting down.
CCCGATCCGCCAAAGACAATATCCATCAATCCTGCCTGGGAGGCTGTCCCCATCCCGATCAGTGCCATCGCCAGCATCACCATGTAAAGCAGCATGTGTGTGACATTGCCCAGCATGTCCAGGAAAGCGCTGCCGCTGCGGGCTGGCGCAGGGAGTCTGGTCGAAAACCGCAACACCAGGCGGAGGATGGTCAGCAATAGAATGGTTATTCCTATCACCATGTGGATGGCCAGGTAAGGGATCTTCGCCTCCGTATTGGGCATCTGCTTGAGAAAGAATATTCCCATCAACAGCATCGAGACGACCAATACGGCGGATAACCAGTGAATGATCACCAGGATGGGGTGATAGCGCGCGGGTCTGGACATGTTTCTCCTTATCACAAATTGGGATAAATATACTCCAATTCAAGCCTCT
>JACQYE010000024.1 GCA_016208355.1 Chloroflexota bacterium | reverse complement strand
GGCTTTCCCAAACAGCGCCTTATTGACCTGGTAATCAGGCATGAATGCGGCGCGGCGCTCCGGGATCTGGTCTTCCTGGCCGACCCACCACCACAGATCGGTATAGATAAAATCGGCCTTGCGGACGGCTGCCACCGGGTCTTCCGTGACCGTGAGCCGGCCGCCCGATTCCCGGCAGTTTTCCTGCGCCCAGGCCTGCCATTCCGCCGGAGCCTGGTACTTCTTCGGGGCAGCGTGGGTGAAGTTCATGCCCATTTTGGTGCAGATGAGCATCAGAGACGAAAGGACGTTGGTGGCGTCGCCGATGAAGGTGACATTCAGGTCTTCGAGTTTCTTCCCGGCGGGCATGTGCTCCATCATAGTGGTCACATCACAGACCACCTGGGTGGGGTGGTTGTAATCAGTGAGACCGTTGAGCACCGGCACTTCGGCGTGCTTTGCGAGTTCGGTGACAGTGGCATGTTTGAGCGTGCGGGCAAAGATGGCGTCGCACATGCGCGAAAGGACTTTGGCCGTGTCATACATTGACTCGCGCACACCGAGGTGGATCTCACCCGGTTTCAGGTACAGGGCGTGACCGCCCAGTTCGGTCATGGCCACCTCGAACGAGACGCGCGTCCGGGTGGATGGCTCCTCGAAGATCATGGCCAGCGAAGCGCCTTCGAGCAGCTTTGGAGTGCAGCCCTGCTTGTCGGCGGCTTTGATCGCCCGCGTCAGTTCGATGATGTCGAGCAATTCCTGCTTGCTGAAGTCCTGCGTGTCAATAAAGTGGCGAAGCATTGATTCTCCTTCTCCGTATCGAACAACTCAAATTGGCATGAAAAATCTTCGTCCTTCGCTGCCACCTCTCTTTCCAAAGAGGCCCGGCGAATGGGTCGCCGGGCCTCTTGCATTGTAGACTTCTACTTCCTTGCTTTTTCCGCGGCGGTGAACCCGGCATCGAGCGCCTTGTGGTTCATCTCCTCCGTTCCGCGTGGGGCGCGGGCAGTGACGGCCTTTTCTATCGCTTCCCTCGAAACGACACCTGTCAGCCCCACCAGCACGCCCAGGGCCACGGTGCCAGTCGTCTCGAATGCCATTTTCGTAACCGGGATGCGGATCGCCTGCGGTGCGCTGGTCGAATCCACTTTCTCTTCATCCACAATGAGCAATCCGCCGGGCTTGACGCTGGAGGCAAACTTCTTGAACGCCTCCTGGCTCAAGGCCACCACCACGTCCGCGTTCAGCACTTCGGGATGGTCAATCTCGCCGGAGGCAATCACCACCTCTGCCTTGCTTGCCCCGCCGCGCGCTTCCGGTCCGTAACTCTGCGTCTGGACAGCGTTCTTTCCGTCGTAAATGGCAGCCGCTTCGGCCAGGATGATGCCAGCCAGGATCATGCCCTGCCCGCCCTCACCGGCCAGCCGGATCTCGGTCCGGGGAGACAATTTCGCGGTCATTTTTCACCTCCCTGGACGCGCGTGATCAGGTTGGAATAGACATTTGTGTACTGCGGCCGTTCAATATTGACAAAGTTGCCGCGTACGATCTTGGTGTTGGCGGCTTGTTCCTCCGCGGACAGTTTATCGAAGGTAGGCTTGGCAATCGTGTTGTCTTTCAGGGCGCGCATCATGTCGGCGGCGGTACCCAGTTTGTTCAAGCGGCCATAGGTGGTATGGCAATACGAGACTGCCTCGACCAGGCTGAACCCATCCTTGGCAATGGCCTCGGCCAGGAACTTGTCCAGTTCGAGGGCGTGGTAGACGGTGGAGCGGGCCACGTAGGTAGCACCGGCGGCAATTGCCAGTTCACAGACGGGGAAAGGCGGTTCGACATTGCCGTAGGGCGCAGTGGTCGCTTTGCCTCCGACCGGGGTGGTCGGGCTGTACTGGCCGCCGGTCATGCCGTAGATGGCGTTATTGACCACCAGGGCCGTGATCCCCAGGTTGCGGCGGGCAGCGTGAATGAAGTGGTTGCCGCCGATGGCCAGCGCATCGCCGTCGCCCATGATGGCGATGACTTTCATATCGGGGCGGGCGATCTTGAGGCCGGTGGCAAAGGCCAGGGCGCGCCCGTGAGTGGTGTGCAGGGTGTTGAAATCCATGTAGACGGGCATGCGCGCCGTGCAGCCGATGCCGGCCACCAGCGCCACGTCGTCATTTTTCAGGCCAAGGTGGTCTATGGCGCGGATGAGCGCCCCCATGACCACGCCAATTCCACATCCCGAACACCAGATGGTGGGAAATTTCTTGTTCTTGCGTAATTTCTGGAGAGTTTCACTGCGCTCGAACCAGTTTGCCTGTGGGATGAGCGCTTCGTGTTCCTCCAAGGTGTGGGCTTCCAAAATATGTTCGCTCATGGCTTAGCCCTCCATCGCTTCCAGCACCATCTGCGGCGTGACCATTTCACCGTTGGCGCGGACGACGCGTCTGACTTTTTTCCGCCCGGCCATGCGTTCCACCTCGTACGCCAGTTGGCCGAGGTTCATTTCCGGGACGATGATGCGGTCCACGCGTTCGCCCAGGGCTTCGACTTGTCTTTCAGGGAAAGGCCAGATCGTGAAGAGGGTCAACATGTCCACCTTCTTCCCCTGCGCCCGCGCCAGTTTCAGGGCATGGCGCGCCGTGCGCGCCGAGCAACCGTAAGAGAGCAAAGCCACCTTTGCGCCATCCTGGTAGTCTTCCTCGACCAAGGCAATCTCGTCCAGGTGCTTATCCAGTTTCGTATTGACGCGCTCCAGCCAGGGGTCAATCTCATCAAGGCGCTGAGTGGGGAAGCCGACCTGATCGTGGTACAAGCCGGTAATGTGGTAGCGGTAGCCGACGCCGAAGTTCGCCAAAGGGGGCACATCGCCAGATTCGTTGCGGAAGGGGATGTACTCCTGCCCCGGCGCGGTGACGCGGTACTCTTCCGACCGGATGGTCTTGAAATCGGGCAGTTCCACAGGCTCGCGCATGTGGCCGATGATCTCGTCCGTCAGAAGGATGACCGGGGTGCGGAATTTCTCGGAGAGGTCGAAGGCCTTGATGGTCAGGTCAAATGACTGGCGGACGGAAATTGGGCTGAGGGCAATGATGGGATGGTCGCCGTGCGTGCCCCAGCGCGCCTGCATCACGTCGCCCTGGGAGGCCGCGGTGGGCTGCCCGGTGGAGGGTCCGAGACGCTGAACATCCACCACCACGCACGGGATCTCCGTCATGGCCGCGTAGCCGATGTTCTCCTGCATGAGCGAGAAGCCGGGGCCGCTGGTGGCGGTCATGGATTTGAGTCCGCCCACGGAGGCGCCGATGATGGCCGCCATGCTGGCGATCTCGTCTTCCATCTGGATGAATTTACCGCCCACTTTGGGCAGTTCACGGGAGAGGACTTCCGCCACCTCGGTGGACGGAGTGATCGGGTAACCGGCGTAGAAGCGGCACCCGGCTGCAACCGCCCCCAGGGCAATCGCTTCGTTGCCTTGCATCAATTTGACAGCCACATTGACCTCCTACTCCAATTTCCTGACCACGATTGCCAGGTCGGGGCAGTGGGTGTCACAGAAATGACAGGCGGTGCACTTCTCCGGATGAACAACTTTGGGATGGTTGTCACTGGGACCCATCTCCAGTACTTTGGGCGGACAGAACTCCACACAGATATGACAGCCTTTGCACCAGGTGGCGTAGATCACCACCTCGCCGCGCGGCCCTTTTCGGACAGGGGGAGCCGCGCTCTGCGGCTGGCCTGGAACAACAGCAACTTCAGCCATGGGACACCTTTCTTGCTCGGGGATTGGACAACTTGCAGAATGATTGTAGCCCATTCAAGACGTAATAGATATAGAAGAATGTCTTAATTAGACAATAACATCCGTTCTGCTTTTCCGAGGCCGGACTCTGGCTGTATAATGAGAGCAGGACCCAACCAATCAAAAAAGGAGGCGCTATGTTCATCCAAAAAGACGACTGGAAAAAGGAAAAGCACATGCCGGTGATCGAAGTCCCGGCGCAGGTGCTGGCGGGGCAGCCGTTCCAGGTGAAGGTCAGCATCGGGAAGGAGATCCCGCACCCGAACACCACCGATCACCACATTGACTGGATTGACCTGTACTTCCACCCGGAAGGCGAGAAGTTCCCCCACCAGGTGGGACACTTTGCCTTCACCGCCCATGGCGAGGCCGCGGCGGGGCCGAACCTGGGACCGGTCCACACCGACCCGCAGGCGGTCGTCACGCTGAAAGTGACCCGCCCCGGCACCTTCCATGCCCTGGCGCTGTGCAACATCCACGGGCTGTGGGAAAGCGAACAGGCGCTGGCAGTGAATCCCCCTGCCTCCGCAGCCGGGAAACAGGAAATGTAATCTCGCTTTGGAGATCAAGAATCATTACGAAAACGCGCCCATCACTGGACGCGTTTCTGTTTGTTTGGGGAATGTCTGCGCACACTTCCATCGTCAATAGGGACCCGGAATTATGATGGTTTCGCCAATTTCGGGGAGCAGGAGCGGGGCATATCGAGCGTTCTCCCAATCCCACATCAGCCAGACCAACGATTCATCGTCGAGGGGCAGGTCGAAGGTCACGCGGGCTGCCAGTGGGCGATCATCCTCGGTCAAAGAAACGATTCCGATGGAAACGCCCGTCAGGTCAACCTGCTGACCCAACTCCATCGGATACGAAGCGCCCCTGAACAGGCCATCGCCGTATTGCAAACTATAGGACGAATGGAAGAGTGGGAAGAACGCTTTACCGTCCAGGGTCAGGGATTCGGGGGAGACGGAGGTCAAGAGAAAACCGGTTTCGGGCTGGATGATGACGGTATGGTCATCCACAGTCGTCAAAAACACGGGGGAAAAGCCCGGGGACAGGATGCGTAAATGTGCGGGGAGCGGCTGGCCGGTGAACTCCCGATATGATGGAAGATAAAGAAACAGGCTCGGGCTGGGCGCGTTGACAATGATGTAATCCTGCGATTCCATCCGGGGGTCCTGCCCGATGTCCGTGACGGCGATGGCGTAAGAATCCACTGCCAGGCGGACAAACGAACCCAATACGGGATAAACCAGCAGGTGGAGCCCCAGGAAGATACTGCTCATCACCAGGGCGGCTGTTTGCCAGGATTTGCGGGAGGGCGCCCAGTCGAATGAAAACACCCGGCCAGCGATGAATTGCCCCATCAGCCCAAACGCTCCCAGGCTGATAAAGGTCAGATGGCGGCCGCTAGCGGGACTGACAGCGCAGACCGGGACAACAGCCAGGAGCATCCCCAGGGTCCAGAAACGTGCCGCCCGGTCATTCTTGATTAAAGGTTTCAATAGGACGCCGATAAAAATCAAGACGATGACGGAAAGAATCCAGAGGAGAATCCTGGCCCCGTTCGAGAGGACCGTATACACGACCGGGTCGGGCAGGATCCACTGGCCCATGAGGAGGAAGGGGGCGCGTTCCAGGATGGCCACTCCAAAACGGAGTGTATCGTGCCAGGGGCTGAGATAAAAGCCGGAGCCTACCGCCCCGTAGCCGCCGACTTGATACAACAACAGCCAGACAGTAACAACTATCACAGTTGGGAGGAAGGATAGGAGTCGGACGCGCCATGGCCGGTCATCGAAGAAGAGGACGTAAGCCAGCAAATACGCGCAGGTCGCCACGCCCGTCTCAGCGGATAACAGACTCAGCGCCAGGCAGACCGGCGCCAGGAACTTCCCCGGACGCCAGCCGTCCCTGCGCCAGCGGTCATGGAAACCGAGCGCCAACAGGCCGAAGATGGTGGTCAGGATGAGATTACGGGCGGCAAGGGAAACGACGCAGCCGATGTGCGCCGTACTCAAGGCGAAGAGGATCGCGGCCAGCCCGGCCTGCGGGGTGACGCCCATCAGCCGCCGGAAAAGACCCGCCGCAACCAGGCACAGCACACCGTACAGGATCACGCTGTGGAGGTGCATCAGCAGGTTCGAGTCGGGCCAGAGTTGATAGTCGAGCCAGAGCGAGAACGCCGCAATCGGCCTGAAAAAGATGATGCGCGCCGGCTCATACGTCCACCAGGGGAAAAGCCCCGTATCCATCCCCAGGTGATTGATGGACGGGTCGAGAAAAACGTACAGCCTGGTCAGGACCTCGGAAAGGGACGAGGACAGGATGACGCTTCTCTGGAGCACGTCGTCGGAGGGTCCCCAGCCTGTCCAGAGCGTGGGGAGACCGAGGAGCATTCCCAGCGCCGCGGCAAAAAGCGGCAGATGCCGGTGAACCAGCAATGCTTTCAGCCTGTCAACCAACGTGTGGCGCTTTCTTGTTCTCTTCATTGGCAAATGTGACTGGAATCGGGCAAATTTCCCCAATTATATGCCGTTTTGATGATTTGCGAGTCGGCCGGGGACTAGGGAGTGGAAATCTTGTGGGCCAACAGCCGTTGTTCACCACAGAGCGCACAGGGAGCACTGAGATTTACCCTGTTTTTCTTTGCTCTGTGAACTCAGTGTTCTCTGTGGTAAAGCATTAGCCCACTAAAGTAGCCACTCCCGCCAGACAAACAACCTGCCGGGGGATTAATCCCTCGGCGTAACAGACAATCTGAACCATGTAGGACTTCAGCGCCAATTTTTAAGGGAACATTTACCCCGGTTCCTGCGTTAGTACCTCGTAAATTCAAACAGGAGAAGAAATGATGATAAAACAACTCTTTGCACTCTTACTGGTGACTGTGGCGCTGGTCCTGGCCGCCTGCATCGGGACCGGGAACCAGCCGCTTGACCTCAACGGCACCGCCTGGGTCCTCACCCACCTCAATGGACAGCCCGTGCTGGACGGCTCCCCGCCTACGATTCGCTTCGAAAATGGACAGGCCTCCGGAAACGCCTCCTGCAACAGTTTCGGCGGCGACTACACCCAGCGCGGCGACAAGCTGACCTTCGAGGCGCTCATGTCCACCCTGATGGCCTGCTTCCCGGAGGAGATCATGCAGCAGGAACAAGCCTACCTGTCCGCGCTGGCCTCCACGGCCTCCTACCAACTGGAAGGTGACCGGTTGACCCTGTTCGACGCAGACGGGAATGTGCTGGCAGAGTTTGTGGCCGCGGAATGATCGTGCGCGATTTGCAGATTCGTTTTGCCCGTCAACGCCGGGGGGATTTTCATCACCATCAACGCCCGGGGGTAAATCCCCGGGCTAAAAGCCCTAGCCGCCTTTAGGCGGCTAGCCCGCTTTCGCGAAGCACCCTTTAGGGAAGTGGGCTTTGACTCTTATCTTTCCAAGAGAGGAAACAATAACTTCTAGATGTTTTTTGGGAAACATCTAGAAATTTTGGGAAAAACATCGAGAAGTTTTTCCCTCAGCCCGCCCCACCCCTCCCCGGCCCTCCCCAAATTCTGCAAATTTGAGGAGGGCCGGGGAGGGGTCACGCCTTCTCGAACTCGATTGCCAATTCCAAAATCCCTTCCCTCAATCCGCCGTCAGCGTCTTGGACAAATTCCTCGGAAAATCCGGGTCGAAACCGCGCATCACGCGCATGCCTTGTAGGTCACGTCTGCGACGTGACGAAACACGTTAAACTCCATACGGAGTCGCAGGCGGCTGGGTCTGGAACTCGTGCAGGAATGCCTGCATCTGCTCGATTGGCACGATCCGGTTCTGGCCTTCCAAAAACACACCGGCGCAGCGGGAACAATGATACAACTTTTGATACTTCGACATGGCGCGCTGCCATTGGGCATATCGCTGCTGGTAGTTCTGGTTGACGCCACGATAGATCAACCAGGGGAGCCCAAGCATAAATCCGCCCATCAGCACCAGCCCGAACAACAGCAGGAAACCGCTGCAAAGCAACGGGACGAGCGCCACGCCGAAGATCGCGGCCGCCGTGCCATAAGGATCATACTGGGCGCCAAAAAGCGCAGTGAATCCACCCAACAGGAAACCGCCTCCTACGACCACCAGCAGCATGACAACCGCCAGGCCATAGGCAATCCCAAAGATCCACCGGATGGCTTTCAGGAAGGTTGGGGCTGTGGCAGAAGGTTGTGGGGGCACGGAAATCCCCGTTTTGGAGGCAAGGCTGGTCTGGTCGTTTTGGCCGCAGTTGGGACAGGTAACAGGTTGCGATGTTGACATTGTTGTTCTCCTCTTTGTAATGGAATCGGTGATGATTTAGTCCACCGTTAGTGTCTTGGACAGATTTCTCGGGAAATCGGGGTCATAGCCGCGCATCACGCTCATGGGGTGATCCTCCCGCAGGCTTAGAGCCTGCGGGAGGATGGCAGTACAAAGATCGAACTGTTAATCCACCGTCAGCGTCTTGGACAAATTCCTCGGGAAATCCGGGTCGAAGCCGCGCAGTACGCTCATGTAGTACGAGAGCAACTGCAGGGGCAGCACCGCCAGCAGAGAAGCGATCTCCGGTGTGGACTTGGGCAGGACGATCAGGTCGCTGGCATTGGCGCGCAGGCGGGCGTCTTCCTCGCCGATGGCGATGGCGCGCGCCCCGCGGCAGGTCACTTCGTTGATACCGCTGACGATGAGTCCCACGTCCGTCGGCCCGGCGACGAACAAATTTCTTGCAAATGCTCCATCGCAGATCGTCCTCAAAACAAATCAGACCTGAACTATGTCTGTTGTTACACCTCTAGCACCAAGATTAATCCACAATTTGTCCATAAACATCCAAGCGCGTTCCGTTAGGAATAATATACAAAGCCAGGATGCCAAACGCAACTGAAGGGCAGCCTGTAACGAATGGCGCGCAATGTCATTCCAATCTGTATGCCATACAAGCAAAAGAAAGGGGATAGACGTAATAAAAAGGATCAGGATCATAATCATCATTAGGTTTAGCGACCGGTTCCGAAAAGCCAAGGATATCGATATCCCAAAAAGAATTACGAATAAGATTGGCATAACTTCAAACCTTGGATAAAAAACATCAGATAAAAGTGAGAGCCTTATTGGGGTCGGAGCAAGAATTTTTCGATATGCACTTACATCGCCATTTGTCAAAGCTTGCAGGTCAGCCAGGGGGGTGATGAAAGCGTAACCCGGGTGGGAAACTATGTACGCAAAAAGTGTCCCTTTCCCATGGAACGTTATCCAGGAAGTCAGTTGCCCGGAGGGGTCATCGAGTGACAGGTGGTCGTGCATTTGCCGGAGATCGAACTGATTGTAGATGGAAAAACGCTGGTCGTATGGCATTTCGTTCTCCAATAAATAGGCCAGTTTTTCCTCGTCCGGAAAAAAACGATACACCAATACGTTTAAGAGAGGCGCGACATATCTCGCAGTATTATTTGCAATCGCGCTCTGAATACCAGATACGGCCCAAAAAGACAACATGATAGTCATGTAACCAGCAAGCAACCTATGCCTGCGTACAGAACGAAACAACAGGCCCAAACCCATCAGCCCGCCGAGGGATAACAGGAAATACGCGTTCGGATCGCGAGTGAAGCTGTAGAACGTAGCAACCACGATGATACAAAAGGTGAGTCCGAACTGCAACCAGATTGCCAAAGCAGTTTTTTTCCTCCAAAGTATGGCGGCGAAAACCAGGAAGGCCAAAATTAAAACGAACAGGGAAGTGGAAAGCGAATCCGAGAGCATCAAACGATCCCAAAATGTGATATACAGGCTTGCCCCTATCATCGTAATGACTGCGAAAGACAAGAACTTCAGCATCCATTTCTTCAACAGGAGGCTGACAGATAGAGCAAACAATGTCCACGACAGGATCGAGATGCTCAATTGGATTCTCCCAACGCGCTCCATTTCGCCCTGGTCGGAGAAATTTTGCAGAGTATATCCGACAGCTTTATAAAAAAGGGGGATGGTAAACGGCCGTTCCCCCACCCAAAAATCGCTATCCAGAAGCGAGTATGATCCTGTTCTTACATAACCGGGGGTATCGTTAAAATATCTAGCTGCATCCAGGTTATAGACAGCAAGTTTCGAATCCAGAGAAAATAAGAAAATCGCGGTAAAAGTCCAAAATACAGTCAAGCACTCCAAAAAGAGAAAACGCTTATGCTGTCTCGTGTCAGAAATCAGACATTCCGATACTCCCATCAACTTCGCAATATAACAGATTCCACTCTGCGTTCTAGCCCAAATTCCTGCCAAAATAAAAAAGCCCGCAAGCAAGAGCAAACACAAGTAAGTTAGTTTCTCTTCCCGTGAAAGCGCGACCCCCTGGCGCAGTGTATGGACAAGAAATACGCCCGAAAAGATCATCAATCCGCAAAGGGGTAACACAGGATAGATATAACCTGCAAAAAAAGTTCTCCCCCTTTTTGGGGTTACACTCATGTTCGGCTCGTTACTCGCCATATCGCCCTCCGAAATCTTTATCAAACCCTGTCAACACAAAAACCTAAACTAGTCCACCGTCAACGTCTTGGACAAATTCCTCGGGAAATCGGGGTCGAAGCCGCGCAGCACGCTCATGTGGTACGAGAGCAACTGCAGCGGTAGCACCCCTAGCAGGGAAGCGATCTCCGGTGTGGACTTGGGCAGGACGATCAGGTCCGTGGCGTTGGCGCGCAGGCGGGCGTCTTCCTCGCCGATGGCGATGGCGCGCGCCCCGCGGCAGGTCACTTCGTTGATACCGCTGACGATGAGTCCCACGTCCGTCGGCCCGGCGGCGAACAGGATTGGGAAGCCCTTCGTCACCGCTGAGAGCGGTCCATGCTTGAACTCGGTCGAGAGCATGCCTTCGCAGTGGGCATAGGTGATCTCCTTGAGTTTCAGCGCCCCTTCCAGCGCCATCGCGTATGTCGCGCCGTAACCCAGGCAGTACAGGTCGTCCCACTCGTTGACCGACGGCGTGATGGCCTCCACCTGCGGGGCGACCATCTCCAGCGTCTTGTCCATCAAATCCGGGATAACCGCCAGTTCTTTGGTGTCGCGCCCGGCCAGGCGATAGGCCAGGTACAGGAAGGTCACTACCTGGTTGGTGAACGTCTTCGTGGCCGGGACCGAGATCTCGTACCCACAGCACAGCGGCAGGGTGCAGGCCGTGGCCTTGGTCAGCGTGGAGCCGATCACGTTCGCCAGCCCGAAGCAGGTCATGCCCCTCTCCTCGGCGATCTGCAGGGCGTTGAGCACGTCCTTGGTCTCGCCGGACTGGCTGACGAAGAGTCCCACGTCCTCGTGATTGACCGCCGGGGCATACTGCGGGACGAACTGCGGGGCCAGCACCGGGATGACCGACCGCCCGGCGATCTGGGCAAAGTAGACCGCGCCCGCCAGGCAGGCGTGATAACTCGTCCCGCAGCCGATGAAATACAACTGGCGCGCCGTCCGCATCTTTTCGAGCACGGTCTGGACCCCTCGACTGTCCGCTCGGGGCGACGCCTCGGACATGCCATCCAGCATGTGGAGCAGTTCGCGCGCCACCTGGCTCTGCTCGTGGATCTCCTTGAGCATGAAGTGGGGATACCCGCCCTTCTGGACGGCGTCCATCGTCTCGGTAACGGTCTCCGGTTCCCGGTCCAGCACCGAGCCGTCTTTGACTGAGCGCAATTCGACATGGTCGGCCCAGAAGGTCACGATCTCCCCATCGTTCATGCGGACGATGTTCCGGGTCAGTGGCAAAATCGAGGGAAGGTCCGACGAGACGCAGGTGAACCCCTCGCCCAGGCCGACCACCAGGCCGGAGCCTTTTTTGAAGGCATAGAGTCTGTCGTCGTCCACGCGCCCGATGACGAAGGCGTAGTCGCCCTCCAGGTCGCCGTAGGCCAGGCGGATGGCGTCAATGAAGTCGTAGCCCTTGTCCACGTAGCGCTCGACGGCGTGCACGCAGGACTCCCCGTCGTTCATCGAGCGGACGGTGAGGCCCTCGGCCATGAACTGCTGGCGAAGTTCGACGTTGTTGACCACGTTGCCGTTGTGCGCCCCGACCAGGTCGCCATCCGAATCCAGGTGCGGCTGGGAGTTGACCTGGGAGGGCTCGCCGAAGGTCGCCCAGCGTAGTTGGGTGATGCCGCGCGAGCCGGTCATTTCGGCGAAGTTGTACTTGGCAGCCACTTCATCCACGCGGCCGACATCTTTGCTTTGGTGACAATGCCGAAGATGCCGCACATGGGTGATGGATTCTCCTGAAGGGATTGGTTGCAGAGGCCAAGTTTATCACAATCACTTTAGCAATAGAGCACACGTACAAAATCGGGAGTGGATAATCTTGTGGGCCAGCCACCATTGTTCACCACAGAGCGCACGGTCCCCTTCGGGGATGATAAGAGCACTGAGATTTATCCTGTTTTTTGCTCTGTGAACTCAGTGTTCTCTGTGGTAAAGCTTTAGCCCACTAAAGTAGCCACTTCCACAAAATCGCCATTCATCACGAAGCGCACCAAACAAAACCTGCTCCAACCGCCGTCCTTTCGACAGCCCTTCGACAATCTCAGGGTGACAGTTCAGGGCAAGCCTCGGCGGCGAGGACGCCGCCTAAAGCGAGGTATTGTTAGGGGTTCTAAGAGAGTGTTTTGAAATTTGTTTTTTTACCACAGATGAACACAGATAAAAGGGATTTGGACATTTCCAACAGGATTTTATCTAAAAATCAGTGTTCATCTGCGTTTATCTGTGGTTTCTTTTGACTTACTAAACACTCTCTTAGGCGGCCACCCGGCGCAGGTGGTTTGTAAGAGGTCAAAATTTCTAATCTCCCTCTAACATCATCAAGAAGCCAAATGGGTAAAATAAATAATCGGACAAATATACTCATATATAATAAGGAGCAGACATGAAACTAAAAAAGGGACTCGGCCTTGTTTTACTCGGCATTTGGCTGATTGTTACCGGGTTGATTCAACTACTCAATTTCAGTTTTTCAGGCCTGGGGACAATCATGGCAATCCTGGCGATTGCCGCAGGCGCTTTGATTCTGTTCGGACGTTGAAATAGTCTCTTTTTAGAATCGAGAACAATCCAATGCCTGTTGTCAATATCATTGGCGGCGCGCTCTTACTCACCCTCGGGCGCAAGATCTTCTGGTTCTTCGTCGCAGCGTCGGGTTTCTACGCCGGCTTCGAATTGGAATCCAGATACCTCGATATCAAACCGGAATGGGTGGCTTTGCTGATTGCCGTGGCCATTGGCCTGGTCGGCGCGCTGCTGGCATATTACTTCCAGAAGCTGGTCATCGGCGCGGCCGGCTTCTTCGCCGGGGCTTTTATCGCCTCCCGTTTGGTATCCTACCTGGGAACGCGGGTCCAAGGCTGGGATTGGCTGCTCATCCTCATCGGCGGCGTGGTCGGCATCATCCTGATGTTCGCCATCTTTGAGTGGGCGCTGATTATCCTGTCCTCGCTGGCAGGGTCCATCCTGATCGTCGAAGGGTTAGGGCTGACGGGCCTGGTGGAAACAATCGCCGCGGTGCTCTTATTCGTGGTGGGCCTGGTCTTCCAGTCCGAACTGGACCGGCGTTATGGTTCCAGGAAGAGGGCCTCTCGCTGAAAGGCAAGAAACCTTCATCAGCAAGTGCCTTCTGCCTGATTCAGGCATCAAAAAAATGTGCTGGCGCTTTACCGAGCGCCCGCACATTTTTCATTTGGCGGTCAAGAAAGCAAAGTTATCGAACCATTATCCCAGCAATCATCTAGAACGATTACGATTTTATGCGCCTTGTTTTCGCCGCGAGAGCATCCAAGCCACAAGGAATAAGACTGCCGGCGGGATAATCAGCACCCAGACCAGCAAAAAGGCCGGATGCCAGAAGCCTTTAATGAGCAAAAAGGCGATCTCGCGCAGGAACATGGTGACGATCGCAACTGTCGCGCCAATGGCTTCCCAGCGCCAGGCAGCCGCCAGGCCCAGGATGGCGACTCCCCACAGGCTGAGCAGGAACCAGTCAACCGCGGGGACGGGTTCGGCGGCATAGGAGTCCGGGTAGAGAATCTCTAGAACAGCCATTGTAAAAACCAATGTACTCCAGAGGCGGGCGGTCCAGCGGATCACACTCACCAATCGGGGAACAGTTTTAGTTTCACTCATGGGACCATCTCCTTGGATGCTTTCAGTATAGCACGGCTGTCAAGCGGTCCGAAGAAAAGAGTGAAACGGACGAATACCAGGTGATCAACTAAATTTCTTCCCATAATAGAATTGCCCGCACAGCCGCCCATCGAATTCGGCCACTTCGGGCAAATACCCCCACTGCTCAAAGCCAAATTTCTCCAGCAAGCGGATACTGCCTGTATTCCATTCCAACAGGATGGCGAGATATACCTTTTTCCCCAGCCGGGACACATCCTCAAGCGCGTGCGCCATCAACGCGGACCCAATGCCGCGCCCATGGTGAGCATAGTCCACGTAATACGATACCTCCGCCGTGCGCACCAAAGCCGGGCGTCCGCGGTAGGGGCTGACCGACAGCCAGCCCAGCACCTGCCCATCCTGCTCATACACGTAGATGGGATAGGCCTCCGGCGTGTGGGCGTGAAACCAGTCCAGGCGCTGCTCGACGGTGAAGGGGACGGTGTCGGCGGTGGCGTTGCGGGCGGCGATGGCCTGGTTGTAGGTGGCGACGATGCCCGGCAGGTCGGAGAGGATGGCGATACGGATGGTGAACATGACAAATATTCAGGGGCGGATCTGTGTGTCCGCCCCTACATAACAACCTCTCGTAGAGCCCGCTTGCGGCGGGAAATTCCCGGCAGCGTCACGCAGGATGCGTGACCTACCCGTAATCTTCCGGCAGCCAGCAACAGAGAACCAACGCGCGGGCGGCCTTGACCTCGTCCATGCGGCCAAAGGGCGTCTTGTGCGGGGCTTCGTGGAGCAGGTCCGGGGTCGCTTTCGCTTCGTCCGCAATCTGAATCAGGGCATCGGCGAAGGCGTCCAGGGTGCCTTTGTTCTCCGTCTCGGTCGGCTCCATCATCAGCGCTTCATGGACGATGAGCGGGAAGTAATTCGTTGGCGGATGGAAGTCGTAGTCCATCAGCCGCTTGGCGATGTCCAGGGCGCGGACATCGGAGCCTTCCACCCTGCCTTCGGCCACGAATTCATGCATGCAGATGCGGTCATATGGCACGTGGTACGTCTTGTGCAGGCGGGCCAGCAGGTAGTTGGCGTTGAGCACCGCGTGCTCGGCAATCTGGCGCAGTCCATCCGGCCCGTGCATGGCGATGTAGGTGAAGGCGCGGACAAACATGCCAAAGTGGCCATTGAAGGCCTTGACCCGGCCAATCGTCTGCTGAGGGGAGAGATAGCCAAAGAGCGGAGGCTGGTCGTCCTCACCTTCTTCGACGATGCCGACGATGGGCGACGGGAGGAACTCTGACAACTTTTCCGCAACACCCACCGGACCCGAACCCGGTCCGCCGCCGCCGTGGGGGGTGGAGAAAGTCTTGTGCAGGTTGAAGTGCATCACGTCAATGCCCAGGTCGCCAGGACGGACGATGCCCAGCAAGGCGTTCAGGTTGGCGCCGTCGCCGTAGACCAGCCCGCCGCAGTCGTGGACAATCTTGATTACTTCTTCCACGTGCTCGTCGAACAGGCCAAGCGTGTTGGGGTTGGTCAGCATCAGGCCGACGACGGTCTCGTCGCAGGCCGATTTGAGCGCCGCCAGGTCTACGTTGCCGCGCGCGTCGGATGGGATTTGCATGATTTCCAGACCCGCCACGCCCGAGGAGGCCGGGTTCGTTCCGTGCGCGGAATCGGGGACAAGCATCTTGACGCGCTTTGTGTCGCCGCGCGATTTATGATAGGCGCGCATGATGAGCACGCCGGTCAGTTCACCGTGCGCCCCGGCAGCGGGCTGGAGGGTCACCGCGGCAAACCCGGCGATCTCCCTCAACCATTCCTGGAGCGTGTACATCAACGCCAGGTTGCCCTGCACCGTCTCGATGGGCTGGAGCGGGTGCGTGAACGCAAAGCCGGGCAGGCGGGCGGTGTCTTCGTTGATCTTCGGGTTGTACTTCATCGTGCAGGAGCCGAGCGGATAGTACCCGCCGTCCACACTGTAGTTGAAGGTGGAGAGGTGCATGTAGTGGCGCATTACGTCCACTTCGGCCAGTTCGGGCAGCGGCAAGTCGCTGCGGAGCAGATCCTGCGGCAGTTTGGTGGTCGGCACATCCGGGTCCGGGAACGTGACGCCGGTGCGTCCTGGGGAGGAGAGTTCAAAAATGGTTGGCTCAATGATTTTAGCCATGGCTCGCCTCCGAAAGGACATCCACCAGGGCATCAATATCGTCTTTGGTGTTCATTTCGGTGACGGCAATCAGCATGTGGTCCTTGAGCGCCGGGTAATCCTGGCCGAGGTCGTAACCGCCGAGGATGCCATGTTCGAGCAAGTGGGCGTTGATTTCGGCCACCGGGCGGGGGCAACACAACGAAAACTCGTGAAAGAATGGGTCGGAAAAGCACAACTTGAAGCTCTTGATCTTGCTTAGCCTTTGCGCTGCGTAATGCGCCTTGTGGTAGCACAACTCGGCCACCTGCCGCAGGCCGGTCTTGCCGACCACGGACAGGTAAACCGCCGAGGCGAGCGCCATCAGTCCCTGGTTGGTGCAAATATTGGATGTGGCGCGCTCGCGCTTGATGTGCTGTTCACGGGCGGTGAGGGTCAGCACATAGGCGCGCTGGCCGCGGCTGTCCATGGTCTCGCCGACAAGGCGTCCGGCCATCTTGTGGACGTACTGATGGCGGGTGGCAAAGAAACCCAGGTAAGGACCGCCGTAGGAAAGCGGGATTCCCAGCGGCTGGCCTTCGCCAACGACAATGTCAGCGCCCATCTCGCCGGGGGTCTTGAGCAGGGCCAGTGCAATCGGGTTGACCGCCACACAGACGAGCACGCCCTGGGCATGGGCATCGGCAATCAAGCCGGTGTAATCGTAGATGCGACCGAAGAAATCGGGATACTGGACGACGACCAGGGCAGTGTTGGCGTCTATCAGGGGGCGCAGCGAGGCCGGACCCGTTTCCAGGCTTCGCCGCGAGCGCTCAGCCGAGCGGTCCGCGCTCGAATCATCGCCCGCCAGTTCGAGTCCCATCCCCTGCGTGTACGTCCGCAAGACGGCGCGGTACTGCGGGTGGACGGCCGGCGAGATGACGACCTTCGTGCGCTTGCCACGGAACTGGGCATAGGCCATGTTGACTGCTTCCGCCACGGCGGTCGCGCCGTCGTAGTGCGAGGCGTTCGAGACCTCCATGCCGGTGAGGGCGGTGATGAGCGACTGGTATTCGAAGATGGCCTGGAGCGTGCCCTGCGAGACTTCCGGCTGGTAGGGAGTGTAGGCGGTGTAGAACTCGCCGCGCCGCAGGATATGGTCAACGACCGAGGGGATGTAGTGGTTGTACGCGCCCGCGCCGAGAAAGGAGACCAGTTCCCTGACGGTCTCGTTGCCGGAGGCCAACGCGCCGAGCTCGGCGGCGGCTTCCATCTCGGTCGCGGCCGGCGGCAGTTTCAGGTCGGGGAAGCGGTGTTTGGCCGGAACGTCTTTGAAGAGGTCGTCAATCTTTTTTACGCCGACGGTCCCAAGCATCGCCTCCCGTTCCGAAGGGGAAATCGGGATATAGGTCATAGAAGTCTCCAGTCAAATCGTCCGATAGCTTTTTGCTATCAGCCAACCAGACTCTGCGACGATTGGACTAATGAGCGCGTTCTTCGCAATACTTGGTGTACGCGGCGGCTTCCAGCAGACCATCGGCTTTTCCCGCTTCCACCTGGACCATCCAACCAGCCCCGTAGGGATCGTTATTGAGGGTCTCGGGATTGCCCGACAGGGCTTCATTTACAGCCTTGACCGTGCCGCTGACCGCCGCGTACGTCTCGGCGGCCGCCTTGACCGACTCGACCGAGGCAATTGCTTTGCCCGGCTCAACGCTGTCGCCCGCGCTGACGACAATTTCCACAAAGACAATATCGGACAGCTGGCTCTGGGCGTAGTCAGTCAGCCCCATCTTGCCGGTGGCAGGGTCAAACCACTCGTCTGATTTGGTGTACTTGAGATTGGCAGGAATATTCATGTTTTAGTCTCCTTTAGAGTTAACCGCCAAGGCGCAGAGAGCGCCAAGGTTTGATTTATGACGCCAAGAAAATAACATCAGGTTCACGTGGAGAGAATTACACGCTTGATACCCTGTTTCAATACAGGTTAATTGAAGTTGATTAGCAAGCCGAGTTGGAGTCCCGTCATTTTTAGATAGGATAACAACTGCGCTTGATGGATGGGGGGCAAGCATCTCGACAGCCTTCAATTCCACAGGCAACATCTTTGCTACGAGCAAATCCAACCGGCCTTCTCCAACAGAATGACCTCTGTACTGAACCGCAATCTTGTATTGTCGCTGATAGGGGACTGATTGAAAATCCATTTCGACACAAATCGCTTCTTCGTAAACACTCTCAATGTAACCAGGCCCAAGAGCGCGATGGACTGCAATAGCAGCGCCAATTACAGTATGCGCTAACTGGTCAAGTTCCACGCTTGGCTCTTTTCTTCCAGGCAATTCTCTTGGCGTCTCCATAAATAACTCCGCGCCTTGGCGGTTAGAACAAAAAAAGGCGCACGATTCAGCCTCGTGCGCCTCTGTAATTGACCTGAGAGATTCGCCCTCCAGTTTCAGGGGGCTTGCACCTTCGGTGTTCCCAAACGGGAACTTTCCAGAGGAAACTGGCGCAGGGTCCTTTTTACCTGAGAGTTTCACCCGGATTCGCCGTCCCCGGGTTTGCCCCTTCGGTGCTCCTTTGGCTTTTTGTGTTCGGATGTGGAAAGGAGTCTCTTCCCTGCTGTCACTTGATTTGTAATGCGGTTTCATTGTAAGAGCAAGAGGAACGAGAGTCAAGTTAAAAACTCATTGTAAACAAGAATCCAAAAAGCGACTGCCACTCCGGGCAATCGCTTTCTTGATCTGTTTCTGTGTACTTCCTATGCGCCCGTCAGCGTACCGCGCATCCAGTCACCGACCAGCCAGTATTTGAAGTCCTGCCCCTGGCTGACCTGCACCGCACCGACGATCCCGTAGATGAGCGCTCCCAGCGGCAGGAGCGCGAGCACGAACGTCAGGATGAGGGCAACTGGGATCAGCACCACACCGATGAGGATCGCCGAGAGAGCGCCGACAATCGCCCACATGATGCCAATCAGCACGCCGCCGCCAAACCACCAGATCATCTGGAAGATGGCCGACTGCAACGCATGGTAGGCCACAAAACGGGAGCGTTCTTTGTAAATCAGGTAAATGACCAGGGCTGCGATCGGACCGGCAAAGCCGGTGATGAGGTTGAGCAAAACGCTCAGATGGGCCAGCAGGCCCCAGGTCCGTTCGTCGCCTGGGCCAAGTTGCTGGGGCGGGATTGGCGGAGTCTGCGGGACGGGTTCCACTGGCGCGAGCGGGACGGCTGGTTCGGCCTGAGGCACAATCGCCTCGGCAGGCTCAACCGGGGATACTGCTTTCTTCTTGGCGGGCATAATTTTTCTCCTTTCAGGATAATGACACACTCACTTTACGCTACAAGCCGGGGGAGGTTGCATAAAAAGACCCCGCCGGGGCGGGGTCAAAGGTGATTTGTTTTCTCTATTCCTGGCCGTTGATCCGGGCAAAATAAGCCTTGACGTTGGCGTCGTTATAGAAAACGAGCGCCAGAATCCCTACAACGAGCGACAGGACATCGCCCAACAGGATACAGCAAATCTCCAGAATGGCAATCGTCTGCGAGGGTTTTACCGGTTGGGGCGGATTCGACATCAGTTTGACTGCGTACAGGATTTCAAAAATCCCCAGGACGCTCGGCAAAATCGTCACCGGCGCGCAGAGCAGGCCAATGAACATTGTACCGATGGCAACAGTACCCGTCAGACTCAACCCCCAAATAATATTTAGGATGCCGTTGATGAGGGTCATGATGGCGATTGCCTGCACCATGCCTGGCTTCTGGCCCGTTTGTGGGAGCGACTGCGACGGGACATAGGGCGCAACCGGGGCCGGCGGCACAGGTTGAACGACAGCGGCAACAGGTTCGACAGGTTTGACTGGTTCGATTGGTGTGGCAGGGACGATTATTTCTTCTTCCACAGGGGGGACGGGCTTCTTCTTGGCAGGCATAGGCATTCTCCTTTTCGTTTTACGGTTGTGACAAGTTTAACACAAGATAACCAATTCTTGTATTGGTCGTTCCAACGGTTAAACCAAAGAAGCCCGCCATCGGCGGGCTTCCGGAGTTCAACAGGGAACTAACCCCAGTTATTCTTCTTGATCATGTCGGTGACGACCGGTACGGTCATCGTCTCACCGCCGTAGGCCTTGATACCGACAACGATCATGTAGACGTAGAGCGCCAGACCCAGGCACAGGCCGACAAATACCCAGCCCAGCACCAGGTACATAACGTCCATGATCAAGCCAAGGATGAGCGCCTGAACGGCATGGAACTTGATGAACGGGCGATTCTTCTTCTCCTCCATCAGCAGAACGATCAGCGGAACGAGGGGCGAAAAGATGTAAGATAGCAACGCCCACAGTTTGTCGTCCTGGGTGACATCGGGGGTCATGGGTTGTTCGGTCATTGGTTCCTCCTGAAGGAATATTCCTGATTTAGTTTCTGCTATTTTACATCTAATCTGGACAAAAATCAACCAATTTACATGCACAAAAGTACTACCTGCGTAAAGGACAAGTTAACCTTTTCTCCAAATCGAAGTAGAATAGGCGCGTGACTCAATCCCCGCGCATTGTCTTTATGGGATCGCCAGACTTCGCCGTCCCAACATTGGAGGCGCTTGCCGCGCGTTATTCTGTTGTTGGGGCGGTGACCCAGCCCGATCGTCCGGCCGGGCGCGGCGGGACCCTGAAACCGCCCGCCGTCAAATCGGCGGCTCTCCGCTTTGGCATCCCGGTCATCCAACCCGAAAAATTGCGTTTGCCCGAAGCCATGGCCCAACTCCAGGCCTGGGCTCCCGACCTGATCGTCGTGGCCGCCTTCGGGCAGATCCTGCGCCCGGCGGTGCTCGACCTGCCGCGCTTCGGTTGCATCAACGTCCATGGCTCGCTGCTGCCGAGAGGACGCGGCGCGGCGCCCATCCAGGCCGCCATCCTGGCCGGGGATAAAGAAACCGGCATCACCATCATGAAAATGGACCCGGGTGTGGATACCGGCCCCATTCTCAGCCAGCGCTCCATTCCTATTTCCCCCAACGAGACTGGTGGTTCGCTGTTCGCCAAAATGGCGCCCCTCGGCGCGGAACTCCTGCTCGAAACCCTGCCGCGTTACATCAGCGGCGAACTTGTCCCGCAGCCCCAGCCAGAGGAAGGTGCAACGTACGCTCCCATGCTCAAAAAAGGAGATGGCATGCTGGATTTCACCCAGCCAGCCGCGGCGCTGGAACGCCGCGTCCGGGCGATGAACCCCTGGCCGGGGGCCTGCTTCGAGTGGAACGGCGCGCCGCTCAAGGTGCTGCGCGCCTCCGTCAGCGGTGAAAAAAGCCCCGGCGCCGGGACCCGGCTCACTGTCCAGGGACGCCCCGCTGTGGTTACGGGCGAAGGGATTCTCGTCCTGGAAGAAGTCCAACCGGCGGGAAAAAAGTCCATGCCGGGTAAGGCATTTTTAGCCGGGGCAAGAAATTGGAGTATCACGAATGATATCGAATAAGCCGAACGGCACGAATAGAGCGAGGAAACTTGCCGGACCGGATGTGGTGTATACGGATCTTTCCTACCGAATCATGGAAGCAGTCTTTGAGGTCCATAATCGGCTCGGCCCTGGCTTCAGCGAGGAGATATATCATCGGGCAGTGATCACCGAATTAGAAGTCCGAGGAATTCCATTTGAAACCCAGAAAAGTATCACAATCTTTTACAGGGAACAACAAATCGGAGCCTATCGGCTGGACCTGGTTGTTGATGGGAAAATTATCATCGAGCTAAAAGCCGTCACCAGCCTGAATGACCTTTTCAAGCAACAGCTCGTTTCTTATCTCAAAGCGACCAATTTGCGTCTTGGCATCTTGATCAACTTCGGTTCGCGGCGAGTCGAGTACGTTAGGATTGCCAATTAACTCCTTATTCGTCCCATTCGTAAATTCGTCTCATTCGTGATCCAAGGAGATACCGTGCCAAAATACGTTGCCGCCATTGACCAGGGCACCACCAGCACTCGTTGTATCCTTTTTGACCATGCCGGGAACATCGTCGCCGTTGACCAGAAAGAGCACGAGCAGATCTACCCGAAGCCGGGCTGGGTGGAACATGACGCCCTCGAAATCTGGGAACGCACCCAGCGCGTCATCCGCGGCGCGCTGGAAAAATCCGGCGCGGACGTGGCTGACATTACTGCCATCGGTGTCACCAACCAGCGCGAGACCGCGGTCGTCTGGGAACGCGAGACCGGGCGGCCGGTCCACAACGCCATCGTCTGGCAGGATACGCGCACGGATACGATTTGCAACGAACTGGCGAAGGAAGGCGGTCAGAACCGCTTCCAAGTCAAAACCGGCCTGCCGCTGGCCACCTACTTCTCCGGCCCGAAGATCAAATGGATTCTGGACAACGTCCCCAGCGCGCGCGACCAGGCCGAAAAAGGCGATTTGCTTTTCGGCAACATGGATACCTGGGTCATCTGGAACCTGACCGGCGCGCATGTCACCGACGTAAGCAACGCCTCCCGCACGCTCCTGATGGACCTGAAAACGCTCGATTGGAACGAGGAGATTCTCAACATCCTCGGCATTCCCCGCGCTATGCTCCCAAAGATTTGCTCATCTTCCGAGGTGTACGGGACGGCGCGCGGCTCGCTGGGCGGCGTCCCGGTGGCGGGCGACCTGGGCGACCAGCAGGCCGCGCTCTTCGGGCAAACCTGTTTCAACCCTGGCGAAGCCAAGAACACCTACGGCACAGGCTGTTTCATGCTGCTCAACACCGGTGAGAAACCTGTGCTCTCCAAGAATGGGCTACTGACCACACTCGGCTACAAGATCGGCGACCAGCCCGCCGTCTACGCCCTGGAAGGCTCGATTGCCATCACCGGGGCGCTGGTCCAGTGGCTGCGCGACAACCTGGGGATGATCGAGAAATCGTCCGACGTGGAAACGCTGGCCCGGTCCGTGGAGGATGCTGGCGGGATCTACTTCGTTCCGGCATTTTCCGGTTTGTTCGCCCCTTACTGGCGTTCGGACGCCCGCGGCGCGATCGTCGGCATGACCCGCTACGTCAACAAGGGACACCTCGCCCGCGCCGTCCTGGAAGCCACCGCCTACCAGACGCGCGAAGTGCTGGACGCGATGGAGAAAGATTCCGGCGTCAAACTGACCGCCCTCAAAGTGGACGGCGGGATGGTTTTCAACGAACTGCTCATGCAATTCCAGGCCGATATTCTTGATGTCCCCGTCATCCGCCCGGAGGTGTCCGAGACGACCGCTCTCGGCGCGGCCTACGCCGCCGGTCTGGCGGTTGGGTTCTGGAAGGATTACGATGAACTGCGGGCGAACTGGGGCAAGGACAAGGAATGGAAACCGCAAATGGATGCCGCCAAACGAGATAAACTCTACGCGGGTTGGAAGAAGGCTGTTAAAAGAACGTTCGATTGGATAGAATAGTTATTAGACATTATTCGGAATAAGAATTTGGCTAGATTTTCAAAGGTACGATCCGTTCTTGAACACGGAGGTTGTGCAAGCCACATGCAATCACCATAACGAGGTCCGAGAAACCTTTTTTGGTATTGCGAAACAC
>JACQYE010000109.1 GCA_016208355.1 Chloroflexota bacterium | reverse complement strand
TGACCTTCGTGATGGCGGATGCCAAGTCCATCGAGCGCGCCAACTGGCTGCTGTGGGTGGCGCACAACCTGGAGCGCGTCGCCGACCGGGTCACCAACATCTGTGAACGGACAATCTTCATCGTCACCGGCGAAATCAAGGAAATCGACTCGTCCGACGACGAGCAGAAAACCAAGAAATAACCCTGAGTTCCGGGAGTGGCTACTTTAATGGGCTAAAAGAACTTCTCCGCAGAGACCGCAGAGTTCACGGAGCAAAAACCAGGATAAATCTCCGTGCTCTTATCATCCCCGAAGGGGACTGTGCGCTCCGGTGAAAAATAGCGGCTAGCCCACAAGATTATCCACTTCCTGAGTTCCTACGATTCCCCGCTTCGCTCGATCACGTGTAGCATTGCTGGAGATACCGCCACTTTCGTCGGTCCGCCCTTCTTGAAGCGGAAGTCGCATTTCGGAGCGCCTTCAGCCAGAGTCTGCGTGCGCATCAAGCCCCAGCCAAGGGCCTCGCTGTAGAGGATGTCCACTGGGCAAAGGTAGGGGGCCAATTCGGGCGCGCCCTGTTTAGCGAGGAATTTGCAGGAAGCACATTCGAGATAATCCACACCGTAGTCGAAGGTCTTGCCGTCGCCTTCGATGAAATCGTAGACGTAACCTTCGGGATGTTGGCGTTGGTGCAATTCGGCCGCGCCTTGGCGCAGGATGTTCAGGTAGCGGCGCGAGAAGTTCATTGGCGCGAACAGACCAAGGAGGAATCTCGGGGAGGATTTCAGGAAGGCCCTGCCGATTTCGTAGACCAGTTCGCCGGTCTGCTCGGCTGTTTTGCCGTGCGCTTTGGCGACGCGGTACATCGCCAGCAACATTCCGGTGAAGACGATAAACTCGGTGAAGGGTTGCTTCCCGCCGATGTAAGGAAGTTGCGGGATCAGGCTCTCGAATTCCCGGCGCGCGTCGGCGACCAGCGCATTGACATCTTCGCCGATAAAATACCGGTCCAGCACAGCCCGGGCAGACTTCGCAACCAGGTCGAATTCCCGCAGGTAGCGTCTCTTGCGGACGGTGTAATAGTTCGTTGGACTGGACATATCGCCTCTCAAATCCCCAGCCGGTAATGCAGGACAAAATTCGAACGAGCCACTATCGGGGTATACCGCATCCAATTTGCCAACCCCAGGCGGGGTTCGTACTGATCGAAGTAGCCCCACCGGTCAAGCAAGCGCAATCCCCAGGATTCCAATTCTAGCGGATCATCCACGCTCCAGTCCACATGCGCCCCGGTCTTCTTCAACACAGGGTGGCGTTTGTGCATTTTGAGGACGAGCGTGGAGAGCGCATCGAAGACCAATTCGCCGCCCGGGAAACGCCCTGCCAGTGCGGTCACCACCGACCTGACCTGTGTCTCGTTGAAATAGACAAAGACGCCTTCCGCCAGGAAAATGGCCGGCCGGCCGATCCGCGCGACCGCCTCCAGCCAGGAAAGGTCAAGCATGGATTTTGCCAACGTTTGACAGCGCTCGGAATCGGGAAGCAGGCTGCGGCGCAACTCAACGACTTCGGGCAGGTCCAGCCCCAGCCAGGTCATTCGCCCATCGTCGAGGCGGTCGAAGCGCGTGTCCAACCCGCAGCCGATGTCCACCACCAGCGCAGCCGGATAGCGGTCGAGGAAAGCCCGGGCAGTACGGTCGAATTGGCAAGCGCGCAGGATAGTAAAGGTCTGGTCCATCTTGCCCATTCCCATCAGGGAATCCTTGCCGCCGGCAATGGCTCTCAATAACTCTGCTGCGCGCGGGT
The DNA here is from genome assembly GCA_016208355.1 of Chloroflexota bacterium. GTDB lineage: Bacteria > Chloroflexota > Anaerolineae > Anaerolineales > Villigracilaceae > UBA877. Next base: position 3,922 of record JACQYE010000109.1, on the reverse strand, counting down.
CGTGCAGCAAGGCATCGGGGCGGGCGGATTCGGACGCCCGGCAGGCCAGCGGTATAAGCAAAGTCCGGGAAACGCCTTGCAGATCGGTTGTTGCCATCTTTGTCTCACTTTCGCAAGCGTGGGAAGAACGCCGGGACGCGCTTGCAATACTCCTGCCACTGCTCGCCAAACTCCGCCGCCAGGGCCTGTTCCTCGCGCCAGGCACGCACAAGGACAAGTGGCGCGAGGCAGGCAAAGACCAGCATCGTCCAGGTGATGTAAATCAGGAGACCGCCGAACGCCGCGAGGATTAGGCCAACATACATGGGATGCCGCACGATGGCGAACGGTCCGCTCGTGACCAATTGATGCTCCTTGAACAGTTGCGCGCCGAATCCGGTCGAGACGAAGTAGTTCTTTCCGAGCGCCAGCCTGCCCCACAGCACAAAGGCCAGGCCGGAGAAATACAACAGCGAGCCGAGCGCCAGCATCCAAACGCGGGCGGAGGGCGAGACCGTCCACGGCAGGGGCTTCCAGCCCCACCAAGCGAGGCCGAAGTACAACGCGGATGCGGCGAGATAGAACCACGCCGAGCGCAGCCAACCGCCTGTGAGTCCGACCGTGCGTCCCACCTGGCGGCGAGTCCCGCGCCAGACACCATAAAGAACGACCGCCAGGGTGGAAAAAGCGAAAAGCCCACCCAGAAAGCGAATGATCGACTCGACAGGCGAAATCTCCATTTTTACACCTCGCTGAACTAAACCGATTTTCTCAATGCCTCCCCCAGCCGTTCCACCTCCTCCAGCGTGTTGTAATGCACCGCGCCGACGCGCACCATCCCGCCGCTGCCCTCCAGTCCCAGCCGCTCGGTGACTGCCAGGGCATAGTAATTGCCGTCCCAGACGTAGAGGTTCTCTTTGGCCAACGCCTCGGCGACAGCGCGCGGGTGTTTCCCTGCCAGCGTGAACGAAAAGGTCGGGACGCGCTCGTCCAACCGACGCGGGTCGGAGAGGCCGTATAAACGCAGACCGGGGATGCCCGCCAGCGTATCGAGCAATACCTGGCTGACCTCGAACTCGTAGGCGCGCAGGACGGTCATGGCCTTCTTCAATTCCAGCCGCCGGTCCGTGTAGCCGCGTTCGCGCAGACCTTGCTCCTGCTCGCCGCCAAAGGTCTTCCCCAGCCACTCGAAGTATTCCAGCGCGCCCAGCACCCCGGCAATACCCTCGTGGTTCTGCGTGCCGGTCTCCCACTTGCCGGGGATCGAATCCGTCGCCGGGCGGACTTTGTAGGCTTTGAGTTCTTCCAGCAGTTCGGCGCGCCCGTAGAGCGCCCCGGCGTGTGGACCGAAGAACTTGTACGAAGAGCAGACCAGGAAGTCCACGCCCAGCGCCTGGACGTCAATCGGCCCGTGCGGGGCGTACTGCACCGCGTCCACGTAGACCAGCGCGCCGGCGGCGTGCGCCATCTCGGTGATTTTTCGCACCGGGTTGACGGTCCCGAGGGCGTTCGAGGCGTAGCCGAAGGCCGCCAGTTTGGGCTTGCGGGCGAAGGCCTTCTCGAACTCGTCCAGTTTCAGCGTGCCGTCCTCCACGTCGAAGTCAATCCACGTGACTTTGCAGCCCCGGTCCTCGGCAATCAGCAGCCAGGGCGAGATGTTGGCGTCGTGGTCGAGGCGGGTGACGAGGATTTCGTCGCCCCGGCCCAGGGTGCGCGCCAGCGAGCGCGACAGGTGCAGGGTCAGGGTGGTCATGTTGTTGCCGAAGACGATCTCCTCGAGGCGGGCGGCGTTCAGGAAGTCAGCCATCGCCGCGTGGGCTTCGTTCAGAACCTCGTCCGACTTGCGGCTGGTCTCGAAAACGCCTTCGTGGTTGGCGTTGCACTCCAGCAAGTAGCGGTTGATGCGGTCAAGGCTCTGCCGGGCGATCTGCGTCCCGCCGGGGTTGTCGAGAAAAACCGCCGGGCGGTCGAGCGAGGGGAACTGGTTGCGAATTTGGGGCAGGCTTGCACTGAGCGAAGCGCCGCCCTGAACTTGTTGAAGGGTCGAAGTGTTGAAAGTCATAGAGGCTCCTTGGGGTGATTATATCCCCTGCCCGTGTCATTGCGAGCGACCAAAGGGAGCGAAGCAATCCCCTCGCCTGCGCGGAAATTGCTTGCCACAGGCACGCTTCGCTGTCGTCGCTGCGCTCCTCGCAATGACAGGCTTTTTGGGTGTATTATTAGTACATGATCCCCCTCGCCTCGCTCCTGGACCGGTTAAGTGCTCCCGCCGAACTGGCCGTTTCCCAGGCGGACGGCTCCGTGCGCTGCACGGCTTGCGGACACCGCTGCCTGGTGCGGACGGGACGGCGCGGCGTCTGCCAGGTGCGCTTCCATGACGGGAAGGAACTGCGCGTGCCGTGGGGCTACGTCTCCAGCCTGAACGCCGACCCGGTGGAGAAGAAGCCGTTCTACCATTTCCTGCCCGGTTCCATCGCGCTGACCTTCGGGATGCTGGGCTGCGACTTCCACTGCGGCTACTGCCAGAACTGGCTGACCTCGCAAGCCCTGCGCGATCCGGCCTCGGACGAGTCGGCTTATTTCGTGCGTCAGATTTCTCCGGAACAGATCATCGAGGTGGCCCGCCGCTCCGGCGCGGACGTGATCGCCTCGTACTATAACGAGCCGCTCATCACCAGCGCGTGGGCTGTGGCCGTGTTCAAACTGGCAGCCAAAGCGGGCATCAAATGCGTCTACGTCTCGAACGGCAACGCCACGCCGGAAGTGCTGGAGTACCTGCGCCCGTACTTGACCGGGATGAAAATTGACCTAAAGAGCATGCAGGACAAAAATTACCGCCAGTTGGGCGGGGTGCTAAAGAACGTGCTGGACACCATCAAACGGGTCAAGGAGATGGGATTGTGGCTGGAAGTGGTGACGCTGGTCGTGCCGGGTTTCAACGACAGCAACGAGGAACTGTGGGAGATGGCGCGCTTCCTGCTTTCGGTCTCTCCCGACGTCCCCTGGCATGTGACCGCCTTCCACTCGGACTACCACATGCAGGAGACGCCCAACACCCCGGCCAGGACCCTGCTGCGCGCCGCCGACATCGGCCGCGAGGCCGGCCTGCATTACGTCTATGCCGGGAACCTGCCCGGCCGCGTGGACGAGTACGAGAACACCTTCTGCCCCAAGTGCCGCGCCGCGCTCGTGGAACGGACCGGGTATTTCATTCGTGGTGTGCAAGTGACAAAGGATGGGAAATGCCCCAAGTGCGGGGAAGCGGTGGCGGGAGTGTGGGGGTGGGCCGAGGAGCAGGGTAATCGTTGAGGTGACCGGGCAACTAATTCTGCGACGGAACGCGCGGTGATTGAAGAAGGAGTAAAGAGGGAGAGTATAATACGTAGAAAATACAACGAGGAAATAAGAATGTTAGAAATCGAAGAGCTTTTGACAATTCCTGAAGCAAGCAAATGGGCAACTGATTAAAGGAGTCCACAAATGCCTGTTTATGAAGTTTCAATAACTCATTCCTATTTGGTGAAAATAAAAGCCGAATCCGCTGAAGATGCGGCTCGGCTATCGGAGTTTTTCATAGTTTATTCAGATGGCTCTGTAGAAAAGGACAGAGAAAAATATAATTTTACATTCGAGAGAATTGAAATGACTCAGAATGAAACATTTGAAGTAAATCAATTGTATTAAATTACTTCTTTTATGAGAACTGACCATGACCAAGCCTAAGAGTCCAACAGAAGTATTAGCAGATGAGTTTATTGAAAGACTTAGAAAACTGGCTCCTGACATTGACCCCATCAAAGTTTTACGAGCGCGTGCTTACAAAATTCCAAACGCCAACTTCCTAATTCGTGCCGCAACTTTAGCAAAAAATGGACGGTATTTCTTTGGATTGAATTAGGCGTTGGTGCATAAATAATTGACAAGGATGGCGTGACCGTGTAAG
>JACQYE010000108.1 GCA_016208355.1 Chloroflexota bacterium | reverse complement strand
AGATCGTGGTCAACTGCATCCCCGACATCGGCTTCCTGCACACCGGCATCGAGAAGAATATGGAAGCCAAGACCTACCAGAAGGCTGAAGTGATGACCGACCGCCTGGACTATCTGAACACAGTCGGCAACAACCTGGCCTATTCGATGGCGGTCGAGAAGTTGGTGGACCTGGATGTGCCTGCCCGCGCCCAGAGCCTGCGCGTCATCCTGTGCGAATTGCAGCGCATTGCCTCGCACCTCATCTGGCTGGGCACAGCGGCGCTCGACGTGGCGGCCATGTCCACCTTCCTGTACTGCTTCCGCGAGCGCGAAGACATCCTCGATATCCTGGAACTGGTCTCCGGCCAGCGTATGATGACAACCTACATCCGCCCGGGCGGCGTCTGGCGCGACGTGCCGGTCGAGTTCGAGAAGGCTGTCCGCGACTTCTTGAAAATGATGCCCAAACGGGTGGACCAGTACGAAGCGCTCCTGACCCGGAACCCGCTCTTCCTCGACCGGACTCTGGGCATTGGCAAGATCTCGGGCGAGGACGCCCTGAATGTCGGTATGACCGGTCCCGGGCTGCGCGCCAGTGGCGTAAACTGGGACCTGCGCAAGACGCGCCCCTACTCAGGCTACGAGCAGTACCAGTTCGATGTTCCGCTCCGCACCGAAGGCGACGTGTATGCGCGGTACTTGGTGCGCGTCCAGGAGATGCGCGAGTCGCTCAAGATCGTCCAGCAGGCGCTGGACAAGATACCGATGGGTCCCGTCCGCTCGAACAACCATAAGTACGTCCCACCGCCGCGCTCGGAGATCGGCGTCAGCATGGAAGCGCTCATCCATCACTTCAAACTGTGGACCGATGGTTTCGATGCGCCGAAAGGATTTATCTACAGCGCAGTCGAATCGCCGCGCGGCGAACTGGGCGTCTACCTGGAAAGCGACAGCGGCCCCAAACCGTACCGCGTCCACTGGCGCACCCCTTCATTCGATAATTTACAGGCGATGCCGCTGATGACCAAGGGCGTGTTCGTTGCTGACCTGGTGGCCATCATCGGCTCGATTGACATCGTTCTGGGAGATGTAGACAGATGAGTCTGGTAGAAAAATATCCCCAGGAAGTGAAGAAAATCCTGGCAAAGTACCCGCCAGAACAGAAGCGCTCGGCGGTCATGCCGCTGCTCTACCTCTCGCAACGGGAGGAAGGGTACGTGACCAGGGGCGCCATGGAAGACATTGCTGCCATCATCGGCGTCACTCCCACCGAGGTGGCCGAGATCGTCGGCTTTTACACGCTCTATCACGACGAAAAAGCCGGGAAATACCGCATGCAAGTCTGCACCGACCTGCCCTGCGCCCTGCGCGGCGCCGACAAGTTCCTGGAGGAACTGTGCGCCAACCTGGGCGTCAAGGTCGGCGAGACGACCGCCGACGGGACGGTGACGGTCGAGGCAGTCATGTGCCTGGCCGGGTGCGACAAGGCGCCCATGTTCCAGGTCCAGGGTCCCGATGGGATCGCCTACCACGAGAATATGACCGTGGACAGGACGATGGAACTGGTCGCGGCCCTGCGCAAATCAGGCAAGGAGGTGAAGTAATGGCTCATCTCCTGCTCCGTCACCGTGACATTCCCGGTATTGGCAAGATTGACATATATAAGAAGAGCGGCGGCTTCGAGGCTTTCAAGAAGGCTGTCACCAGTATGAAGCCGCAGGAAGTGACCGACGCGGTCAAAGCCTCCGGGCTGCGCGGCCGCGGCGGCGCGGGCTTCCCAACCGGCGTCAAGTGGGGCTTCATCCCAGGCAACATCTGGCCGCATTACGTGGTGGCCAACGCCGACGAGTCCGAGCCGGGAACCTTCAAGGATCGCGAGATCATGGAGAGCAATCCCTTCCAGTTCCTGGAAGGCGTCGCCATCGCTGCCTATGCCGTGGGTGCCAACGCGGCCTACGTCTACCTGCGCGGCGAGTTCTGGACAGTGGCGGCCCTCCTCGACGAGAAGATCGCTGACATGGAGAAGGCCGGTTTCCTGGGCGACAAGCTATTCGGCAGTGACTACTCCCTGCGTATCTATACCCACCTGGGGGCAGGCGCGTACATCTGCGGCGAAGAGACCGCCCTGCTCGAGTCAATCGAGGGCAAGCGCGGCCAGCCGCGCATCCTCCCGCCTTTCCAGGCGGTCTACGGCCTGTACGGCAAGCCGACCGTGGTCAACAACGTCGAGACGCTCGCCAATGTCCCCCTGATCGTCGAAAAAGGCGCGGAGTGGTACCGCTCTCTGGGCACGGCTGACAGCGCCGGGGTCAAGATCTTCTCGCTCTCCGGGCATGTCAACAAACCCGGCAACTACGAGCTGCCTTTCGGCACCACCTATCGCGAACTCCTCATCTGCCATGATCTTGGCCGATGACAAGGCCCTCGACACTCCGATGGACTACGCCTCGGTGCGTACGCTCGGCGCGGACCTCGGGTCTGCCTCCGTGATCGTCATCAATGACAGCGTCAGCCTCGACTGGGTCATCAACAAAACTATCCATTTTTTCAAGCACGAGTCCTGCGGGAAGTGCACCCCGTGCAGGGAAGGTACTTACTGGATGTTGCACCTGATCGAACGCATCGAACGCGGCGAAGCGACGAAGGAGAACGTGGAACTGCTCCACCAGGTGGCCAAGCAGATGCAGAACAAATGCCTTTGCCCGCTGGGCGAGTTCTCCACCATGGCGGTGACGACCGCCATCGAGCGCTTCCCGGCCGACTTCACACCCTCCAGTGCTGGAGGTAAGCATGGCTAAAATGGTCTCTCTGACGATTGACGGTCGTTCCATCTCGGTTCTGGAGGGGACCCTGATCGTGAACGCCGCGAAAACGATTGGCATCGACATCCCGGTCTTCTGCTACCACCCGAAGATGGAACCGGTCGGTATGTGCCGCCAATGCCTGGTCGAGGTCGGACGCCCGATGATTGACCGCTCCACCGGCCAGCCTGTGATGGAAGGCGGCCAGCCGAAGATCGCCTTCGGGCCGAAACTCGAAACCGCCTGTACTACGCCCGTTTCGGAAGGCATGATCGTGTTGAGCCAGTCCGAAAAAGCGAAGGCCTCGCAGAAGGAAATCCTCGAGTTCCTCCTGACCTCCCACCCGCTGGATTGCCCGGTCTGCGACAAGGGCGGCGAATGCCCGCTCCAGAACCTGACGATGGAGCATGCCTCCCCGCAGAGCCGGTTCATCTACGATGAGAAACACCACGCTGAGAAGCATGTTGCCTTGGGCGACAAGATCTGGCTGGACCGCGAGCGCTGCATCCAATGCGGCCGCTGCATCCGCTTCCAGGACACGGTGGCCGGGGAACCGGTCCTGGCTTTTTACCAGCGCGGCCGCGCCACCGACATCATCACCAATTCCGAGCCGCCCTTCGACTCGATTTTCTCCGGCAACACCACCGACATCTGCCCGGTCGGCGCGCTGACCACAGCGGACTTCCGTTTCGGCGCCCGCCCGTGGGAGATGAAAGCGGCTGCCTCCATCTGCTCGCTCTGCCCTGTCGGCTGCAACGTGACGTTCAACACCCGCCGCGAAGCCAAAGCGAACGGCAAGGTGGTCATTAAGCGTGCCCTGCCGCGCCAGAATGAACAGGTCAACGAGATCTGGATGTGCGACCGCGGTCGCTTCGGCTGGCACTACACCGAAAGTGAAGAACGATTGGCGAAGCCGCTGGTCAGGAAGAACGGCAAATTGGAAAAGGTTTCCTGGGGGAAGGCAATCAGCCTGGCCGCCAACTTGCTGGCGGACTCCAAAAAGGACGCCGTTGTGTTGGCGAGTGGACGGTTGAGCAACGAAGACCTGTTCAATCTGAAACAACTGGCCGACGGCCTGGGCGGCGAAGCCCTGCTCTATGACTCGCTCCCCGGTGGGGAACTGACAACCACCTATGGCGTCCCTGCTGGAACCAATATCAGCGATATGGGCGCGGGCACAACCATTGTGGTCGCGGCTTCCGACCTGTATCATGAGACCCCCATTTGGCATCTGCGTGTCAAACAGGCGGCAGAGCGCGGCGCGACACTGGTCATTGTGAATTCCGAAGCCACCAAACTCGACAAGTATGCCAAACACATTGTTCGCTGCGAAAAGGGTGGGGCTGCGAAAAAGGTCAACGGGCTGGTCAAGGAATTTGGCGACGCCATCTCTGCTGCTGAAAACCTGGTTGTGTTCTTCGGCGCGGACGGTTCGTCGGCTCTTGCTGAGGCATGCGCAGAGTTGGTAAAGTCTCGTGCTGGGAAGCCAAACAATGGTCTGATCGGTGTCTGGCCGCGCGCCAATGACCAGGGCGCGTTGGAATTGGGATTCAAACCCGCCAGGGATTTACAGGCTGTCTTTGACAGGGCCAGTGTGGTGTATGTTGCTGGCGCAGACCCGATTGGCGATGGGGCTGTAAACGCAAAAAACAAAAAACAAAGGCCTTTTGTCATCGTGCAGGAACTCTTCCTGACCGAGACTGCCAGTCTGGCGGACATCGTCCTCCCGGCGCAGGCCTACACCGAGCGCGACGGCTCCTACGCCTCCGGCGAACGGCGCGTCCAGCGCTTCTACCCGGCGGTTCCCCCCCTGGGCGAGACCAAAGCCGATTACGCCATCACCGCCCAGCTCGCTGCCGAACTCGGCTTCGAACTCGAAGGCCGCTCGGCCCGGCTGGTAATGGACAAACTTGCCGCCTCGGTCAAATCTTTTACCGGTATCTCTTACCGCAAACTGGCCGAAGTCACCGAACAGTGGCCCATCATCGGCCGCGGCGACCTGTATTACGGCGGGACTTCGTATCAGAACTCGCAGGGATTGGGTGTGCATCTCAGTCTCGAAAACAAAAAGGCATGAGGAAGGTCCTCTATGACTTTAGGCAACGTTCTTGAATGGTTGATCAAAGGACTCGTCTGGGTGTTGATCCTGCTGGGCGGGTTCGCCTACCTGACGTACTACGAGCGCCGGGCGCTGGCCCGCATCCAGGTCCGGATTGGCCCGAACCGCGCCGGACCGTTCGGCTTGCTCCAGCCCATCGCGGATGCCATTAAGTTGGTTTTCAAGGAAGAGTTCATTCCGGCGCGCGCTGACAAACTGCTCTTTATCCTGGCACCCATTATCACCCTGACCCCGGCGCTGGTCATCACCGCCGTGGTGCCGTTTGGCAACGAACCGTTTTTGCTCTTTGGCCGCACCATCACCTGGCAAATTGCCGACATCAATGTGGGCGTGCTGTATATCATGTCCATCGCTTCGATCGCAGTCTACGGCATCGTGCTGGCGGGTTGGTCGTCGAACAACAAGTACGCCATGCTGGGCGGGCTGCGCTCCACGGCCCAGATGATTTCCTATGAACTGGCTCTGGGGTTGTCGTTCGTGACCGTCATCCTGCTGGCCGGGTCCACCCGCATGATTGACATCGTCGAGGCGCAGCGGCAGGGCTGGTTCCTGCTGCTCCAACCGGTGGGCATGGCCATCTTCCTGATCGCCACCCTGGCGGAAGTCAACCGCGCTCCGTTCGACATGCCTGAAGCCGAGCAGGAACTCGCTGCCGGGTATCACAGCGAGTACGGCGGGATGAAATTCGCCCTGCTGTTTATGGCTGAATACGACAAGATGATCGCCATCTGCACCATCGCTGCGGCGTTGTTCTTCGGCGGTTACCTCGGCCCGGACTTGAGCGGCCTGCCAGTGGTGGGGGGCTTTTTGAAGTACGTGCAGGGACCGATCTACATGTTCCTGAAAGTTTTCATCCTGCTCTTCGGGATGATCTGGGTGCGGGCCACCCTGCCGCGCATCCGCTATGACCGGCTGATGGCCTTTGGATGGAAAATCCTGCTGCCGCTCTCGCTGGCGCTCATATTTGTGACCGCCTGCGGTATTCTGCTGGCACAGGATGTTGATCCGTTGTTTCGCTGGAGTATTCCCCTGGCCTCCCTGGTGGCGGGTTTCCTGGCCATCCTGGGCATGTACCAGACGTTGAGGAGGAAAGAACATGCGCGTGCTTGAACCTCTCATCGGGCTGGGGAAGGGTCTCTGGGTCACCCTGCGCTCGATGTTCGAAAAACCCGTGACGGTGCAGTACCCTGAGCACAAGAAGCCGGTCAAACCGCGCTTCCGCGGCCGGCATGTACTGAAACGCTACGAGAACGGCCTGGAAAAGTGTATCGGCTGCGCCCTGTGCGCGGCGGCTTGCCCAGCGGATGCCATCTTCGTCGAGTCGTCCGAAAACACAGATGAGAAGCGCTTCTCGCCCGGAGACCGTTACGCCAGCACCTACGAGATCAATATGCTGCGCTGCATCTACTGCGGCTTCTGTGAAGAAGCCTGCCCGACCGAGGCCATCATCCTGGGCGACAACTACGAACTTTCCTTCACCGACCGGCGGCAGGCCATTTACCCGAAGGAAATGCTCATCGAACCTGTCCTGGCGAACGGGCAACCTACGCCGCAGAAAACAGAACCGGGAAAATTCACGCGGTCGGTTCCAGAGATGAAGGATCCTGTGGATTGAAGAATGATGATTGAGGATTGTTGATTGAAGATCGCGAGTTTTGCTCTCCAATTAACAATCAAAAATCAGCAATCACCAATCAGAAACGGTGCTTATGGACTTTACCCTCATCCTCTTCATAATCCTGGCCGTCACCGCGGTTGCGACTGCTGCCGGCCTGTTGCTCAGCCGCAGCGCGGTCTACGCGGCCCTGTTCCTGGTGCTGAACTTTGCCTGTGTGGCGGTCTTCTACCTGATCCTGGGCGCGCCGTTCGTCGCCATGGCGCAGGTGACTGTCTACGCCGGGGCCATCATGGTGCTGTTCCTGTTCGTCATCATGCTCCTGGGCGTGGAGAAATTACCCAAGGGTGACGTACTGCCCTGGCAGCGACCGCTGGCAATCGTCGCGGCAGCCATCCTGCTGGCCGAGGCCGGTTTCCTGCTCTTCGAGCGTGCCCGGACCTCGAGCCTGCTGGCCCTGCCCGGAGCGGAAGCCAACACGATGGACTCGCTGCGCGAGATGGCAACGGTGCTGTTCAACCAGTACCTTCTGCCTTTCGAGGTGACCTCCATCCTGCTCCTGGTGGCAATGGTCGGCGCGATCGTGTTGACCAAACGGGAAAAAGGAGAGCCGGCATGATCCCCCTGACCTATTATCTCGTGCTTTCCGCGATCCTCTTCACCATGGGCGCGCTGGGTGTGCTCATCCGGCGCAACGCTCTCATCATTTTTATGTCGGTTGAGTTGATGCTCAATGCTGCCAACCTGGCTTTTGTGGCCTTTGCCCGTTCTTTCGAGCTGACCACCGGCCAGCCGGTTTTCACCGGGCAGTTGTTTGTCTTCTTCGTCATTGCTGTGGCAGCGGCGGAAGTGGCAGTCGGCCTGGCGCTGATTGTGGCCATCTTCCGCACCAAGCACAGCATTGACGTGGACCAGATGAGCAGTCTGAAAGGATAACTATGGAGATGCTGTTCAGCCTGGTCCCCCTGATTGTCTTCCTGCCCGTCATCGGCCTGCTGGTCAACATGGCCTTCGGCGGCAAAATGGGCGAGAAAGCCATCGGCGTAGTGGCAAGCGCGGCGTCCGGGCTGGCGTTCGTAGTCTCGGCGCTGCTCGGTTACGCTTTGTGGGCAAATGGCGGCGAAGCGACCATCGTCCCGTTTGCTGAGTGGATCAAGATTGGTAGCCTCGACATCCCCTGGAACTTCCGGGTGGACACGCTCTCGGTCACGATGATGCTGGTCGTCTCGGGCGTCGGCACCCTCATCCACATCTACGCCATCGGTTACATGCACGAGGACGTGCGTTTCAAGAAGGATGAGAAACGCTATCGCCGCTTCTTCGTCTTTCTGAACCTGTTCATCGCCATGATGATGATCCTGGTCAGCGGCGACTCGTACCTGATGCTGTTCGTCGGCTGGGAAGGCGTGGGCCTGTGCTCGTTCCTGATCATCGGTTTCTGGTATGAGATGGATACCCTCGGGCGTCCCTCCTGGGCCAACTCGAACGCCGCCAAGAAAGCCTTCATTACCAACCGCATCGGCGACTTTGGCTTCCTGCTGGCCGGAATGACCATGTTCTGGGCATTCGGCAGCGTTCAGTTTGGAGAGGTCTTCGGGATTGCCGGGGAGATTGCCGCTGCCCAGCCAGGCGTGATCATTGCCATCACCCTGTTCATGCTCATCGGCGTGGCGGGCAAATCAGCCCAGATCCCGCTCTACGTCTGGCTCCCGGACGCCATGGCCGGCCCGACCCCGGTTTCGGCCCTCATCCATGCCGCGACGATGGTCACGGCTGGCGTTTACCTGGTCGCCCGTTCCTGGCCGCTCTACACGCTGGTGCCGAACGCCCAGTACATCGTGGCCATGGTCGGCGCGGTGACGGCGCTCTTTGCCGCCACGATTGCCGTTGGGCAGTATGACATCAAGAAAGTGCTGGCCTACTCCACCATATCGCAATTGGGCTTCATGGTGGCGGCGGTCGGCATGGGTGCGTTTGTGGCCGGTATGTTCCACCTGGTGACGCACGCCTTCTTCAAAGCCCTGCTCTTCCTCTCCGCGGGTTCGGTAATCCTTGGCCTGGAGCGCGGGCATCATCATTTGGCTCACCGCCAAGGCCACGAAGCTCACGAAGGAAAACATGAAGAAGTGTTCGACCCCGGCGACATGCGCAATATGGGCGGCCTGCGCAAGCAGATGCCGGTCACGTTCTGGCTGTACATCATCGGCACGCTGGCGCTGGCGGGCATCTTCCCATTCGCCGGGTTCTGGTCGAAGGACGAGATTCTGCTCGATGCGGCCAAACTTCATCCCGAAATCTACATCCTGCTGGCGATTGCGGCCTTCTTCACTGCCTTCTACATGGG
>JACQYE010000023.1 GCA_016208355.1 Chloroflexota bacterium | reverse complement strand
GAACATCAGCAAGAACAACCTGCTCCTGGTGGGCATCAGCACGGTCGGCGTGAAGGCCGTCAACGGGCTGATCGGCTTCCTGCTGGGCGCGCTGGGCATCGGCCTCGGCTTTGGCGTCGGCTACGGCATCATCTACGTCACGGGCTACGAAGATGTCGTCGGCCTGGTGACCGGCATCAGCCTGTGCGTGCTCATCGCCGGGATTTTCATCATGCTCGCCACGGTCATCACTTCCTACACGGCCACCGCCTACCATACCTGCCTGTACCTGTGGGCGCGGGACGTGGAAAAAGCCGCTGGCAGCAGCGTCGAGGTCCAGGCTCCCGCTCCGCTGGCCGCGGTGTTGGGAAAATAGTAGGGGCAGGGCTTGTCCCTGCCCAAGGCGACCAAATAGTCGCCCCTACAAAAATGCGCAGCGTTAAAGTAGACCCGGCGGAGAGAGTCCGCGCCCTGCACGTCAACCCGTACTTCGACCAGATGGACGAGTCGTCCCTGCTGGCGCTGGCGGACTGTGTCGCGCTGCACGAGTTCGACCGCGGCGAAACGCTCTTCTTCGAGGGCGACCCCTGCGCCGGGCTGCACATCCTGCAAGCCGGATGCGTCAAACTCTACCGGCTCTCGCCGCAGGGCCGCCAGTACATCGTGCGGTTGTGCCAGGAGCAGGACACCTTCAACGAGGTCTCGGTCTTCGACGGGAACGGCAACCCGGTCAACGCCGAGGCCATCGAGCCGAGCCGCGCCTGGGTGGTGGAGCCGGAGAGCATCCGCAAGATGGTGGCGGTCCATCCGGATTTTGCCCAGAAGGTGATCAACAACCTGTGCGGCAACCTGCGCATGCTGGTGCGCGCCGTCAGCGAGATGGCCTTCTACCAGGTGACACACCGCCTGGCGCGGCTCATCAGCCAACTGCCGGGCAACGAACCGGGCGGCGAGGGGACCCCGCACCTGACCCAGGAACAAATGGCCGCCCGCCTCGGGACGGTGCGCGAGGTGGTGGCGCGTTCCCTGCGCGAACTGGAGCGTTCCGGCGCCATCCGGACCGTGAACCGGCGCATCACGATTGCAGATTCCTCCCTGCTGGAGCAGTGGACGCAAGGCCCGTGGAATTAACCGATTGCCGATTTACGATTGTTGATTGAAACCCCCGGCTCGAACATCAACGAGTCGGGGGTTGCTTTTTTGCATTTTGCTTTTTGTTTTTCTATGGTACCGGCGTGGGGACAGGGTCGAGGGTGTAGTAGATGCCGACCTGCAGCAGGGACGGGTCATCCGCGGCCTGGGCGGCTTTCATCTGCGCCTGGCGCGCCAGGTCGGTGGCCTCGGCGATGATGGACAGGGCATATTCGGGGTTGTGGAAGCCCATCGAGTTTTCCGCTGAGACGAAGTCCCACATGAACTGAGCCTGACGGTGCAGGGTCCGCGCCTCGTCGAGCAGGGCAGGATCGGAGTCCGGGTCCGCCACGGCAAGTTGCAGGGCGGTGATGGCGTCCACCAGCGCATCCTCGAGGGCCTGCTTGGCCGTGAAGACCTGGTCCTGGATCTCGTTGACGCGCCCGGTCACGTAGTCCACGTCCGTGTGACACTGTCCGCAGGCGGCCTGGGGATCGAGCAGGGGGCTGTGAATGTTGTGATTGCTGTATTTCATCGCCCCGTCGCGGGTGTAGGGCATGTGGCAGTCGGCGCAGGCCACCCCGGCGTTGTAGTGGGTGCTGCCGGCGGTGAAGAACTCGAACTCGGGGTGCTGGGCTTTGAGCATGGCTGTCTCCGCGCCGGGGTAGGTCCAATCGCAGAAGCCAATCTCGTCGTAGTAGGCGATGATCTGGTCAATGCGCGTGCCGTTCTCCCAGGGACAGGTCAGGATTTTATTTTCACCGGAAAAGTAGTACTCCACGTGACAGTTGCCGCAGACGACGGTGCGCATCTCCTGGCGGGTGAAGGTCTCCCAGTCGAGGCCCTGGGCTTCGAGGGCGTTTTCGAGCGAGGGGTTGGTGACGATCAGGCGCATCGTCCCGGCTTCGTGGCAGTTGGCGCAGCCAATCGTCTCGGTGACGCGTGGGGCGATTTCCGAGAAGAGCATGGAGTCGTAACCTTCCAGGCCGAGTTCGTCCCACAGCGCCGGGTTGCTGGACGATTTACACGAATAGCAGGTGGCGTGGGTGGTCTCGGTGACGCGCTTGGTGGCGTTGACATCGGTCAGGGCGTTGCCATGGCCGCGGTCGTCGTTGTAGTCCCGGCTGAACGGGTAGCCCATGAACAGGAACACCTGGCGCGGGTCACGTTCGAGGTGCGAGAAGCCGCTCGAGCCGCCGTATTCGGTATCAATGTTGTTGGACTCGGTCAGCAGCCAGGACGAGTATTCGAGCGGGTAGTTCGTGCCCCAGACGGACGAGTCCGGTTCCATCGGCTCGACGGTCACCAGCGGCTGGACGACAGCGCGCTGCTCGACCGGGTGATTCTTCATAAAAAACAGCACACCGGCCAGCAAGGCGGCCAGGATGACAATGATGCCCAACAAAATGAAGGTGGTGTATTTCTTCATTTTCCGTAAACCTCCGAATCTTGATAAGGATACAAAGCCAGCCCCCGTTCGCCGTGAGCGACCGTGCGGTGGCAGTCCCAGCAGTTGCGGTCGAGCGGCATGGAGTAGGCGACCATGCTCTCCACCGTGTCGAGGTGACAGCGGATGCAGTTTTCCTGCACGATGTCAATCGTCTCCTCGTTGGCGCGGATGGCCTCCGGGTAGCCGAGGGTCACGAATGAGTACACGTCGCGCATCCCGGATTTGCCTTTATAGAACCAGTAGGCGAAGAAATTGTCGTGCGGGATGTGGCAGTCGGAACAGGTAGCCCACTTTTCATGCGGCGCGTGGAACCAGTTCTCGTACTGCGCGTCCATCACGTGGCAATTGGCGCAGGTCTCCGGCTCATGCCCGGCGTAGGCGGGCGCGTCGGTGGCCCAGGCGAAGACGCCCAAGGCGACGGCAAAGGCGAGGAGTCCGATCAGGAGGGGCCAGTTGAGGGAACGGTTCATAATGACTCTGACTTATCTGGCATTAATATACCCCATATTCGGGCGCAAGTTTGTGACTTGAATCACATTGAAAAACAAAATACAAAAGAATCAAGTATTAGAGAGTGTTTTGATATTTTTTTTTAGCCACAGATGAACACAGATAAAAGGGATTTGTGAGTACGTTTACGGAAGTTTTTAACCAAGAATCCGTGTTCATCTGTGTTTATCTGTGGTGAATGAACCGAACAGCGCGACTTTTCAGACAGTCTCTTGCATAATTTTAGGACACGTTTACAACAGACCCTCCCTCCGTCTTCTCGACCTCGATCCGGGTCGGAAAAGCATCCTTCAGTTCATCCAGGTGGGTGATGACCAGCACCTTGGCAAAATCATCCTGCACGGCGTTGATGGACTGGATGAGCCGCTGGCGGCCCAGCGCGTCCTGCGAGCCGAAACCCTCGTCAATGACCAGCATCTGCAGGCGCGCTCCCTTGCGGCTGGCCAGCACTTCCGAGAGCGCCAGCCGGATGGCAAAGTTGGCGCGGAAGGCCTCGCCGCCTGAATACATTTCATAATCGCGCACGCCCGCCCCGTCGCTGATCTGGATGTCGAGCGTCTCTTTCAGGTCCTCGCGCTTCTTGTCCTTGTAGGCTGACTGGGTCGCGAAGCGCACCGACATGCTCCCGTCCGAGAGCCGGTCGAGCAGTTCGTTGGCTTTCGCCTCGATCTCCGGCAGGGCCTGCTCGATGAGCAGCGCCGGGACGCCGTCCTTGCCGAAGGCGCGCTCCAGGGTCTTGTAGCGGCCGATCTGCAGGGCAGACTCCTCGCGCTCGGCCTCCTTTCGTTTCTTTCGCTTCCGCTGGTCGTCCAGCACGCTCACCTTCTGGCGCGCCGCGCCCACCTCCTGGTTCAGGCGGTTCTCTTGATCCTTCAATTCAAGCAGCACCCGCTCGGCTTCATCAACACTGGCTGTCGGTCCTTGCGCTTCCACGGCGTATTTCTTGCCTGCCAAAATTGTCTCGATTTCCTTGAGCCGCTTGGCCCCTGCGGCCTCCCAACCCTTGACCGTGTCCTTGATCGTCTCGATCCGCCCGGCCAACTGGGTGATGGAATTGGAAGAAACCAATCGTTTCCTCTCCGCGCCCTCGAGCGCAGCGGCCTGCGATTCGAACTCTGTAATTTGCCTGGCGAGGTCATCCAGACTCGATTTATTGGCGCGGAAACGGTCTCCTTTTTCCTTGCCTTCCTTGTTGAGCCGTTTCAGCGTGGACTTGCGGTGTTCTTCGCTCAACGCTTGCCCGCATAATGGACAGGTGGCGCCTCCGGCTGCCTCGAGCTGGACAATGTGTTCTTTCAGTTCGTCCATTCCGGTTTTGAGCAGTTCGTTCTCGGCTTTCAATTCGGCGTTTTGTTCGCGCGCCGCGCTTCGTTTTTTTTCAATCTCGCTTCGTTTGGTAATTAACTCTCTGCAAGCCACGCCTTTCTTCTTCCAGCCTTGCCCTCTCTGCTGCAAGTTGTGAAACGGCAGCCTTCTTGAGGCTTTCCAGGGCAGTCTCCTGTGTCTTTCTCACCGCGGTTAATTGTTTCAATTGGCCTTCGAGGTCTTTCAACTTCTGCTTGCGCGGTTCCTCTTCGGCCAGTTCGGCCGCGATCTCCTGCAAGCGCCCGTTCAGCGCCTCCAGGTCGCGTTCGATGGACTTGCGGCGATTGGCGGTGCGTTCTTTGTAAGTCTCCCAGACCTCCAGGCCAAGGATGTTCCCCAGGATCTCCTTGCGTTTGGTGGGCGGCTGCTGGGCAAACTGGTCGGCGCGGCCCTGAAGAAAGAAGGAAACGTTGATGAAGGTCTCGTAATCCAGGCGCAGGATCTGCTCGACGCGCGCCTGCGTCTCGCGCAGACTGCGTTCGGTGAGTGGGCGCCAGCTCAATTTCTGATTTACGATTGACGATTGCAGATTGTCGCCTTCGGCGATTTGGAACTCCAACATTGTCGTCTTGCCGCGCGGCAAGGCGCGCAGGACCCGGTAAATGTTGCCTTCATACGAAAAGGTAAACGCCACTTCGGCGGTCTTCGATTGCAGGTTGACCACCGACTCATCGCGTTTGCGCGCCTGCCCGAAGAGCGCCCAGGTGATGGCGTCCAGCAGGGACGACTTGCCTGCCCCGTTCGGCCCGGAGATGCAGGCCAGGTGGAAGGCGGTGAAATCCACTTCCGCCGGGTCGCGGTAGGATAGGAAACCGGAGAGTTTGAGATGGAGAGGAATCATGGTTCAATCGTAAATCGTAAATCGTCAATCGTCAATCGCAAATCTTTCTTGCCCATCCCTCCAACTGATGTTATCATAGCCGCGTGTTCGCCAACGCCTCCAAACAGACCCGCACCCGCCTGATCCTGACCTTCATCATCGTGGCAACCCTGCCCTGCTACTGCCTGGGGTTGATCACTATCGGTATCAGATCCAACCAGCCGTCTGCCACTGTCACACCGACTTCCACCACCACGTTTACCCCCACCGGGACAATCACAGTCACCGTTACATCCACCCCAACCCTGACATTTACTCCCACAACTTCCGTCACACCCACCTTGACCCCCACCTCTACAAATACGGCGACCAATACCCCCACGCCAACCTCCACCTTCACGCCTACACCCACCAATACACCGACTTCCACTTTTACAGAAACGTTCACCCCTACGTATACAGAGACAATAACCACCCCTCCAGGGCCATAGTCTGAAACCACCCAGGTCCTGACCAATCCTCAATCAACAATCCTCAATCGAAATCCAACATGCCCGAACTCCTCCCCTTTCTCAAAGACCTCCTTTCCGCGCCGGGGCTTTCCGGCTACGAAAACCCGGCGGCCAGCATCATCGAAGCCCGCTGG
This sequence comes from Chloroflexota bacterium, assembly GCA_016208355.1. GTDB lineage: Bacteria > Chloroflexota > Anaerolineae > Anaerolineales > Villigracilaceae > UBA877. The sequence continues at coordinate 1,224 of JACQYE010000023.1, read as the reverse complement.
AAGCCGCTCGTCCATGAAACCAGCCGCAGCAACGTCGGCTCCCTGCATGGACTGCGGCGCGCTTCGCCTTCGCTCAGCGCAGGCTCCAGGCCAGTTCCATCAATTATGATTGCAACCCACATGGACGCCATCGGCCTGATGGTGACCGGCGTGGTGGATGGCTTCCTGCGCGTCACCGGCGTCGGCGGGGTGGACGCGCGCGTCCTGCCCGGCCAGCGGGTCACGGTGCACGCCACGGGCGCAGGCGGCCGCGCCGATCTTCCCGCTGTCGTCGCCCAACCCTCTGCCCGGCTCCTGCCGCCCGACCTCGGCGACGGCCCCGTTCCCCTCGAACACTTGCTGGTGGATACCGGCCTGCCGCCGAAGAAAGTCGCCGAACTCGTGCGCGTGGGCGATGTGATTTCCTACGCCTCCGAGCCGGTCGAACTGGCCGGTGAGGTCATCGCCGGTCACACGCTGGATAACCGCGCCTCGGTCGCCGCGTTGACCGTCTGCCTGGAGGAACTCCAGACGCGCCCCCATGCCTGGGATGTGTGGGCAGTCGCCACGGTCCAGGAAGAGACCGGGCTGACCGGCGGGTATACCTCGGCCTACCAGATCCACCCGTCCATCGCCCTGGTCGTGGACGTGACCTTTGCCAAGGGGCCCGGCGCGAATGACTGGCAAACCGTCCCGCTCGGCAAAGGTCCGACCCTGTGCATGGGTCCGAACATCCACCCGGCCCTTTTCAAGGGGTTGAAAGACCTGGCCGATAAACTTGAAATCCCCTATGGGTTGGAATACGCCCCGCGCCATACCGGCACCGACGCCTTTGCCACACAGGTGGTGGCGGAGGGCATCCCCAGCGCAGTGCTCGGCGTCCCTCTGCGCTACATGCACACCCCGGTGGAAATGGTGGCGGTCAAAGACATCCAGCGCGCCGGGCGGCTGATGGCCGAGTTCATCGCCGGGCTGACGCCGGACTACATGGAAAAAATCGTTTGGGACAACTAGCAGTTATGCCAACCATCGGAAACACCCAACTCAAACTGCTCGAAAAACTTTGCAATGCTGTAGCCGTCTCCGGCGACGAAGGCGAAGTGCGCCAGATCGTGCTGGAAGAGATCAAGGGACACGCAGACTCCTTCAAAGTGGACGCGCTCGGCAACGTGCTGGCGGACAAGAAAGGCGCCGGCCCTTCGACTTCGCTCAGGGCAGGCCAGAAGCGGCTGAAGGTGATGGTCT
>JACQYE010000022.1 GCA_016208355.1 Chloroflexota bacterium | reverse complement strand
TGAATGGTCCCGCCGCCAGTCTTGCATTGATTAGCGAATACGCGCACCTCGGCCATCAGATCGTGCTGGATCTCAGTTTCGATTTCCAGGGAGCGCGGCAGGTCAATTTCAGCCATGTGGAGGCGCAGGTCGGCGGCCTGTTCGGGGGCGACAAGGCCATAATCAGATTGGACCTCGGCCAGGGCCACCCAGATTTGCCGCCACAGGAGGCGCTTGTTGTTCTCGCTCCACAAGCGACGCATGGCGGGTGTGCCATAACGCCAGGTGAAGGGGGAGAGGTAGGTGTCGAAGTCAGGCATAGGCTTTTTCCTTATCGGGCGGGCGGCGGCGCTCCTGCAATTCTTTCAGTGTGATGCCGAAAAGAAGCGAAAGCGGCAACACCCACGCGAATTGCATGGCATTTGCTTGGAAGAGAGGGTACGCCGCGATCCAGGCAAACGAGAGAACAACCGCCCACCATGGGGTGTCGAAAAGAAGAAATATGATATACGAATATACCCCGAAGAACGGCGTCGCGAGCGAAGAAACAAGCAGACTGACAAGCATGCGTTTGCGCCGGTCCCGGAACAAAAGGGGTAACGGTAAAAGGATGATGCCGTATCGCCAGGATGTCGCACTTGCCGGCCTCCAAACATGGACTGGCAGTCTGGCGAAAGCATTCTGGAGCCAGGTATACGGCCATGAAAGACCATAAACGAACAGGCTGGCGACGATCGTCAGGGTCGGAATAGTAAGTATCTTCCAAAGGTCCTGGCGTTTTTCGAACATGAGCATGAAAAAGATGACGAGCACGGTCAGTTGAGGTTTGATCAGGGCCAATGCGATCCCCAGCCCGCGCAGGAATGGATTGCGTGAGAAAACCAGGATGACAAGACCGATGCAGACGAATATGTCTATTTGTCCCAACCAAATTTGTCCCAACATTGGGAATGAAACCAGAAAGAAAAGGGGATTGACTTTTGTAAATCGCAAAAGGACGAAGAAGCCAGCCATGCATAAAAGAGTCCATATCGGCCAGGCAAGCGGATGGTGTAGAAGCAATAGCGGCCACAGAAACCATTGTGCAAAATAGGGGACAAATCCGCAATCAAGGCAACCCTGTGCAAAAGGCTGGTAATAACGGTAAAGGTCATCGCCGCCGGGTAGGGTGAAGGCGGCAATCGTTATCCCTGCCAAGACGCCGAAGGAAGCGACCCACCAAAAGTTTTCTTTCTTGAGAAAATTCATTATTGGCTCTTTGTTTCTCTTTCGATTATACGCGGAAAAAGGTTCCATTGGCCTCGAACTGGGTCATTCAGATTGGGTTGATCTTTCAATTTTATGAACTTATGCAAGGATGTTTTCCTTGACAATTCGAATATCCGTGAATATAATCCGCTTACCATCTATATACCATCCATGTGGATGGTAAAGGAGAAATAATGCCAGATAGCGAAAAAATCACCATCAACATGTCCGCCGTAGATCTCGGAAAAATTGACCTGCTGGTACAGGAAGGACTGTACTCCAACCGCACGGATTTTATCCGTACGGCCATCCGCAACCTGCTGGACAAACACAACCTGGAGATCCAGCAATCGGTGACGCGGCATTCCTACGGGATCGGGGTCTTTGGCTATTCCCGCCAGGATTTCGAGCGCCTGCAAGCCAAGGGCGACAAGATCAAGTTCAGCGTGGTAGGCATGCTGACCCTTGCAGACGATATCCCTGCCGAACTGGCAGCGGAGGTGGTCGAAGCGGTGCAAGTTCGTGGGATCATTGTCGCCAGTGATAAGGTCAAAGCCGCCCTGGCAGACCGGATGAAATAACCCCCAAAAGTAAATTCATTGCATTTTCACGTTCAGGAGTACTCGATGATTGATGAAACAACAACGACCGTCCCGGAGCGCTGGGTGGCAAAATTCTTTACCATCTGGACCGGGCAAGCCTTCTCCCTGGTCGGTTCAGCGCTGGTGCAGTTCGCGTTGATCTGGTGGCTGACCCAGAAGACCGGATCGGCGACTATCCTGGCGACCGTCTCGCTGGTGGCGCTCCTGCCGCAAATCGTGCTCGGACCGTTCGTCGGCGCGCTGGTGGACAGGTGGAACCGCCGTCTGATCATGATCGTGGCCGATACATCCATTGCAGTGGCAACCGCCGGACTGATGGTCCTCTTCGCGATGGGCAGGATCGAGGTCTGGCATATTTATGCCATTTCCCTGTTCCGGTCGTTGGGTGGGGCGTTCCATTACCCGGCCATGTCGGCCTCAACCTCGCTGATGGTGCCGAACAAGCACCTGGCGCGTGTTGCCGGGGCGAACCAATTGCTGCAAGGAGTGGTCAGCATTTTTGCCCCGCCGCTGGGGGCGCTACTCATCTCCCTGATGCCAACACAATGGGTGCTTGGCATTGACGTTGTGACTGCTTTGTTGGCGGTTGTCCCGTTATTGTTTATCGCCATTCCCCAACCTCTGCAGAAATTGGCGCAAGGCGCAGGCGCAACAGAGAAAACCTCCTACTGGCAGGACTTGCGCGCCGGGTTGGTATACGTTGCCAAATGGCCGGGACTGCTCGGCCTCATCATTCTGGCAATGGCGCTTAATTTCCTGCTCAGCCCGAGTTCATCGCTCCTGCCACTGCTGATCATAAAAGGTTTCGGCGGCGGGGCGCAGGAATTGGCCTGGGTGGAGTCAGCTTTTGGGGTGGGAATCATCCTGGGAGGCATTGTCTTGAGCGCCTGGGGCGGGTTCAAGCGCCGCATTATGACATCCTTTATTGGCATCATCGGGATAGGACTTGGCGTTATCCTGACTGGCGCGGCTTCGGCTGAGTTTTTCTACCTTGTGCTGGCAGCAAATTTCCTGATCGGTTTTGCGCAAGTGCTGGCGAACGGTCCGATCCATGCGATTTTCCAATCGGCTATAGCGCCAGAGATGCAAGGACGCGTCTTCTCGCTGATTGGGGCCGGGGCCACGGCGATGATGCCGCTCAGCCTGCTGGTGGCGGGTCCGGTAGCTGACCTGCTGGGGGTGCGCTTCTGGTACATTGCTGGCGGGAGTATCTGCATCCTGATGACGCTGGCGGCATTGTTCATCCCGGCTATCATGAATATCGAGCAGAACAATCAAAAAGAGGTACAGGCCGCAGGGTAAAAAAACGTTCCGATGCAGTGGTATCGGAACGAGTAAGGCATGAATTTATCGGGCGGACGGGATGTCCGCCCGGTTTTTTTTAGTCGTCGCCACCGTCGCCGGGGTTGTTGCTGTCGTGGCATTTCGTACAGGTAGCCGTATTGAGATTGGACGTGTGACAGTCACGACAGGAGGCACCTTCGTGGTTGATGCAGTTCCCATCGCAGCCGCCCGGGTGCGAGAGGTTATAACTGGCAGGCGTCCACGAACTGGTGCTGTGGCACTGGCTACAGGACGTGCCGGTAAACAGCCCGGCATGGAAGGGCGGGTCGGCATGGCAGGCCGCACAGGCGGTGGAAAGACCGCTGAATACACCTCCGCCATGGCATTGGCTGCAGGCCAACCCGGCATGGGCGCCGGTCAAGGGGAAGCCGGAGAAGTTGTGGTCGAAGAAAGCAGGAGTCCAACCGGCGGGGGTATGGCAGGAAGCGCAACTGGTGCCGTACTGCCCATTATGGGCGTCGTCAGCAGCATGACAGGAATAACAGTCAGTAGGTGTGCCCAAGTAGACATTGTTGATGTGACAGGATTCACAGGCCACGCTGGCATGTTTGCCTTCCAGTTTGAAGGCCGAAAGATTGTGATCGAACGTTGCGGGAAGCCAGCCTGCGGGATTGTGGCAGTTCCCGCAAAGCGTACCGAAGCGCCCTTGATGTTCGTCGTCTTCGGCATGGCAGGAGTAACAATCTGTGGGCGTGCCTTTGTAGACGCCGTTGATATGACACGACTCGCAGTCGGCCTCGGCATGTTCGCCCTCCAGTTTGAAGATGGAGAGATTATGGTCGAAGAATGCGGGAGTCCAGCCGTTTGTGTTGTGGCAGGCGGCGCAGTCGCTGCCCAGGCTGCCCTGGTGGGCATCATCGTCAGCGTGGCAGGAGGCGCAATCAACGGGAGCAGCGCGCAGGTCCGAGATGGTGTGGGCGTCGAGATGGCAGGCGGAGCAGGGCGCGCCGACATGTTTCCCGGTCAACGGGAAGGGGAAGATGTTGTGGACAAAGTCGTCCCCGTAGGTGTCCAGCCCATCGTGGCAGGCCAGACAGTCGTTCCCGAATGAGAGCACATGCGCGGTCGTGAAGGTGACGTCGAGCTGGTTGTGGCAGGTCTGGCAGATGGCAGGGTCGAAGGTGGTGAGGTCCGCGCCATGGCAGTCAGAACATACAAAAGGCGAACCATCTGAATGGGCGGCATGACCGACAAGCGAATAACCGAGAAATTCGTGGGGGAAAAGCCCATTGTCGAAAGCGGTCAGCGGCGCTGAGGGCCCGCGATGATCGGGGTGGCAGGACTGGCAAACCGAGGCGGGACTGAGCTCAAAAATAGCCCCGTGCAGCGTGGTGGAATCCAGGCGTTGTTCTGAGATGGCAGTATGGCAGGTTTCGCACCGCCCCGACATCCCCGCCGCGTCCCAAAAAGGGGCGTGGCACAGGCTGCACTGGTTCGCGAACTCAGCGTGGGAGGAATAACCACCGAGCGGACTCCCGGGCTGGGCGTTGAGTTTGCCTGGGCTGAACATCGCCCCGCCACGCACGACGGCGAAGGTGGCTGCAATTAGGATTGTAAGGCCCGCGGCAATCAGGCCGGAGGGTGTGAGACATCCAAGTCGGGTGTTGTGCATTTTCCCCTCCTATCGCAGAAGTGTGGCATAGTACAACGCTGCGCCGATGTGGATCAGGGCGGTGGTGAAAAGCGCCATGCCAATGGGGATGTGGACTGCGTGCCATATGGATAGCGCCCGGCGCGCCCCGGCCAGCGCCGAGGCCTGCAACTGGCCGGTGGGAGTTTCCAATTCGACGCCATCCAGCGTGCGCGGAATGCGGGTGTAGATGTAGCGCCCGACGAAACCGCTGAAAACGATGATAAGGGTCAGGGCGGTGGTTGCCCCGGCCAGGCCGTTGAACTTCCAGGAAGTATGCAGGAGCACCATGTAAGGCCCGACGATGCCAGTAAAAATGTGGAATTGCAGCCAGTCGGCCATGCGCCCCCAGCGTGCCAGCCGGCTGCGTTTGCGCAGGGAATAGAGTGTTTCGGTCATCAGCATCAGGAGGAAACCAATCACCCCGATCAGGTGACCGAACAGCCCGCTGGCGGCGGGGATGGCGCGCGTTTGCCAGACGACGAACGCATAGACAGCCGTGATTAGGACGATGGCCAAGAGAGAAAGCCAGAGTTCATGGTTGCGGTATCGCATCTTTTTCCTCCAGGTTTACGACGGCTTGCCAGAAGTTGTGTACCAGAAATCCATTAGCACTTGTCCCAGCGGCATGCTCGGCTGGAGTAGTTGGTCACGGACTGGAGTAATGTCAACCTGGTTCGAGATGAGCTCCTGCAATGGTCGGGCCAGGGTCTGTTCGCCCATGACCACCGCGCCGAGCAGGGTCTGCTCGCCGATGGTCAGGCGCACCTGGTTTACCCCGCCCCCGGAGCCCACAGCAATCGTATTGGGCAGCCGCCTCCAGGTTTCGCTGGAGCCACGCGCCACATCGAGAGGTTCCTCTCCCGTGCCCACCGATCCGATGATGGCAATCATCACCCCGGCCAGGCGCAGCACGTTGACGGCCACGTTGCGACGGAAGGGTTGCCGCCCGCCGGTCATGTTCTGGGCGGCGGCGCGTCCCTGCTGGCGGGCAGGATACCAGAGCGTATCTATGGATGAAATGCCGGTCAGCGGGTCGAAGACCTGCGCCGCGTCTCCGGCGGCGAAGATGTCGGCCTGGCTGGTTTGCAGGTATTCATCCACGAGAATACCCCGTTCGGTGGCGAGACCTGCTGCCTGCGCCAATTCCATACGCGGTCTCACCCCGATGCCGGCCGCCACAATCTCACAACGAATGTTTTCGCCTTTGGCGGTGCGGACGCCGGCCACTTTGCCGCGCTTCTCCAGGATCTCAGCGGCATCGGTGTGGTAATGGAGATTAATGCCATGTTCGGCGAGGCGCTTCTCTACCAGGCGTGATTCTTTCTCATCCAGCACGTTCGGCCAGTATCGCTCACCGCGCAGGAAGTAATGGACATTGAGGCCTTGCGCCCGCAAGCCCTCCACCAGTTCGACGGCGATAATGCCGCCGCCAACTACAACAGCAGACCTGGCGCGCCGTGCCAGCGTAAAGATATGGCGGGTGTCATCGAAAGTGTCCAGTTTGACCACGCCTTGTAGTTCCGCGCCAGGGATGTTCAACCGTACAGCGGTTGAGCCGGTGGCAAGCAGGAGGCGGTCATAGATCAGCGCGCCGGCTTCACCCAGTTCAAGCCGATGTTCCTGCGGCAGGAGGCGGGTGGCGCGCGCCTGCACGAAGCGGACGTTCAACCGCTGCCAATCTTCTTTCGAGTAGACGTAAAGTTGTTTTTCGGGAAGTTCGCCGGAGAGATAATAGGCCAGCCCGGGGCGCGAGTAGAAGCCGTGCGGGTCCTCACTTACGATGGTAATATCCGCGGTCTGGTCCGATGCCCGAATGGCTTCCGCGGCGGTAATCCCGGCGACGCCCGCGCCGAGGATGACATGGCGGATCATTTTCCACGCTCCTTGAAGATATTCAACCGGTCAAAGCGCAGGACACAGCGCGGACAACGCTGGACACATTCGCCGCAGGTCAGGCAGCGTGGGTTGGTGATGTGCTCTCCCAGCCGGGCATAGCGGCGCACGTCTATCCCAATCGGGCAGTTGAACGTGCAGATGCCGCACTGCACGCAGCGCGCCGACTCGGGCACGACATGCCCGGAGGCCAGGGCTTCGTGGCGCGTGGTCGGGGAGGAAATTGATGTGCTTATGGGCATTGGTTTTATGTCGTTCAATTTGGGTAAAAGTTATGGCTTTATCTTACGCCCGTAGGCATTATTGTGCAATAGGAAAAAAGAAACCAGGCTTCCGTAGGGAGCCTGGTTCTTGTGAGTATGCTGTGGGGTTTACAAGAGGATGACGTTGGCAGCCTGGAGACCTTTGGGGCCCTGTTCGATGGAAAACTCCACCTTCTGGTTCTCTTCCAACTTCTTATAGCCTTCCATGCTGATGGCGGAGAAGTGGACGAAGACATCTTCGCCTTCCTCGCGGCCGATGAAGCCGAAGCCTTTGGTGGAATTGAACCACTTGACGGTACCGACATATCGTTCTTCTGACATTTTCTTTCTCCTGCATAAAAATTTTTGCGCCCGGCCCGCCAACTTCCCGGCAGACCCGGCGCGTGCAACGGGGGCAAGATTATCACGGTTGGAAGGGGATGTCAAGGAAAGATTTTTACGTTTTCCCCCAACCGAATTCTTCAAAGGGAATGCCCATCAGGGTATTGTGCAGACCCTGGCGCACATAGGGGACAAGGTTTTCCGGGAGTTGGCTGAGTTTGAACCAGCGCAGGTCGTCGCATTTGTGCGGCTCAGTGTTGACTGGTTCCCCGCTCCAGCGCTTTACGCGCACGAAGAAATCCACACGCTCTTCGTCCTCGAATCGGTGCAGGACGCAGGCAAAGGAGACGTCTTGCGGCGCAAGGTCCAGGCCGGTTTCTTCCCGCCCCTCGCGGACAGCCGCCTGGGTGACCGTCTCGCCGCCGTCCAGGTGCCCTGCGGGGACGCTGTAATGCCCGTCCATGTAGCCGGTCTGGTAGCGCCGGGAGAGAAGAACTTTGCCTTCCTGGAAGAAGAGCAGGTGGACGGTGACGGGGAATGTGGCGCGCATGGGAAGATTATACCTTTTTGTCAGGGTCTGTCATTCGCCTGCTTCTTGCCAGGGAAGCAGATTTGCCAAAAACCACAAAGCTCCAGCGGCTAAGGGAGTGCCCAAATAAGTGGGTAAAAGGGTATGACGTGATGCGCCCATGCTCGACCTCACCAACACGAAATTCGCCTTCCTCGACCTCGAAACCACCGGCCTCTCACCCTGGTTTGGCGACCGCGTCTGTGAAGTTGGGATCGTTCTTACCGAGGGCAAACGTATCAAAAACACCTACCAGACCCTCGTCAACCCGGAGCGACCCTTATCGCCTGCGGCAGCCAGCACAAACCGTCTCACCGACGACGAACTTAGCGAAGCGCCGTATTTTTACATGGTCGCCCGTGAGGTGGTTGCCTGCCTGCGGGACGTGGTCGTTGTTTGCCACAATGCCCCGTTCGACCTTCAGTTCCTGGATAGTGAGTTCCGCCGCCTGGGGAAGGAAATCGAATTTCCCAATCTGGCCGACACGCTGGCGGTGGCGCGTCAGGTGGTGGAGGTCCCGTCGTACACGCTTGTTTCGCTGGCTGAAGCCTTTCACGTGGACAAGGTCGAGGCGCATCGCGCCCTGGCAGACGCTTTCACCGACCGCCTCGTCTTCTTCGCTCTTATGGAAATGGCGCAGGAGCAGGGCCGCATGCTGGACGATTTCCTCGGCATGTACAATTCCCCGGCACGCCCCAACGAGACCATCCAACTGCCCACTGAATTGGCCGAGGCCATTGCCAGCGGCAAACGCTTGCACATTACCTACGTGGACGGCAACGGCGAACAGACCCGGCGCTGGGTCACGCCCACCCAGGTGCTCGGCCTGGCCGATTACATCTATTTGCGCGCTTATTGCCACTTGCGCAAAGCAGAACGGAGTTTCCGCCTCGACCGCATCGTCGAAGTGCGCGTGGAAGTGTAAAAAGCGAAATTTTCCGCCTTGACAGTCCCCCCATCCTCGGTTATTCTCATACAACATATTCGAAATAGTTCAGCGTCCTGCTGTTGCACGTTCTGAGCCCCGCTCGATCCCCCCAACACCCGCACTCTGAAGAAAAGGAACACTCGTGAACTTTGACCAGTTCAACCTGGATTCACGCCTGATGGCTGGCATCAACCGCCTCGGTTACACCACGCCCACGCCCATCCAGGTACAGACCATCCCGGCCGCCCTGGCCGGGGAAGACATCATCGGCACCGCCCAGACCGGCACCGGCAAGACAGCTGCCTTCGTTTTACCCATCCTGAACAGACTCCTGACCGGGCCGCGCAACCACGCCCGGGTCTTGATCGTCACCCCCACGCGCGAACTGGCTGAACAGATCCACGAAGCGGTGCGTGACCTGGCAACCGGCACCAACATCCGCAGCGCCACCATCTACGGGGGCGTGGGCGCCGCGCCGCAGGTTAAAGCCCTGCGCCTCGGGACCGAGATCCTGGTCGCCTGCCCCGGACGCCTGCTCGACCACATCAGCCAGGGTAATGCCCGGCTGGAAGGAATCGAAGTGCTCGTCCTCGATGAAGCCGACCGGATGCTCGACATGGGCTTCCTGCCCGACGTGAAACGCATCCTCACTCACGTCCCGGCCCGGCGGCAGACCATGCTCTTTTCAGCGACTTTTCCGGCAGAAATCGAGCAACTGGCTTCCCGCACCCTGCGCAACCCCAAACGGATTGCCATCGGCATCAGCCGCCCGGCGCACACCGTTACGCACGCCCTCTACCCGGTCCCGCGTCACTTGAAGATGCCCCTCCTGATCCAACTGCTGAAGCGCACCGACACCGAGTCCGTGCTGGTCTTCACCCGCACCAAACATCGCGCCGAGAAGCTTTCCCGGCAGATCCACAACGCCGGGTTCCGCGCCACCAGCCTGCACAGCGACCGTTCGCAGGGCCAGCGTCAGTCTGCGCTGACCGGCTTCAAGAGTGGTCATTACCAGGTGATGGTTGCCACCGACATCGCCGCCCGCGGCCTGGATGTGGAGCACATTTCGCACGTCATCAACTTCGATATGCCCGCCACCGCTGACGACTACATCCACCGCATCGGGAGCACCGGCCGCGCCGAACGCACCGGCGATGCTTTCACCCTGGTCACCCCCGACGACAAGGACATGATCCGCGCCCTCGAGAAGATCATGGGCAAGCCTCTGCCGCGCCAGACCCTGGACAACTTCGACTACGATGTCCCTGTCCCGGAGAACTACGTCCCGGCGGCGAAACCGGCTTCAGGTCCGCGCGCCCGCCCCCAGGTCCAGCCCCGCCCGGAGCGTCGCCCAAGCCCAAACCGGAATTTGCGTCAGAAGTATGCAAGTCCGGGGAAGAAACATATCTAAGCAAAAAAGCCGTCTTCTCGATACAGACGGCTTTTTTTATAAATTTACAGGTTTTTCGTGTTTGTCTGTTCGATGGCGAACATAAGATGCCTCCAGATGGGGTTTCGGTGCTTCGAAACTTCCAGTAAAATTAGTTCACGCATTTTATTGAGGAGAAAAGATGAAACGAACCCTATTCCTGCTCGTGCTGGTTCTGACCGTCTTGAGCGCCTGTGGGACCGCCCCGCAGCCGACCCCCGGGCCGACTCTCACCCCAACAGTTCTTCCCGCTGACACGCCTGCCCCCTCCGACACCCCGGCTGCCACCCTCACTCCCACCCCCACCCTGGGAGTCGGTTCGAGCCAGGCCTCCTCCGCCGATGGAATGCTCCTGGTGTATGTGCCGGAGGGAGCCTTCCTGATGGGCTCGGGAGAAGGCTACAGCGACGAAAAGCCAGTCCACATGGTGAATCTGTCGGCTTTCTGGGTTGATCAGACCGAAGTGACCAATGGCATGTACGCCCTGTGCGTGGTGGCCGGGGTCTGCACCCAGCCGCTCCGCAAGAGTTCCAATCTGATAGATTATTACTATGGTTTCGAGGAATACACAGATTACCCGGTGATTTTTATTTCCTGGCAAGACGCCTCCAACTACTGCGCCTGGGCCGGGCGGCGCCTGCCAACCGAGGCGGAGTGGGAGAAGGCCGCCCGTGGCACCGACGGGCGCTCCTATCCCTGGGGTTCGACCCTGCCCGATGAGACGCTGGCAAACTTCGACCATAACCTGGACGATGTGACCCGGGTCGGCAGTTATCTGACCGGGGCCAGCCCATACGGGGCGCTGGACCTGGCGGGGAATGTGTCCGAGTGGACCGCTGACTGGTACGGGGAGGAATATTATGCTTCTTCTCCAGAATCAAACCCGCCCGGTCCGGAGACGGGCGAACGCCGCGTCGTCCGGGGCGGTTCCTGGACGGGCAACGACCGCGGCGTGTGGTCGTTCCACCGTTCCATCCGCCTTCCGGATTCGCCCGCCTTCGATATTGGCTTCCGCTGCGTGACGGATGCACGACCCTGAAATCAGGGGATTCCAAGAGAGCGTTTCATAAGTCAACACCAACCACAGATGAAACCAGATCTTTGGTTAGAGTACTGCCAATAAATGTCAACATCTTTTTTTCTGTGTTCATCAGTGCTTACGACTTGCCTGGTGCTGACCGAAGGACTCGCATGAAAAATCATCACTTCAATCCGATCATTGCGAAAAAACGATAGCCAATTGTTAGCCGCCCGATAGGTTGGGACAAGGCCAGGGCGGGTATCATAAGCCAATCCGGGATACCGGGTATCAAAACTTCTCCTGAATTGTGGTGTTTCATCCAGCATACAGAAAGAGGCCTGCGTGCAGCAAAAAATCCTATATCCCTTCGGCTGGGCAATCGTTCGGGCTTTCGCGGCGGTCATGTTACGCTTCGATGTGAAGCACCAGAGTCCCCTGCCTGGTGGACCGAAACTGTTCGTTGCCAATCATCCCAGCGCCACCGATGGTTTCCTCATCCACTTGGCTTCCAGGGAGGAAGTGAACGTGATGATCACCGAAAAAGCCTTCAAGGTGCCGGTCTTCGGCTGGTTCTTGCGCAAGGTGCGCGAGATTCCCGTCCCGCTGGAGCAGGGAAGTACCGCCCTCGACCAGGCCCACCATCATCTCAAGCAGGGCAATTCGGTGGCTATTTTCATCGAAGGCCACATCAGCCCGGAAGAGGGCGGGTTCCTGCCGCCCCGTACTGGCGCAGCCAGACTGGCTCTCAGCGCCAAAGTGCCGGTGGTGCCGGTCGGTATCTACCTGCGGCGCAACTGGCGGCTGAACATCCGTTCCGGGATTAGCGGGGAAATATCCGAAGCCTACTGGTACTTTCACGGCCCCTATGTCATCACCGTCGGCCAGCCAATGCACCTCCACGGCGAGGTGGAAGACCGTGAGTACGTGCGCACCGCTTCAGAGAAGATCATGAATGCCATCCAATTGCTGGCGAACGAGAGTGAAGAACGCGGGGGTGCATGGATGAAGTCCAGCCCGCTGGTGTGGCTTATCCGCCTCCTGGCGCCACTGCGCCGGAAAGGCGTGACGACAGCGCTTTAACTGTCTTCTTGCAGAATCATTAGTCAATTTCACCACTCCGCCGGGAATTTTGAATTCCCGGCGTTTATATTTCGGGAGCAATTAAACATTGACTCCCGCCATTCTTTTCTTTACAATACCTTTGTGGACAAAATCAGTCTGCAATATCCCGCGCCGCTGACCTATTATGGTGGCTTTTTCCGGCCAGACCATGATCCGCCTGCGCGCACTGCGATATCAAGCCGCAGTGCGCCACACCGCAGACACGAGTCTGCGGTGCTTCTCCCTTCGCGGTCTTCCTGACGCGCT
>JACQYE010000021.1 GCA_016208355.1 Chloroflexota bacterium | reverse complement strand
AGTATAATCGAAATGCCCTTGCGCATCGAATACCATCTTCAAGTTTTTTATAAAAAGCTTTTCTACCGTACATTACTCTTGACGTTCACAAATCGTACGCGGATGACGCTGATTCAAATGATTTCCGCAGATAAAACCCCAAAAAATCTGCGCTCATCCGCCCGATCCACGTTGATCCGCGTGCTGTTTTCTCGGATGTGCGGTAGAGAATAAAAAGCTAATCTCTTCCCCCTCGCAAAGGTAATTCGCTGCGAATCGTTTTCCCTATGACCGACTCCGAGCGCATCCAACGCCTGGAACGTCTGCTGGAGATCAGTCGCATCTCCAACAGGTATTTGCCCCCTGAAACCCATGAATGTCAACTTCGTCATTGCCGGACGACTGCGCCGAGATACCCTCCTGCCCGCCGAAGGCCGCCCCCTGATTGACGTACCCGGCGGCTCCCTGCTCTACGCCGCCTCCGGCCTGACCGTTTGGGAAAAAGGCATCGGCCTGCTGGCGCGCGTCGGAGAAGACTATCCCCACAACTGGCTGAAAGACTTTTCCCGCCACACCTGGGATACGCGCGGGGTACGCATCCTGGCCGAAGCCATGGACCAGCGCTATTTCCAGGCTTCCCTCGACCCGCAAACCGTCACGCGCAGCAACCCGGTGGCGCACTTCGCCCGCCTTGGCCTGACCTTTCCAAAATCCCTGCTGGGGTACACGCCGCCTTCCGATATCGAAGACGACCGCAAAACTTCCCCGCCGGACGCCCCCCGGCCTGCCGACATCCCCCCGGATTACCTGGAGGCCCATGCCGCCCATCTCTGTCCGCTGGACTTCATGACCGCCAACCGCATCTCCTCGGCCTTCCGGCAGGTGGGTGCGGCCACCTTGACCCTCGACCCGTCTGCCGCTTACATGACTGCCTCTGCGCTGGAGGATGTCCGCTCGCTCCTGCACGGACTGACGGCTTTCCTGCCCTCCGAGGAGGAACTGCGCGCTCTCTTCTGGGGTCGACTCAGTGACTTATGGGAAATGGCCGAGGCGGCGGCTTCCTTTGGTTGTGAATTCATCGTCGTCAAGCGCGGCGGGCGCGGGCAGATGTTGTATGATTCCGCTTCGAAGAAACGCTGGGAAATCCCGGCCTACCCGGCGCGCCTGGCCGACCTGACGGGCGCAGGCGACTCCTTCAGCGGCGGGTTCCTGGCCGGGTATGCCAAAACATTCGATCCCCTGCGCGCCGTCCTGCACGGGAATGTCTCGGCCTCGCTGACCGTGGAGGGGAGCGGCGCGTTCCACGCTCTGGAAATGCTGCCCGGCCTGGCCCAGGCGCGGCTCGAGTCGCTGGCCGCGATCGTGCGGTCTGTGTAGAGACTGCAGGCCACCCTTCCAGGGTGGCGCTTCCTCGCGGTGTCATGCAGTTGCATGACTTGCGTTAAAATTGATCCATGTCTGAATTTACGCCCCGCATCCTTGACCTGGCTGTCCAGATCCAGCAGATTTCCGCCCCGACTTTCCACGAGGAGAAGCGGGCGGAGTTCGTCCGCGCCTGCTTTGTGGAGGAAGGTCTGCAGAACGTGGAAGTTGACGCGCTGGGGAACGTCTATGCCTGTTTCCGCGGCAACCGCCAATCGCCAAATGCGAACAGCAAGCCGCTTATTGTCTCCGCCCATCTCGATACCGTCTTCCCGCTCAACACCGACCTCGCCACCCGTCGCGAGGAGGGCAGGCTCTACGGTCCCGGCATCGGGGACAACTCCCTCGGGGTGGCCGGGCTTTTCGGACTGGCCTGGCTGCTGCGGGAAAGCGGCGCGGAACTACCCTTCGACCTGTGGCTGGTAGCAAACGTCGGCGAAGAGGGGCTGGGCGATCTGCGGGGCATGAAGGCTGTCGTCGAACGCTTTGAAGCGGAGGCGCGTGCCTACATCATCCTGGAGGGTATGGCGCTGGGGCATATCTACCACCGCGGGCTGGGCGTGCGCCGTTATCGCATCACAATACAAACGGAGGGTGGACACTCATGGATAGACTACGGGCGGCCCTCGGCCATCCATGAGTTAACCAGACTCTCGACGCGCCTCACCCGGCTCGAGGTCCCGCAAGCGCCGCGTACCACACTCAACATCGGCGTCATCTCGGGCGGGACATCGGTCAACACCATCGCGGCAGAGGCCAGTCTCGAACTCGACCTGCGCTCCGAAAGCCCCGCGGCGCTGGAGCAACTTGCCTTGCAGGTGGCACAACTCTGCCAGCCTGCCGCCCAAACAGGGGTGGGGGTGAAGGCCGATGTGATCGGGGCGCGCCCGGCGGGGGAACTCCCGGCCTCACACCCATTGGTGACGCTGGCCGCCGACTGCCTGCGGGCGCAGGGACTCGAACCGAAACCAGCCATCGGCTCGACGGACGCCAACATCCCGCTCAGTCAAGGGTATCCTGCCGTGACCCTCGGCCTGACGACCGGGTCCGGGGCGCACACGGTGCATGAGTATGTGAATGTGGAACCGCTGGAGAAGGGGATGAAGGCGGTGCTGGGAGTGGTTTTAGGCAGTTAGTCAGTTCACAAGCGGACGGCTTTCCGTCCCCCCCCTACTTCAACCCAACTAGCTCGTACACTTCCACCGCTTCGCTCTTGCCCTTGACATTCAGGGGGGCATAAGGTTTGGCTTCTACCGCGTCTTTCACCCGTTCGTAGGCTTCCGCGCTGATGAGGATCTGGCCTTTGGCAGCGTTTTCCTGGATGCGTTTGGCGGTGTTGACCGAGTCGCCGATGGCGGTATATTCCAGGCGTTTCTGCGTCCCGATCCAGCCTAAAACGGCCTCGCCGTAGTGGATGCCCACGCCGAAAGAGAGATGCGCTTCAGGCGGCAGTTCAGCGTGCAGACTTTCGATGGCTGTCCTCAGGTCCAGGGCGGCGCGTACGGCGCGCAGACTGTGGTCCGGCTGGGGGAGCGGGGCGTTGAACCAGGCCATGACGGCGTCGCCCAGGAATTTGTCCACCGTGCCCTCCTGTGCCAAAACGGCCTCAGCCCCGGCGGCCAGGTAACGGTTCAGCACGGCGACGAGCGCCTCCGGCGACTGCTTCTCGCTGTAACTGGTGAAGCCGCGAATGTCGGCGAACAGGATGGTGATGTCGCGCTGCTGGCCGCCGGTCTGCAGGCTGTCGGGGTTGATCTGGTCGAGCACCGCCGGGCTGACCATGCGCTCCAGCAGGCGGCGCTGGGCTTCGAGTTTTTTGTGTTCGGTCAGGTCGTCGAGTACGATGGCGACGCCCTGGGTGGTCTGGTCGGCATCTTTGAGCGGGGAGAGATTGAGCCGCCAGTCGAGCGCGCCGCGCTGGGGATGGTTGTGGATGATTTCCAGCCCGACCACCGGCTTGTCATTCTCACGGATGGCAGCCAGGTGCGTGTGCAGCTCCCCGGCCAGCCCCGGCAGGGCCTGCTCCAGTCGCTGGCCCACCAGGTCAGCGATGGCCTCCCCAAGGATGGACTCTGCGGCGCGGTTGCAGAGGGTGATCTGGTCCTGCACATTGGCGGTCAGCACGCCGCTGGCGATGGAAGCGAAGACATTATCCATCAGGTTTTTGAGTTCGGTCACTTCGTCCAAAGTGCGGCGCACCGAGGCAAACAGGCGGGCATTTTCGATGGCGATGGCAGCCTGGTTGGCGAACACGGTCAACAGGTCGCGCTCGGCCTCGTTGAAGATGCCGGCGCGGATGCGGTTGTCGGCATAGATGACTCCGATGAGTTCCGCGCGCGCTTTGAGCGGCACGCACAGGATGGAGCGCAGGTTGTAGGCCACGATGGATTCCTGCCCGCCAAAGCGTGGGTCTTCCTGGGCATTGGTGGTCAGCACCGGCGCGCCCGACTCGATGACGCGCTGGATGATGGTGCGGCTGATGGCAAATTCGTTGGGATTGATGGACTCCTGCTCCCAGTTGCGCGCCACGCGTGTGGTCATCTCGCCCTGGGCATCGCGCAGCATCAGGAAGCCGCGCTCGGCCTCCGTCAGGCGCACAATGGTATCCATCACCAGGCGCAACACCTCGTCGAGTTCCAGGCTTGAATTGACCGCCTGGGTGGTATCGGCCAGGGCGAAGAGTTTATGGCGCTCCTCTTCCACCGCTGTCACCTGGCGGCTGACCTGGTAAAGCGTCCCCTCCAGGTTGGAGAGTGTTTCCAGCGTATCCGGCGGAAGGCTGGCGCGGACCACCTGGAGGTTCGAGCGCACCTGCCCGGCCAGTTTGCTGAGAGCCAGGATCTGTTCGTTGAGCAATGTTATTTCAGCCATAAATATTCCTCTTTCTACCTGCTAACCAACGCGGCTTTTCACGAATCTTTTGAGCAATCCGTCCCAACGCGCCCGGCGTGCTTTACGGCGCAGGGCCAAGGCGGCGGCGCGCACCCTCTCCAGGCTGGCTGAGGACGTGCCGTAGAACGCTGGCTGGTATTCCTCCAACAACACGGCAATGTCTTCGCCTGCCTGCGGAAGGCGGACCAACAGCGCCGCCGCCGCTTCGGCAGGAGTCAAGGCCCGGGAGATCGGGACTTTCAACCCGCTCAGGGAGCGGTAGACCGACATGAATGCCCGCGCCAGCGGGCTCAACCCGGCCAGCCAGGCCTGGCGCTCCAGCCAGCCGGGCACAGGCAGGGCGTTTTTCTCCAACCAGTTGCGCGCCAGGATGGGCGCGGGGGCGTTGAAAGTAGACTGGAGATAACGATAGCCTTTATCCAGCGTCCCGGAAATATACGCCCAGGCCAGCCCACCGCCTAAAAGGATGACAACAACGAAAAAGACCATCAGCATCGCCAGGGAATTCTGCCCGTTGCCAGACCCGGCGCCTGCACCGCCCGCCGGGGGATTTTCTCCCGTCTCGGGCGGGGATTCCGGCGCCCCGCCTCCCTGCGGCGTGACCGGGATGCTGGTGGCTTCTGACGGCGCGATCTCCTCGCCCGAAGGCCGCTCCAGTTCCGGCTCGGATGTGGTCGGCTCGAACTCCACCCAGCCGAGGCCGGGGAAGTAGACCTCCGGCCAGGCATGGGCGTCGTGCTGGCGCACAGTATACCAGCCCGGCGATTCGTACTCCCCTTGGCCAAAACCAACGACGAGGCGCGCCGGCACGCCCACCGAACGCAGCATCACCACCTCGGCGGTGGCATAGTAATTACAAAAACCCTGCTTGTAATCGAACAGGAACCAGGCCAGGGTGTCGCGCCCGGCAGGGGCCGGGGGCACGTGGATGGTGTAGGTAATTTCATCCCGCAGGTAGGCGGTGATGGCGGCGGCTTTTTCGTAGGGTGTCCCGGCCCCGGCAGTGATCTCGGCTGCCAGGTCCGCGATGGCCGGCGGCAGGTCCGCGGGCAGTTGCAGGTAGTGTTCGCTCACCCAGGCCGGGTATTCCGTCCCCGCAGCGCGCAGTTGTTTTACTGTCGGCTCCAACAAGACGGCATGGACGAGGTACTCCTCTCCCGGCTGGACCGCTTCGTTCGCCCGGAAGAGCAGCGGCTCCACCACATCGTCGCCGACCGGCAGGTAGGTAAGCAGCGAGGGGCGGCTGACCCAGATCGGCCGCGCCGGCGTGACCAGCGACCCGGCAGTGGTATCCATGACTTTGAACAAAAACTCTGCATTCAGCCCAACATCCTCCGGCAATTGCAGCGAGCGGGTGCGCGGGGTGAAACTGCGTACAGAGGAGGGGCTGCTCTCCCAAAGCCCGTTCTCGTACAGATCATAGGAGCGGACGCGCCAGTAATAGCGTTCCTGTCCTCCCACGCCGGTGGTCTGGATGCGGAAGTAAACAGTATCGCTCAAGGCCGCGTCCTGCCCGAGGACGAGGCTTTGGCCGTAGAATTCGTTGACAGGAGCCTGGTCATCTGTCTCCAGTCCAGCGACCACGTTTGTCAGGCTTTCGTTATCCTCCCAGAGGTCGGTCAGACCCTGCCACCATTCGCGCAGCACAGGCACGCTGCGGGAAGAGACCGGCAACAGCCAGGCGGTGAGCACCAGCAGGAATGCTCCTGCCAGGATGGTCAGGTTGATGTTTGCCTTGGCCTCGCCGGTGGAAAACACGCGCCAGACCTGCCAGGTCTCGCGCCGCCGGGCATAGTTCATCCGCCCGAGCAGGAGCAACGCCAGGAAAAGATACAGGGCTGTGAAAACAACGCCCTGGTCGCCCCGGGTATCGAACACTTGGAGCAGGACGAGCGCCGCGCCGCCGGGCAGGACTGCGCCGGTGAAGTTGGCCGAGCGCGACAAGGCATAGGCCGAACCTACCCCGATGGCCCAGAAACCAAGCGAGAAGAAAGCCAGGAACAAGAATGCATCTTCGAGCGGCTCTCCCGCCGCCAGGACACCTGCCGAGTGCGCCAGACGCCCGCCCATCGAAACCATCCGCTCCAGCCAGGGCACGCCGGGATACAGTACTGCTGCGGTGATGAAAGGGACTAACACCAGGCTGTAGAGCAGCGCCAGCAGGAAAACCGTCCCGCGCTGGAAACGACTCAGGCCAAGCGGGAGGCCGAGCAAAGCCCCGGCGAGGGCCAGCATGAACGCCGTACCCAGGCCCGAGGTCCAGCCTGTGGCCACCAGGCGCTGGCTAGCGACTGCCAGGGCCAGGACCAATAGCAGGGCAGAAGGTAAGTCCCGAAAACGCACTTGTGCGCGATTCATGCTTTGAGTGTACAATACTTGGTACATAACCGTCAATTCTTTCTGGAGGCGTATATGCAAAACATCATTGACTTCGGTATCCGCTTCATCGCCGGTTTGCAGGCCCTGGGCGACTGGCAGACCCTTCCAATGAAATTCTTTTCCTTCCTGGGTACGGAAGAATTTTACATGTTGGTGCTGCCCGTGCTGTACTGGTGCGTCAGCGCCGGGCTGGGGATGCGCGTGGCAGTCATCCTGATGTTGAGCGGGGCCTTCAATGACGCTTTCAAATTGTTCTTCCACGGGCCGCGGCCTTACTGGGTAAGCGCCGATGTCAAGGGCTTT
>JACQYE010000020.1 GCA_016208355.1 Chloroflexota bacterium | reverse complement strand
TCGTCAATTATGCCATTCGCGTTGGCGTCTGCAATGAAATACGGATAGGCATCCGCAGAATAGATGATTGCAGCGCCGGATATTTCATTGGCATACGATTGGATGGAAGCATAGAGAGCCTGTTGCAGACCCTCGATCTCGTAGTACATGCCTTCGGTGACATTGCCATCGCCATCGTAATCCACTGCCGAGGACGGCTCGCGTACATCGCGCAAATCCTCAACCGAGGTGACTTCCTGATGACAGAACTGGCAGGTTTCGAGTTTGACTTGCAGGGTATGCGAGTCATGGCAGGCGACGCAGGTGTCCACGCCGGTGACGTGATCATGCTTGACATCATACGCCATGCCCTCGTATTCATAGCCGCCATGCGCTTCCGAGCCATATAGCGTTGCTGCCGCGGCAAAATAGTGAATATTGGCGAAGCCAAGGTCGGCGCTGACGGTATCTGCTTCCATGCCAGCGATTGCCTCATCAACAGTTAGTTTGGAGGCGCGTCCCTGGTGGCAGACCATGCAACGGGCTTCGGGACCAAGCCCGGTGATGGTGACGCCGGAGGGGAAGGTGACGCTCGTCAGGTTGCGGGTGGCATCATTGTGACAGGTGGTACAGTTGATGACACCGCCCGGCACGGCCACTTCGGCTTCCACTGTACCGGCAGGACTGCTGTCTGCGCCCACGTAGTCAAGATAACCAGCCGGGGTGTGACAGCGGGCGCACTCAACCGGGACAACCGCCGGATCGTCTTCGTTCCAGTGGTTGAATGCCTCGGCTTCTGCATCAGCATGGGCTGAACCGCTCCACAACGCATAGAAGGGTACCGAGTCCAAGGGGACCGTTTCCTCTGCTACGGCGGTAGGAGTCGTCTTGGGGGAACAGGCTACAAGGATTGCAGCCAGGATCAATAGTGCGCCAATCAATATGGACATTTTCTTAAGTGACATTTTTCATTCTCCTCTGCATTTTTGGATAGTAGAGAGACAAGTGGTGTATAAATCTGAGAAATCACCTCCAATTGGGTATAATATCCCAATATGCCAATAGAATATTGGGTATAGTATTGGGTTTATAACCCCAAACACAATTAAAATCAAGTAAAACATTAACGAGATTATTGTGATAAATGGCACATAATTGGAATGACATTTGTATGAATCTACTTACTTAAATTGGTGTAAAATACCCAATGGAGAATGATGGTGTTAGATCAATCGTTTGATACTTTTATGTTTTTGATATTCTTTGTCTACGGGCTGGCCTTCTGGGGGATGGGGTTGACGCTAGCCTTGGAGTCGGGACGATTGCCTGCATTGGCAGAGAAGCGTATATTGCGACCACTCTCGCTCTTTGGCATCATCCATGGAACACACGAGTGGCTGGAATCGTACTTGCTCCAGGCGCAGGTTACTGGGATACCCATCCCTGGCTGGCTGGCATGGCTTCGGTTCGGGATGCTGATTGCATCTTTTGTCTGTTTATTGATCTATGGGGTTCGTACCTTCGGCCAACCAGGCTACCATCCTTTTATCTGGCGGAAAATAGGCTTGGCTGCGGTGTTTATTTATGGGGGGGCGATTTCGGCCAGCGCACTGGTTACTTATGAGATACCCGAATTCCTGCAACTTGATCTCTTAGATTCACTTTCCCGTTATCTGTTGGCTGTACCAGGTGCTGTCCTGGCGTGGTTGGCATTGCAATATCAATCCCGGCTTGCAAAGGATAAGGGTCAGAAGAAAATCTCAGAGTATTTGCGTATGGCTGGTGTGGGCTTCGGGATTTATGCACTTACACAACTATTCGTGCATCCACTCGAAATGATCCCGGCCCGGTTCATAAATACCGAATCTTTCCGTATGTTGTCTGGTTTACCAATTCAGGCTATTCGATCAGCGACGGCTGTTGTAATAACCATCAGTTTGTTTCAGGCGACCCATCAGGTAGAAATGGAACGTCAGGCGCAACTGGCGGATGCCCAGCATGAGCGCCTGGATGCGCTGGAGCGTGTGCGGGAGGAGTTGGCGAAAAAAGAAGCGCTCAGGCGCGAATTACTCCGCCATGTAGTGCAAGCTCAAGAGGAGGAACGAGCAAGGATCGCCAGGGAATTGCATGACGAAACTGCTCAAACGCTGGCGGCCTTTTCGCTCGATCTGGCTGCAATGCAGGCGCTTGTACCGGAAAAACCGGATTGCAAGCGTATAAGTTCCCAGCTTCAAGCACACTGTAAAGAGATGTCACGCGGGTTATATCGCCTCGTTCATGACTTGCGACCGGCTCAACTGGACGACCTGGGTCTTGTACCTGCCCTCCAATTCTTAGTGGATCAGGACGCTAAAGCCAAGGGCATGGAAGTTCAACTGGAAGTTCAGGGGCATGTCCGCAGGCTGGACGCGATTACAGAAACGGTTCTGTTTCGGGTAACGCAGGAAGCGCTGACGAATGTCATTCGTCACGCGGGCACAAAGCTAGCCCGTATTTTGTTGCACTACCATAGGCAAGAAGTCCTTTTAAGCGTAACAGACTCGGGCGCTGGCTTCGATCCCAAGCAGGCATTTCCGCCGCCGCGTGGATGGGGCATCGCCGGGATGCGTGAACGCGTTGAAGCGGTTGGCGGGCAATTGACCATTGAATCTGCACCCGGAAAGGGTACCGAGGTAAAGGTCATTGTCCATGTGTTTGACCTTATCCCTTAACCATAGAACAGAAAGGTAAGGGCCATGAAGAAAATCCGATTGATGCTCGTTGATGACCATGATGTCGTACGCGCTGGACTGAAATCATTCCTCCAAACCCAGGAGGACTTCGAGGTCGTGGCCGAGGCTGGCAATGGGGAAGATGCCATCAAACAGGCCCTGGCTGTCCGGCCGGACGTTATTTTGATGGATATCACCATGCCAGGCATGGACGGGATGCAGGCCACCCGGCAATTGCGTGTCTTGTGCCCGGAGTGCTTTATCCTTGCGCTCACCGTTCATGACGATAAACAGTATTTCATCCAAATGCTGGCGGAAGGAGCGTCCGGGTATATCACGAAACAGGCCGCAGCAGACGACCTGGTGGCTGCCATTCGCACGATCGCAGAAGGTCATATCTACCTCCAGCCGGCCCTGGCGCGCTGGCTGCTGGATGATTACCAGCGTTTGGTCAGGCAATTGGGCGGCGCGCCTTTGCTTGTGGCAGACAAGACTGGAAGCGAGGCGGTGGGATTGGAAGTCCTGAGTCTGCGCGAGCGACAGGTGCTCGAACTGGTGGCACAGGGATTGAATAACCATGAAATTGGCTCGTATCTGAAACTGAGCCCCAAGACCATCGCCCGCCATCGCGAGCGAATTATGAACAAATTAAACATGCACTCGCGTACCGAATTGGTTAAATTTGCCATCCGCTCCGGCCTGGTGAAATTGGGCTAGGCAGCCCAAAGTTGGCATTCTAACTCTGTATTAATCTGGGTATGTAAAATCATTATTATCAACTAAATTTGGAGGTTTACGATGCTTGCTGGTCGCTCGAAATTCTTTATCGGTGGTTTGCTGGTTCTGGCCGCGGTGGTTTACCTGATCATCACTTCCACGCAAGCCAACGCTGAATATTTCATGACGGTGGACGAGTTGCACGCCGAAGGACAGTCTGCCGCTGGAAAGAGTCTGCGACTCTCCGGCGCAGTGGTCGGTGAAACGATCCAATATAACCCGGATACCTTGACCTTGACCTTTGAGGTGGCCCACGTTCCCGGCGATAACGCTGAGATCGAGGCGCAGGGCGGACTTGCCCAGGTACTCCATGATGCGGTGGTTGACCCGGCGCGGACGCGCCTGACGGTCTCCTATACCGGGGCAAAACCTGACCTCCTGCAGAATGAGGCCCAGGCCATCATGACCGGACACCTTGGCGAAGATGGTATATTCTACGCGGATGAACTGCTGCTCAAATGCCCTACCAAGTACGAAGAGGCTGTACCTGAGCAGGTGAACGGAAACTGATGATTTCCCCTCACCCTTTGCCCTTCTCCCGAACGGAGATGGGCGGGAGCGAGGGCCAAAGGAGCCTTCATGTTCGCTGAGTTCGGTTTTGGGATTCTAATACTTACCTTCGCACTGTCGCTCTTTGCAGTTGGAGCGGCAGTGTTCGGCTATTATGGTAAATCTGACCGTTGGGTGGAGAGCGCCCGACGCGCCCAGCAATTGACTTTCCCTTTGATTACACTGGCCGCGCTGGCATTGATCTACCTGTTGGTAACGGGACACTACGAAGTGAAGTACGTCTATTCTGTGACCGATGTGACCATGCCGCTGTATTTGAAAGTCACAGCTCTGTGGGGTGGTCAACCCGGCTCGCTGCTTTTTTGGTCATGGCTTCTTTCGGCTTTTGCCACGGCGGTCACTCTCCGCAAATGGGACCGGGACCGCGAGTTCCTGCCCTGGGTGGTGGTGGTGACTTCGGTCACGCTGACCTTCTTCCTGGCGCTCATCATTTTCTTCGAGAACCCCTTTGTCCGTTGGTGGCAGACCCTCAGCGGGGATTTTGTGGCCCAGATGTTTGCTCCTTCGGGTGGGGTGCTGGCAACCCCAAACAACGGCGAAGGCCTCAACCCGCTTTTGCGCCATCCCGGCATGATCATCCACCCGCCGATGCTTTACCTCGGCTTCGTTTCTTTCGTAATTCCTTATGCCTTTGCTATCGCTGCGCTCGTTACCGGCCGCACCGATGATCGCTGGATTCGCCTCACCCGCCGCTGGACGCTGATGGCATGGCTGTTCCTCTCCTGCGGCTTGGTGCTGGGCATGCGCTGGGCGTACGACGTGCTCGGCTGGGGCGGTTACTGGGGGTGGGACCCGGTGGAGATCGCCGCGCTGATGCCTTGGCTCACCGGTACGCCTTTCCTTCATTCGGTGATGATCGAGGAAAAGCGCGGTATGTTAAAGCCGTGGAATATATTCCTCATCATCCTGACTTACTCGCTGGTTATCTTCGGGACATTCCTTACCCGCTCCGGCGTACTTTCCTCCGTTCATGCCTTTGCCCAGAGCGCCATCGGCCCGATGTTCTTTACCTTCATCGGCGCGACCTTTATCATCTCTGCCGCCCTGTTAATAACCCGCTGGAAAGACCTGCGCGCCAGCCTGCCGATGAACTCGATGCTTTCACGCGAAGCGCTCTTCTTGCTTAACAATTTGCTTTTCATGGGCATATTGATTGTCTGCCTGTGGGGGGTATTATTCCCGCTCATCTCTGAACTGGTGACCGGGGTAAAAGTGACCGTTGGTCCGCCGTTCTACGAACGCGCTGTGGGCCCGTTGTTTGGAGCGCTGATTGCCCTGATGGGTATCGCTCCGCTTTCGGCCTGGGGCAGGTCCACGGTCCGGACCCTGGGCCGGGCGATGTGGAAACCAGCCATCCCCACCGTGTTGACGCCGGTCATCCTGTTCGCCTTCGGTATGCGCAATTGGATTGCACTGGTTGGTTTCACGCTGATTGCCTTTGTCCTGTTCATCACCCTGCACGAATATTGGCGCGGGGTACGCGCCCGCATGAACGCCCAGGGCGAAGGTTTCTTCACTGCGCTGGGCCGTCTGGCAGCTCGCAACCGCCGCCGCTATGGCGGGTACCTCATCCACATAGCGCTGGTCGTCATGGCGATTGGCATTCTTGGCATCGAAGTTTTCCAGACCACCACACAGAAAAGCCTGGCCACCGGCGAATCGCTCGATATTTCCGGGTACACCGTGCGGTATGACTCGCTCGCGCAGTTCGATCATACCGATGGGCGATATGTTACTCGCGCTGTGTTGAGCGTGTTCAAGGATGGAGAATTCCTGCAGGAAATCTACCCGCGTTATGACCTTTATCCCAGCGGCCAGCCGATGACCATCGCTGGCGTGCGCACCACCCTGGCAGACGACCTTTACGTTGTGCTGGTCAACTGGGAAGACGTTTCCACCGCGCTGGCACCATTCAAGGTGTATCACAACCCGCTTATCAACTGGCTGTGGATTGGCTCGATTCTCTTTATTATCGGTTATCTTGTCGCTGCCTGGCCGGAAAAAGAACAAGAGTAAAACAAAAAGGAAATCAAGAGGAATTTACGATGAGAGAGAAAACCCCCCAACGAATTTTGTTTCTTGCCTTTTTGTTTCTCGCTATGAGCGGGCTTTTCCTCTCCGCCCGTCCATCGGCCGTTGTCCTCGCCCAGCAGCCCACGCCCTCGGATGATGAAGTCAACGCCATCGCTCATCAGCTCTTCTGTCCGGTGTGCGAGAACACGCCTCTCGACGTATGCGATACTGAGGCCTGCCGCCAGTGGCGCGACCTGATCCGCCAGATGCTGGCCGAAGGCAGGACCGAAGCAGAGATCAAGCAATACTTTGCCGACAACTACGGCGTGCGCGTCCTGTCTGAGCCGCCGGTCGAAGGATTCAACTGGCTGGCGTACGTTGTTCCGCCCGTCGCATTTCTACTCGGCGCGTATCTCCTTTTCCGGGCGTTCCGGACCTGGCAGCGGCTGGCGAAAGAACCGGCAACGGCAGACAGCCCTCAGGTCCCTCCCGCCGCGGCAGACGATCAATATGCCGCCCGGTTTGAAGAAGAACTTAAGAAACGCGAGTAAAGGTCTGGTCATGACAGAATCTCTCCAATCCGAATCGAAACGTGGCGTCCCACTCTGGGCTCAGCTCCTTATTTGGGCCGGCCTGCTAGGCCTTCTTGCCCTGGTGGCTTTGGGACTGGCAAAAGCCAAGACTCCCATCCTTACCAATGGTTCTGCAGTGCCGGAGTTTACCCTGCCGCTTTACGAAGGCTACGAATACGGCGGCGCGGCAGATGTGACCCTCGCTGCGCTGCGCGGCAAAGTGGTGGTACTCAACTTCTGGGCCTCGTGGTGCAAACCTTGCGAAAGCGAAGCCGCCGACCTGGAAGCAGCCTGGAGAATCTACCAGCCGGGCGGGGAGGTGGTCTTCCTCGGTGTGGACTACGTGGATACCGAGCCGGAGGCCCGTTCATACCTGGCGAAGTTCGATATCACCTATCCCAATGGCCCCGACATGGGCACGCGCATTTCACAGATTTTCAACCGTAACCTGGGTGTGCCCGAAACATATGTCATTGACCGGCAGGGAATCCTGCGTTATGTGAAGATTGGCCCGTTTGCCTCGGTGGAAGAAATCCAGGCAGTCGTCGAGTCTGTTTTGGCCGGAGAATAAGCATGGAACTACAAGCCGTTCTGCTACTGGTCGGTGTTTTTCTGCTGGTGGGGGCTTTTGTTGCCCGCCCGTTTGTTCAGGATGTCCGCCGCGTCCGGGCCGACGACCACGCCCACTCAGTACTCCTGGCGGAACGCGAACGCCTGCTGACCGTTTTGCACGAACTGGATTTCGACCATTCGCTGGGGAAAGTGCCCGAGGATGATTACCCCACCCAGCGCGCCGAACTTGTCCGCCTGGGTGCGGAGGTAATGGAAAAATTGGATGTCCTGCCAGCT
This sequence comes from Chloroflexota bacterium, assembly GCA_016208355.1. GTDB lineage: Bacteria > Chloroflexota > Anaerolineae > Anaerolineales > Villigracilaceae > UBA877. The sequence continues at coordinate 4,339 of JACQYE010000020.1, read as the reverse complement.
GTTTCTCCCCCGGCCCCCGTCTCCTCGCCTAAGAAACATGCCGGACCCGTGACCGATGACGATGTTGAAGACCTGATTGCCAAACGCCGCTCGGAGCGCAAGGAGCAGACTGGCGGTTTCTGCCCCGAATGCGGCAAGGCAGTTTTACTCTCAGACCGTTTCTGCCCGGTTTGCGGCCATTCGCTGAAATAATCCGTATTTAGCCTGACCTTCAAAGGACTCCTCATGAAATTCCGTATTGCCCTCATCTTGTTTGCCGCGCTCGCACTCTCTGCATGTAATTTTTCCCTGGCCGAAGACATTACCCCGCCTCCTAATTACGTTTCTCCCACCCCGCAGCCAGACCTTGGCATCCTCTACCCGGAGGAACCGCCTTCCCCGGAGCGCGGCGCGGAATTCTTTGCCGGGAGTTGCGCGCCCTGCCATGGCGAGGACGGACTTGGCAATGGCCCGATGGCCGCCAGCATGCCGGTGGCCGTTCCCGCGATTGGCCTGCGTGACATCTCCGGCCAGGCCGCGCCCACCGATTGGTTCAGAACCATAACCCTCGGCAACCTCGAACGCGGCATGCCTCCGTTCTCTGCTCATTCCTCGCAGGAACGCTGGGACGTGCTGGCCTACGTATATACGTTGAGTACCACGCCCGAAGAACTCCAGCGTGGCGCGGACCTGTACGCCGCCAACTGCTCCGAGTGCCACGGTCCGGATGGAAGCGCCAACCCTGCGGCTGATTTTACCGACCTGGAGTACATGTTTCATGCTACTGACCTCAGCCTCTACCGGGGGATTGCCGAAGGCAAGGGACAGATGGAGCCCTTCGCCGGTGAAATGTCCGAGGAGGATATCTGGGCGGCTACAGCCTACATTCGATCCCTGTCCTTTGACATGACTGTCCTTGAACCCACACCTACCGCCACCCCCGAACCCAGCCTGACCCCCGACGCGGCCGCGTCCGCGACGCCGGAAGGCACACCCTCTGCGGAAACTGGGGTGGTGGAGACGCCCGTCCCGGTCGTGGCAGTTACCGGGTCCGTAACGAATGCCTCGGGGACGCCTTTAGACGAAGGTTTAGTTGCCAATCTGGTCCTTTACAATACGACGGATGGACAGGTCTTTGACTCCCTTGCAGCAGATGTTACGTCAGCTGGCGCTTTCTCGTTCAGCGATGTATATGTTGATGCCCAGACTGCCTACTGGGTCTCCGTGGATTATCAGGGTGTTTCCTATTACTCGGATTTTGCCAATTACGATGGCACAACCCTGGCGTTCGATTTGCCGGTGACGGTATACGATTCAACCTCCGACTGGCTCACCCTGCGTTTCGATCTTGTCCACATTGCGCTGGAATTTTCTGCTGGCGAGATGCAGGTGAGCGAGCTCTACGTTATTAGCAATCCCGGTACGCAGACGGTCCTCATCGAGACGGACGGCACCTCCCTGCCATTCGTCGAGTTGCCGGAGGGCGTGACCGAGTTGACGGGCCTTTCGCCTGATTCGCGCGGCGCTTCGTTCCTGCCTGCCACGGGTGGGATAGCCCTGCCTCCACTGGCCGATGCCCAATATGGCGTTGTGGCTTCCTTCTCCGTGCCTTATGACCGGCGGTTTGAGTTCAACCAGAATTTCCCCATGCCGGTTTCCTCGGTATCCCTGTTTGTGCTCGAAGGCGTGCGCATTAAAACAGATCAATTGGGAGACTCCGGGACGCAGGATTTTAGCGGGACGGTTTACCACCTGTACGAAGCCGTTGACCTGCCAGCTGGTCTGCTCGCGTTTACCGTTTCCGGGACGCCGGGAGGCGCCGGTGCCACCAGTCTCGACCAGCGTACCTGGCTGATTATTGTGGTGGGCGTACTGGGTGTTGCGTTTGTTGGATTGGGCATCTTCTTGTTCCTGCGTGACCGCTCCCAGGCGAAGAAGGAAGAACTGGAAGATGAACTCGGAGAAGAGGCCGAAGAAGACGCGCTGGGCAGCGACCCGGAGGCGATCACCGATGCCATCATTGCCCTGGACGAACAGCTCAAGAATGGTGAGATTTCCAAAGAAGCCTACAAGAAGCGCCGCGCGGAGTTGAAAGCCCGGCTCAAGGAATTGTTGTAATGGTGGTCGTTGCTTTTAGTGGCAGTTCTGCTCCTGCTCGATTCTGTTCGGCGCGTTGATTGTTTTTTGCAACATCAACTATGATTGAAGTCTGTAAACTGATCAAACTCTTTGGCGCCAAGAAAGTCCTGCGCGGGATGGATTTCCATGCCCAGGAGGGCGAATTCGTCGCTCTGCTCGGCCCCAACGGAGCCGGGAAGTCCACCTTCCTGCGCATCCTGGCCTCGCTCTCGCGGCCGACCGCCGGTGAGGTGCGTGTGGCGGGATATAAACTCCCCGGGCAGGCGGCGGCGGTGCGCGCCCGTCTGGGGGTGGTGACTCACCAACCCCTGCTCTATGGCGACCTGACTGCCGAGGAGAACCTGCGTTTCTACGGGCGAATGTACGGCATTGGAGATCTAAACACTCGCACTGACGAAGTTCTTGAACTGATTGGTCTGGCCCCACGCCGCCGTGACCTTGTCCGCACCTTTTCGCGCGGCATGCAGCAGCGTCTTGCCATCGGGCGCGCCATCCTGCACGACCCCGACGTGATGCTCTTCGACGAACCTCATACAGGTCTCGACCAGGATGCCTGCGACATGCTCGATAATGTCCTGCGTGAAGTCGCGGCGCGCGGCCGGACCGTTGTAATGACCTCCCACGACCTGGCGCGCGTCGAGGACCTGGCCACCCGTTTCGATGTGCTTTCACGGGGTGTTATCACCGCTTCAACTGGACGGAACGAATTGCGCGGCAACCTGCTCGATTTTTACCGGGAGGCGTTGGCAATCTGACCATGGACCACAGACCGCAGACTCAGAAACAAAAACCACCGTCCACCGTCCACCGTCCATCGTCGGCGACTGGCTTTGCCCGAGCGGTTTTCGCCATCACCTGGAAAGACCTCGCCGCCGAACTGCGCTCGCGCGAACTCCTTTCGGCGATGTTAGTTTTCGCCCTGCTGGTCATCATCATTTTCAACTTTGCCATCGAACTGGAACCAAAACTGCGCCCGGTCATCACGCCAGGCGTTTTGTGGGTGACTTTTGTCTTTGCCGGGACGCTTGGCCTGAACCGTTCGATGGCGATCGAAAAAGACCGCGGTTGCTTGGACGGCCTCCTGCTCGCTCCGGTAGACCGCTCGGCCATCTTTTTCGGCAAAATGATCGGCAACCTGATATTTATGTTCGTTGTCGAAATGATCATCCTGCCGGTCTACAGCGTACTCTATAATCTCAACCTGTTTATCCCGGGTCTCCTGCTGGTCATCCTGCTCGGTTCGGTCGGGTACGTCGCCGTCGGCACGCTGCTCTCCAGCATGGCTGTCCAGACCCGTACGCGCGACATGCTCCTGCCCATCCTGCTATTTCCGGTGATTGTGCCAGTGTTGCTGGCGGCGGTCAAAGCCAGCGGCGGTTTCCTGCAAGGCCTGGAATTGACCGAGATCATTCCCTGGCTCAATCTGCTTGCCGTTTACGATGTGATTTTCTTGGCAGTCGCTTATATGGTCTTTGATTACGTGGTGGAAGAATAACTCTCCCACTTACCAAAAGCCAATTCGTCTTCTTTAGGAGTATCCATGAAACCTCAACCCAAATTTCTTACAGCCCTGACCATCCTGTCCATCTTGCTCTTCCTGGCTGCCCTCGGCATTGTCTTTCTTTACGCCCCGCTGGAAGCCGTGATGAACTATGTCCAGAAGATTTTCTACTTCCACATCGCCAATGCCTGGGTGGGCATGCTCGGCTTTATTGCCGCTGCCTTTGCCGGGATTGCTTACCTGGTCAAGAAGGACATGAAATGGGACATCGTGGAAGTCGCCGCAGTGGAGATCAGCCTGGTGTTCTTCTTTATTGCCATCGTCAGCGGCTCCATCTGGGCGCGTCCATCCTGGGGCACCTGGTGGACATGGGACGCCCGTCTCACCACCGCGGCCATCCTGGAGATGATCTACCTTGCCTACCTGATGCTCCGCCAAGGCATCGAAGACCCCGAACGCCGCGCCCGCTTCGGCGCCGTCTACACCCTCATCGGCGGATTGAGTGTCCCGGTCACATTCCTGTCCATCCGCCTGTGGCAGACCATCCACCCGGCCATCATCGGCGCGCAGAGCGCCGAAGCCCAGGGCGGCTTTGGCATGACAGCTGCCATGCTTTTCACCATGTTCTTCAGCCTGATCACCTTCTCGGTCATCTTTATCACCCTGCTGTGGCACCGCATCCGCATCGGGCAGTTGGCCAGCCAGGTTGAAGATCTGATA
>JACQYE010000115.1 GCA_016208355.1 Chloroflexota bacterium | reverse complement strand
GTATTGGGTGCGCACCGCAGCAAAGAGTTCGGCTTGCTTGACTGTATCAATACCAAGATCGGCCTCGAGGTCGAGGTCAAGATCGAGGACTTCTACGGGATAACCGGTCTTTTCGCTAACCGCCGCCAGGACATAGGCTTTGACCTCATCTGAACCAACCGCTGATTTGGGCATTTCAGTAATGGCCGCAATTTGTTGGACCTCGGGTTGGAGCGCGGCGACCGGGCTGCTTCCTGCTCCCATGGATTCTTCCACGAAGGCAATGACTTTGGCGAGCGTGTTGTAGTCCGAAAGGCGCAAATCTTCGCGACGCGGGATGTCGTACTGGGCGCGCACAGCAGCGAAGAGTTCGGCCTGTTTTACTGTGTCTATGCCGAGGTCAGCTTCCAGGTCAAGATCGAGTTCGAGCACTTCAGCAGGGTAGCCAGTCTTTTCGCTGACAGCAGCGAGAACGTAAGCTTTCACCTCGTCCGAACTGAAAGTACCGCGCCTCGGGGCAGGAGGCACCGTTTCGGATAAACGAACAGGCGCAGGTTTAGCCGGGAGTGCGGATACAACTGGAGGGGCGACTTTCTCCCGGGCAGATGCAGCCCAGGCGACTGGTCCGAAGCCGTACTGCCAGCGGGATTTCGCCGGGGGCTGGGAAGGCGCACCCTGGTCACGTATACGGAGGGTGCGTTGGACGATTTCCGTTTCCGCTTCGGGGTAACCAGCGACATCGGCAAGCCAGCGCTGGTAGACGGGTTTCTCGACCCGTTCTCCCTCGCCGGGGATTTTATGCAGGAGCGTCAGGGCGATCTGCGAACCAAAACCAGCACCGAGGCGCAAGGAGTATTGCACGGGGTATTCACCACCGCGCGAGAGGTTCAGGTCGCCCAGGTCGGGGTCCGGCTCAAACCCGTCTTCGATATGGGCGATGGGCGGGACAAGGCCGTATTCCAGGGCTTTCACGGCCACTACGTCTTCGACGCCGACGCCCATGGTGTGACCGGTATAGCCTTTGGTGTTGGCGATCACAACGCGGTTGGCCTGTTCGCCGAAGGCGCGGCGCAGGGCATGGATTTCAGCAGCCGCGCTGCCGCCGCGCGCCGGCGTATAGGTTTCGTGGGAGATGAAAACTGTTTCGGGCGCGATCTGGTTTCGGGAAATGCCGAAACGTCGTTCTGCAGTTTGCAGGAGGGTTTCCATCATCTGGCCGACATGGTCCACGTTAAGTCGTGTACCATGATAGGCGCTGTTCGCCGTGACGGAGGCCAGCACTTCGCAAATGGCGCGCATACCGCGCTCGCGCACAGCGTCCTCGGATTCGATGACCAGGGCAGCCGCGCCCATGCCAATGATCATGCCGTTACGGCGGCGGTCGAAAGGCAGGGAGGCCATGCGTAAATCGCCTTCTGTGGTAGCCGCGCCGCTTGCCATCAAGGAGGTACCGATCCACTGGGGCAGGCTGCCACTAATGACATCATCGCCGGCGATAATGACGACGCGACGGGCGCGTCCGGAGCGGATCCAATCTTCGGCAATGTTCACCGCGTGGGTGGTGGTGGCGCAGGCAGCGTTGACGTGGGTATTCGGGCCGCGCGCTCCGATGTATTCTGCGAATTGGGAATGTCCCATCGCCAGGACACGGAAAATGTAGCGCCGGTCGAAGTGGTAATCGAGGCGTTTGGCCTCGGCTTCCAGTTCAGCAATCCGTTTCTCAAAGGCATCCTTCAAATCGGCTTGCTTTGCCGGGACAAGTGCGGCCATGTTCCGCAATTCCTTGAGTTGTTTCTGCAAAGCCTGATCCTCGTAGAAACGGGAGGATTCTTCGGCCATCCGGTCGAGGCCCGGAAAGGCCGAACCGAAGATAACGCCGGTCTCGTCGGCCAGCGCCTCGGGCAGTTTCCATCGGTCGGGCAGGAAGGAACCAGTACTGGTACGTTTGTAAGCCATCACCAGAGGAATGCCGGCGTCGCGCAAGGCCTCGATGCCGGCCGAGATGGCGAGTTGGGTGGAAATGTCTATCGTCTCGAAACGGTCCTGGGGGATGCCAAACTCACTCACCGGGTCGAATTCGCCGCGCTGACCGGCCAGTTTCAGGGTCATCTCCAAGTCGTCAATCTCCTGCATGACTGCCCCTGCTTCGCTCTTCACCAACCGGACAGGATGTTTATCGAGCATGGCCTGGCGCGTTTCCTCGGGCAGCGGCTCGATGCGCATATCACCCTTGAGCAGGGAAATGATATTATCGTCATCGAAAACGCGGTGGCCGCGGCCCGGCAACCCCAACCCGGCCCCGCTGATGACAACGGAACCGGTGAGAGGCAGCCGTCCGTCCATGATTACTCCTTGTGTAGATGCAGTTTCTTCATGATGTGTCTGAACGATAGGGGTGGATTCTACGCGTGCGGTGAATCCGGTTTTTGCCACGCCGGTCACACCTGCAGCGTACAAGCGGCATAGGGCTTCGTGGAAACTCATCAGTCCACCCTTGCGTGGGTGGTTGGTGGAAAGAACGATCACATCGGTCTTGTCTTTGAGAATATCGGTAGCCAATGTACTCAGTACGCGCTTGGGACCGATTTCAGCAAAGATGCGCGCCCCCTCTTCGTACAACCGGTTGATACCGCGTACATATTGGACAGGTGAGGCCACCTGCGCTGCGAGAATATCCAGAATCTCCTCGCGCCCGTAAGGATAGATATCGCCAGTAACATTCGCGGCGATGGGCAGTTTCGGCGACTGGACGTTCATGCGGTCAATCACCTTGCGCAGCGGCTGGCTGGCCGGAGCAACAATGCGCGTATGGAAAGCGTGCGAGACCGGGATCTTGGTCGCCTGGAACCCGGCAGCCAGGAAAGCCTCGATGGATGCTTCCACCGCCGGGGTTTCCCCGCCAATGACACACTGCACCGGGCTGTTGAGGTTGGCGATCACCACGTAACCTGGGATGGTCTTGAGGATAGCCTCGACCTCTGTCAATGGCGCAGAGACAGCTGCCATGCAGCCCGTATCAGCCATCGTGACGCGCGTCATTTCCTGGCCGCGCGCGCAAACCACCTCCAGGGCCTCCGAGAGGGTCAGGACGCCCGCCGCGACCAGGGCAGCGTATTCACCCAGGCTGTGGCCAATGACAAAATCGGGCCTGAAACCATATTTCTCCATCACCCGCAAGAGCGCCACATTGACGGTCAGGATGGCCGGCTGGGTAATGACCGTATCGCGCAACTTCAATTCCGCTTTGTCCAGGGCATCCTTATCTCCATCAACAAAGATATAACTGGTAAGCGGCCTGCCCAGGATGGGCGTCATCGTTGCATCGGCTTCGCGGAAAGTCTCGCTGACCAGCGGCTCAACTTCCCTCAGGTCACGCAGCATGTTAATGTATTGCGAACCCTGTCCGGGAAAGAGGAAAGCCACTTTGCCAGGCTTGCCGCTGCCGCGGTAAACGCCTTGCAGTCCAAGCGGGAGCCAGGCAGCCGGGGTATCCGTTTCCAGGGCTTTGAGGGCTTTCCTGGCGCGCCCAACCAACTCCGAACGGTTCTCGAAATCAATCACCAGCCGCTCGGGTTTTCCGATCTCTCCCACAGATGGGCAGACTTTCGATGGCAAGTGGCCGCGCTCAGCCTGGTCCATCTTTTCAGTTAATGACTGGCGCAGTTCAGCCAGGTTGGTGGCGCCGATAAAGAGCAGTCCATGATATGGCGTGAGAACTGGCTGGGCAGCCGCGGGCAGGCTGACGGTCACCGCTGACACAGCCTCCTGGACCTCGGTCTGGATTCCGCCCCCCGGAAAGACATTCCGCTCCCCGGTCAAAATACCGGGCAGGTATTCTTCCAAAACCACGTGGAAATTCGTCCCGCCGAAACCGAACGCGCTGACCGCGGCGCGGCGTACTTCCCCGGAGCGCACTTCCCAGGGGCGGGTTTGCGTATTGACAAAAAACGGGCTGTGGGCAAAATCAATCTTTGTGTTCGGCTTCTCGAAGTTAACCGACGGCGGCAACTGGTGCTCATGGAGCGCCAGCACGGCCTTGAGCATCCCGGCCGCCCCCGCCGCGCTCTTGAGATGCCCGAAATTGGATTTGACTGAACCAAGCGCCACCATCCCGGACCGGAGGCCTGTCTGCCCAAAAACAGCGTTAAGGCTGCCCACCTCGGCCAGGTCTCCCACCGGAGTGGATGTGCCGTGCCCTTCCAGCAAACCGACGGATTCGGGCGATATCCCTGCATTCTTCCAGGCGCGCTCGATGGCGCGCTGTTGGCCGATGGGGTTGGGTGCAGTAATGCCTTTGCCTTTCCCGTCGCTGCTGCCTCCGATACCGCGAATCACGGCGTAGACTTTATCGCCATCGCGTTCGGCATCCGCCAGACGCTTGAGCAGGAAGATGGCCGCGCCCTCGCCCATCACAAAGCCATTGGCGCCTTCAGCATACGGGCGCGAACCATCCGAGCTGAGCGCGCCAATCTTGCTGAACTTGACGAACGACTCAGGTCCCATGTTGCGGTCCACGCCGCCCGTCAGGACGGCATCGAACTGGTTGAACAGCAGACCGTCCACAGCCGCCTGCAAAGCTGCCAGAGAGGAGGCGCAGGCCGCGTCGGTGACAAAGTTTGGCCCGGAGAAGTTGAACACATTCGCCACCCGGCCGGCGATAATGTTGGCGAGTTCGCCCGGCATTGTGTCTTCGCTGATCGCGGGGAATTTCGACTGCACACCTGCGGTCATTCCCTGCAGGAAGGTTGCCTGCATCTCCGGGGATAGCCCCTGGAATGACGGCAGCGAAGAAAGGATGTCCAGGTATTCCGGAAGGTGGATACGGATAGTCGAAAGGTAATGGCTTTCACCAGCCATGGCGTTGCCCAGGATTATCGCAACACGCTCCGGGTCAAGGCGCCGTTCCGGGTAGCCGTAATCCTTGAGCGCCTGGTAGCTGGCGGAAATCGCCCATTGCTGGGCTTCGTCAATCAACACCTGGCTCTTGGGTGGGATGGCAATTCCCATCTTCATCGGCTCGAACTTGAAACCGCGCACCCATCCGCCGATCTTGCTGTAGGTTTTATCGGGGACCAACGGGTCAGGATTATAGAAAAGCTCGGCCTTCCAACGCTCGGCCGGCAGGTCGGTGATCGAATAACGACCCGCCTGGATATTCTTCCAAAACGACTGGGCGTCAGGCGCATCCGGAAGGATGGCGCCCACGCCGACGATTGCGATCAAGTTATTCATAGTGCTCCTCTTCGGCGATAAACTACCTACTCGAACTGTACCAGTACAGCCCCCTTCTCCACCTGGCTGCCCGGTTGGACAGCGACGCGCGCCACTTTCCCGTCGCGCGGCGAGCGGAGTTGCATCTGCATCTTCATGGATTCCAACACCACCAGGGTCTGATTTTTCTCGACCAGGGCTCCTTCCTGGACGGGAACATCCACCACAAGCCCATGCATTGGCGCAGCCATCGCCTTCGTCTTGCTTTCGGCCTCGCCTGCCCGGGCGCGCTTTTTATTCCGCCCGGAGATGCGGGAGACGATCCGCCGCCCGCCGAGCATGAGCATCTGGTAGGTCTCGTCATCCAGGTTGTTCAAGAAGAGTTCAAGAGCGTGTTTGCCATGCCGCAACAAGTGCAGCCCACTCCGGTTCAACAATACCATCTCTGCATCCACCGGTTCCCCATTGACCGTGCTGCAGCCACGGGAAATGTTGACGTGGTACACGCGGTTTTCGATCTCGACAGTATAGAGAGACATGCGTTCTCCTCCGTTAAATCCTTGTCATCTGTTCTTTCCAGGCGACCATCTGCCAGTAACTGCCCCGGTGGGTTTCATTCTCGTCAGGCTGGCCGCGCTGCTGGTGGGCAAACAACGCCGCTGCATAGGCAAGTTTGCGTTCCAACTCCGGCGTCGTGATTTGCGGTGCAGGCCGGAAAGTCTCCAGATAGGTGGTGGTCACGTCGCCGCTCAAAAACTTCGGACTCTCGATAATCTGCATCAGGAAGTCAATGTCCGTGTTGATGCCGCCTACCTGGTACTCGTTCAGGGCGCGCCTCAACCGCTGGATGGCAACCGAACGATTCTCCCCCCAGACGATGACCTTCGCCAGCAGGGAATCGTATTCCGAACCGACGGCCATCCCCTGGTAGATGGCGCTGTCCACCCGGACCCCGGGTCCGCCCGGCTCTTTCAGGTAGAGGATCTGCCCTGTAGAGGGGAGAAAATCTGCCTGCGTGTCCTCGGCCAGGATACGGGCTTCGATGGCCGCGCCGCGTGGGGCGATTTCGTCCGGGAAAGTACGCATATTCTCGCCAAGAGCAATGGTGATCTGCTCTTTTACGATGTCCACGCCTGTGACCATCTCCGTAACCGGGTGCTCCACCTGGATGCGGGGATTCACCTCGATGAAATAGAAACGGTTCTTTTTATCCAGCAGGAACTCAACTGTGCCGAGGCTGCGGTAGCGGAGCGCTTTACCAAGTTTTAGCGCGGCTTCATGAATCTGATGGCGCAAGTCATCAGACAGACCATGCGCCGGGGATTCTTCGATCAGCTTTTGGCGGCGGCGCTGGATGGAACACTCGCGCTCACCCAGGCAAGTTACATTCCCCTCGCCATCCCCCAGGATCTGCACTTCGATGTGGCGCGCCTGCTGGACAAGAGACTCAAGAAAAACCGTATCATCATGAAAAGCCGATTTGGCCTCGCGCCGCGCCGCTTCAATCGTGCCAGGCAGTTCCTCCGCCGAACGCGCCAAGCGGATGCCACGCCCACCGCCTCCCGCTGCAGCTTTTACCAGCACGGGATACTGAATCTTTTTCGCCATCTCCACCGGCAACTGGGGAGGAAGTGGTTCGTCTGTCCCGGCAATGACCGGCAACCCTGCCTTGCGGGAAAAGCGCCGGGCGGCCAGTTTATCGCCCATCATGGCAACTGTCTCCGGGCGCGGACCGATGAACGTCAACCCCTTCTCTTCCACGGCGCGGGCAAAGTCCGGGTTTTCCGATAGAAAACCGTAGCCGGGGTGGATGGCGGTCGCTCCACTATGACGGGCTGCTTCCAGAACGGAAGCGATGTCAAGGTACTTTTTCCGCTCCCCGATGAAGACAGCCTCGTCTGCATAACGCACATGAAGAGCCGACTCGTCCACGTCGGTGAAAACGGCCACAGTCGAGAGTCCCATCTCGCGGCAGGCGCGCAGGATGCGCACCCCAATCTCGCCGCGGTTGGCAACCAGGATTTTCGCCTTTGTCATAGTCATCACCTAAAGCGGGATGTTCCCGTGTTTACGGGACGGTGCCGGCAGGCGTTTTTCACGCAACACATCCAACGCCGCGATCAACCGCTCCCGGCTTTCGGATGGTTCGATCACATCGTCCAGGTAACCGTGACTGGCGGCAGTGAGGGGATTTGCCATCCCGGCGCGGTATTCCCGAATCAATTCCTGCCTCCGGGCAGCCGTATCTTTGCTTTCCTGGAGTTCTTTGGAATAGACGATGTTGACCGCCCCCTCCGGTCCCATGACAGCAATTTCTGCGTTCGACCAGGCCAGGTTGATGTCCGCGCCCAGGTGCTTGGACCCCATGACGATATATGCCCCGCCATACGCTTTGCGCAGGATAAGGGTCACTTTCGGGACGCTGGCCTCCGAATAGGCATAGGCCAGTTTTGCGCCGTGCCGGATCACGCCACCATATTCCTGGTCTGTGCCTGGGAGGAAACCGGGTGTATCCACCAGTGTCACCAGGGGAATATGGAACGCGTCGCAGAAGCGGATAAAGCGTGCGCCCTTGTCTGATGAGTTGATGTCCAGCACTCCGGCCAGGTGGAACGGCTGGTTGGCAACAATCCCGACCGGATGCCCATCCAGACGCACAAAGCCAACAACCAGGTTGGCAGCAGACTCATCCTGAACTTCCATGAATTCGCCGCCATCCACCAGCGACTCTATGACGTTGTGAACGTCGTAAGGCTGCTGTGGGTCAAGTGGAACAATCTGACCCAGTTCTGGAGTAGCGCGCCGCGGATCGTCCTCCGGGGATACCCAGGGAGGCGGAGTCAGGTTATTGGGCGGGAGGAAGGAAAGCAGCCAGCGCACATTGGCAAGCAGGGTTTCCTCGTCTGGGGCTGTAAAATGCGCCACCCCGCTTTGGGAACGATGGATCGCCGCGCCGCCGAGGTCGTCAAAACTGACTTCCTGGTGGGTGACAGCCTTGACCACTTCCGGTCCGGTGATGAACATGTGGGCAGTTTTCTCGACCATAAAAACGAAATCGGTAATGGCTGGCGAATAGACCGCCCCGCCCGCGCAGGGTCCGAGAATGACCGAGATCTGGGGAATGACGCCAGAAGCGTGGACGTTTCGATGGAAGATGTGCCCGTATCCGGCCAGGGCGTCTACGCCTTCCTGGATGCGCGCTCCGCCTGAATCGTTGAGTCCAACAACCGGGGCACCGCTGCTTTTTGCCATGTCCAGCAGGGTAGCGATCTTCCGGCCATGTGCTTCACCGACCGAGCCGCCCATCACAGTGAAATCCTGCGCAAAAACATAGACCGTCCGGCCATCCACTTTTCCCCACCCGGTCACCACGCCATCGGTAAAGGGGTGAGATTTTTCCATGCCCATCCCGCTGGCGCGGTGAGTTACGAACATGCCAACTTCATGGAATGTTCCGGGGTCGAGCAATTGTTCGATGCGTTCCCGGGCGGTTTGCTTCCCTTTTGAATGTTGTGCAGCGATGCGCGCCTCGCCGCCTCCCAGAGCGGCTTCCACTCGGATATCTGCTAACGTCTTGGTCTCTTGGGTCATAAAACGATGTTCGCCTCTTTGCAGGGCCTGAGTATCCAACCGGAAAACAGGTACATGAAACTACCGGTCGCAGCCGTGATTGCTTCCCGGTCCAGGAGAACACTCAACTTTCAGGTTAAGGGGTTCAGATGCCCGCCGATATTCGCTTGCCTGAATAGGCATCCTGTTGTTGAATAGACATCTCGTAACTCGAATGGTAAAACACTCTTTCTCAACAGCGGTTACGGCAGAGACTATTCTCTAATCTGAAGCGCCTGAAGACGGGAGCAACTTCCAGGCCGCGGGCAGGGCCAGCGCCGCCGCCACCAGTTTAATGGCATCGCCAATTAAGAAAGGCAGCAGGCCGGCAGCCAGCGTGTTTGAAAACCCGATGTAAATACCCAGCCAGGGTAAACCACAAAGATAGATTACCGTTTCACCAGCCAGGAACACAAGCAGGGCTGTGCGAAACCGCCTGTCCTTGCCAATTTCTGCCAATTTACCGACGACAAATGCTGCACAGACAAAACCGACCAGGTAGCCGCCAGTGGGGCCAGAGAGATACGCCAACCCGCTCGAGCCTCCGGCAAAGACTGGCAGGCCGATCACACCCTGGAGGATGTAGAACAACAGGCTGGCCGCGCCTCGGCTGGAACCGAGGACGGCCCCGACCAGCAACACGGCAAATGTCTGCCCGGTGAGTGGGACGGGAGTGAATGGCAAAGGGATTTTTACCTGAGCCATCAACGCAACCAACAGGCTGCCCACAGTAATGAGTAGAATATCACGCACACGGCGGTCAATACGGGGAAAGTAATGTTCGAAAACAGCAGGCGCAAAAGCAGTGTTCATGAGCAAGCAGGCCTCCTGGTACAAGGTTGGTTATCCATGCCCATATAACCCTGATGCCCGTAATTTCGTTACGGCAATGAATCAAAACCTCTCGGGAAAGGGCAACCCCCGGGAGTCTTTGGGTTACGCTACAACACCAGGAAAATACACTGCGGCAGGCCTTGGGCCAGGCGCTCCAGTTTGGCAGACTGCAAAACCCCTTGCCCGATGCATTCTTCCAGAAGGTGGGCATCCACACGGCATAGGTCGGGATGTTTTTCGATAATAGCAGAAAACGGGCAATGACCAAAAATGAGCCGTGCCCCGGACGCCCCCGCCTCCCAGCGCGCCTGGTAATGCAAACCGTTCAGGAAACGGACTGCATCCGTCAGCCGTTTCAGGAGTGACCCGGCGCGCTCCCCGGCAAACCCGGCGCCTAGCCGCCCGGCCACTGACCGAAAACCTGCCTCCCGCTCCCCGTCGGGTAGCCGCCCAAGCCACTCATCCAGAAGCGCAGAAGAGAGTTCGTCCAAGCCGTCACCCAGCACGCGCCGCGACATGCCATAGATGTTTTCCGGCCGTCCCTTGCCTTCGCGCCGCTGCCCGATGACTTCCACAAAATCATTGGCTTCCAGCACAACCAGGTGATGGCGGATATTGGCGCGCGTCATCCCAAGGGCACGGCTCAACTCTTGCGCCGAGGCCGTTTGTTGCCTACGAAAATGGTCCATGATACGCAGACGTGTGGTTGGTTTCATTTGCTCATTATACCAATTATGCAAATATATATTTGCATAATTAAATTGACGCCCCTCCTCCATTCGACTATAATCCCCCCGTTTGCCATCCTTCCCCTGGAGCAGAGCCGTGGACTCGAACGAACTGAATTCCCCTGGTTACAGCATTCCACCAGAAGCACAAGGCGTGGTAACTGTCACCACCCTCGATAAGGTCTACAACTGGGGCCGGCGCGCCTCTGTCTGGCCAATGATGTTTGGTATGGCCTGCTGCGCCATCGAAATGATCTGCGCCGCCGCCAGCCGTTACGATATCGCCCGCTTTGGTATGGAAGTCATGCGCCCCACCCCGCGCCAGAGCGACCTGATGATCGTCTCCGGCACGGTGACGAAAAAGATGATCCCCATCATTGTGCGTCTCTATAACCAGATGCCCGAGCCAAAGTACGTGCTGGCGATGGGCGCCTGTGCCTCCGGCGGCGGGCCCTTCAAAGAAGGCTATAACGTCATCTCCGGCGTGGACAAGTACATCCCGGTGGATGTTTATGTCCCCGGCTGCCCACCCACTCCGCAGGCCCTGCTCAATGGCTTGATGAAAGTCCAGGAGAAGATCACGGGCGAGTCCATCAAGTCGGCCCGCTGGTACAAGAAAGGCCCGGACATGGCCGAGACTCCCATCCCGATGCTTGGTCCCGACCTGATTGATCCGCGCAAGATTGACCTCATCAAAGCCAGCGGGGAAAAAGGACAGGAGGTGTAAGATGGCAGTCCCCGCACCTGTCACTGTCGTGACCCTCGATTTAGCCGCCCGCTTCCCCGGTGTTGTTTCCCCTGACGCACGTCCCGGATACTCCGGCTGGATGGTGAATAAAGGCGGCCTGCTCGAAGTCGCCGCAGCCCTGCGTGACGAATTCAGCTATGATTATCTCTCCTCTGTCACCGGTGTGGACTACTTGCCAGAAGGCAAGATGGAAGTTGTCTACCAGGTTTACAAGACCACCGGCGGACCTGGATTGATGTTCAAAGTGCAAGTGCCGCGCGAAGATCCAGTGGAAGTCCCCTCGCTGACTGGCATCTATCCCGGAGCAGAGCTCCAGGAGCGCGAGGCCTGGGACCTGTTGGGTATCAAATTCACCAACCATCCCGACCTGCGTCGCATCCTGATGTGGGAAGGTTTCGAAGGTTTCCCCCTGCGCAAAGATTGGAAAGAAGCCTACTACGAAGAAGACGCAAAGCCCTTCAAGAGCCGCTGGCCGGAGGGCAGGCACGTGCTGGCAGAAAGCAAGAATCCGTTTGGCGACAATATCGCTTACCCGGGTGGCTTCGACCCCGAGAAGTGGGTCCCTGAGGGTGAAAACGCCCTCTACGGCGCGCTGGCCCGTTACCAGGTCCAGGACGAAACAGGGTTGGGTACCGACCACGTCATCGTCAACATGTGCCCACAGCATCCGTCCACGCACGGTGTCTTCCGGGTCGCGGTCATGCTGGACGGTGAAACCATCGTCAGCCTGAAACCGGTCATGGGTTACCTGCACCGCAACCATGAGAAAATCGGCGAGCGCAACACTTACCTGATGAATATGCCCTACACCGACCGCCTGGACTATCTCTCGTCCATGAGCAATAACTTCGGTTATGCGCTAGCGGTCGAAAAGTTGATGAACATCAAACCGCCCGAACGCGCCGAATACATCCGTGTGATGATGGCGGAGATGACCCGTATCGCCAACCACCTGATGGCCATCGGCGCCTTGCTCAACGATCTTGGTACGTTTTTCACCCCGATGCTCTACTCATTGGAAGAACGCGAACTCATCCTGGATATTTTCGAAGCCGTTTCCGGATCGCGGATGATGTGTAACTACTTCCGCTTTGGCGGTGTGGTACGCGATCTTCCAGAAGGCACCCTCCAAAAGATAAAGGACCTGTTCTTCGAGCGCCTGCCGCGCCAGATTGACCAGATTGACCGTTTCTTGAGCGAAAACGAAGTAGTCCGCTCACGCGGGATCGGGCAAGGTGTGCTCAAGGCCGAAGATGCCATCCGTTCCCTACGACGTGCGCCGCGCCGAGCCTTACAGTATCTATGACCGCTTCGAGTTCGACGTGTGCGTACGCCAGAACGGTGACATCTACGACCGACTGATGATCCGCTTCGACGAGATCCGCCAAAGCATTCGCATCGTACAGCAGGCTGTCAAACAGCTGCCGGAAGGCGCGGTGATGGCAACGAAGCCGGCTTATCAGGTACGCGTCCCGGCCGGGGAAGCGTATGGACGGGTCGAGGGCCCGAAAGGCGAACTCGGCTTCTACATTGTCTCGACCGGCAAGCCGACTCCATGGCGCTACCACGTGCGCGCTCCTTCGTTCATCAACCTGACTGCTTTCGGCCCAATATGCACCGGACTGAAAGTGGCAGACGTGGTGGCCGTGCTCGGTTCGATTGATATTGTGCTTGGCGAAGTTGACAGGTAGCACCCTACGGGTACAAGGAGGACGCGATGAGTGACATGTATGGAAAAGGTATCCTGAAAGGCCTCGGCGTTTCCCTGAAACGTTTCTTTGACACTTACCTCGACGACCTGATGTGGCTGGGCAAACGTTACCATACCGACGAAGGCATTGCCCACCGTGCCAGCAAGGATGGGCGCGGCATCTTCACCGTCCAGTACCCCGAAGAGAAAATCCCCGTCCCGGAAGAGTTCCGTTTTGTCCCGTTCCTCGTTTACGATGAAAGTGAGAATGGTGAAAAGGTGATGCGCTGCACATCGTGTGGCATCTGCTAACGCGTCTGCCCGCCGCAGTGCATTTGGATCGTCCGGTCCAGCGACCCGTCCACCGGTCGCCCCATCCCCGACCCGGCCGAGTTCTACGTGGACGCTGACATCTGTATGAATTGCGGCCTGTGCGCCGAGTATTGCCCGTTCGACGCCATCAAGATGGACCATGATTACGAACTGGCTTCCTTCGGGCGCAACTTGTTTGACAAGGCCAAACTCTCCAAACCGGCTTCGTATTACGACAGTGTCCGACCGGCCAACGCGGCCCGCGAGAACGCCGCCCGCGCTACCAAAGAAGCTGCCCGCGCCAGTCACGCCAGCGATTAGGCAGGACGCCGGTGACCAAGACAGAACTGCTCTTCCCTCCACATCTAATCCCCGAATTGGCCGAGGTGCGCGGTCCGGCTTGGCGGGACCTGGTCACTGCCACCGCCAAACTAACCGAGACATCCCTTGAGCAGGCCGCTTTTGTGCTGATGGTGGCGCGCCTGGTCAACTGTGCGGCCTGCAACCCGAATTCTCATCGTTCCGCCCAGGGCTGCGCCGATTGCTCGCTACAAGGCTTGAAACGCTTCCACGGCCCGGATGAAGAGCTACTCCGAATATTTGAAACCGCGAAATCAGAACTCAAAGAATACATCAATCAAAGGTAAATCATGCCAGAAAAAATTTCCCCCGATTCCATCCTGGCCGTACTCAGTAAAGTCCAGGAGCCCGAACTGCACAAAGACCTGGTCACGCTCAATATGATCCGTGACCTGGAGATTAAAGGTGGAGCGGTCTCATTCACCATCGTTTTGACCACCCCAGCCTGCCCGCTCAAGGGGCGGATCGAGAAGGAAGCCCGCGAGGCTGCCCTGACCGTCCCTGGCGTCAAGGCCGTCAACATCAAACTGGATGCCAGCGTGCCCAACGACGGGCGGATGCGCGGATTGATGCAACTCCCCGTCCGCAACGCCATCGCCGTGGCCTCTGGCAAGGGTGGTGTGGGCAAGAGCACCGTCAGTGCCAACCTGGCCGTGGCCCTAGCGCAGACAGGGGCGCGCGTCGGCCTGATGGACGCCGACATCTACGGCCCGAATATTCCCACAATGATGGGAGTGCGCGACATTCCCGGTACAAAAGAGAACAAACTCATCCCGGCCGAAGCCTACGGCGTGAAACTGATGTCCATGGGATTTCTGGTGCGGCCCGGCCAGCCGCTCATCTGGCGCGGTCCGATGCTCAACTCCGCCATCCGTCAAT
>JACQYE010000114.1 GCA_016208355.1 Chloroflexota bacterium | reverse complement strand
CGGATATCACCCAGGCCCAGATCATCACGGATAAACTGCAAGCCTCGGTTTTAGCCAAATACGCCCGTGAGCAGTTGGGGATCAGCATTGGGATGGCCTTGCTCCAAACCGGCATGACCCCGCAATCCCTGCTGGCTGACGCTGACCGCAGCCTGTATCGCGTCAAACCGGCGAAATAAAATGGCGAGCCTGGGTTTTCGATTGCTCTTGGTCTGAACGAAAAACGCATCCATAAAGGATGCGCTTTTCATGGTGGAGATGGCGGGAATCGAACCCGCGTCCGAAAGATTCAGCCCTCGGAAATCTACGAGCGTAGCCGGTTGAGGTTTGTCGCCGCAGGTCACTCAGCCAGCAAAATTGACCTGCAGCCAGCCGCCAGAGCCCGAAGGCCCTTCTTTCGCGCAGTGAGCGGCATCATGCGCGGCACTCTGCCCATTTTGACGCCCGATCCCTCCCCGGGGCGGAGCACGGGACGGGTGGACGCGGCCTCATCTGTGGAGGCCGGCCGATTTGCTCATCGCTTATGCAGCGAGGGGCATTGCGGCGTAGGAAGTGCGGTTGGCACTTGATTTTTTGCGCTGAGTTAGCGAGTTCGGCGCCTCTCGGCTCGCATTCCGGGACCAGCCTCTCCCGTCGAAACCTGTCATCCCCAAAGAGCGGGGACATGTCCCAGGCAACGGGGCTTGTCCTGTGCCTTAATTATAGCATATTCAAACATGATATACTCTGTCTGAAAATATTCCCAAGTGCGACCCCCAACAGCAAAAAAGGTTTATTATTGGTAAGTCGTGACTTCTAAAACATGGCGGGGTTTTCTTATGCAGACCCGCCGGTAAGGTGAAAAAGTGCCGGAACCAAAAGAAGAAGAAACCCTGGCGCTCGCCTCTCAGGGCGACAAGGAAGCCTTTGGAATCCTCTACGAACGTTACGTGGAGAGGATTTTTAACTACGTCTACTATCGCACGGGCAACGTCCACGATGCGGAAGATTTGACCGCCCGTGTTTTCTACCGCGCTTTGCACCATATCCAGAACTATACTGATCGCGGTGTGCCATTCTCTGCCTGGTTGTACCGCATTGCCCACAACCTGGTGGCCAACTGGCATCGCGACCGCTCCCGTCATCAGGAAATCCCGCTCTCCGACGCTCCGACCTTGCACTACAAGGGTGCAGCCCCCGAAACCGCCGTTGTCCAGACCCAGGACCAAGAAGCCCTTTTGCGCATTATTCGTCACCTCCCTTCAGAGCGCCAACATTTGCTCATCTTGAAATTCGTGGAGCACCTGTCGAATGCCGAGATCGGTCAGATCATGGGGCGCAGTGAAGGCGCGGTCAAGAGCCTTTATCATCGTACTCTTTTAGCGTTACGAGATGAATTGGAAGGTGTTGATATTGTAGGAGATTGAAAGGATATACTGCACACTTCGAGAACTGATCACCACCGACCTTTCTGTGTCCGTGGCTGCAAATCTTGGCCCGGGGACAGTGGGCGTGATCATGTATCCCGCAGGAGAGTGAAAAATGATAGAGGAGAAGAACGTGAACAAGCTGGAAAATAAATTGTCCGTGACGCTGCGGCCGATTGCACCGCGCAAGGAATTTGTGCATGGCCTGGGGAACCGCATTCAGGGACTGCGCCGCACAATGCGGCAGGCAGGTGCCGGTACCTGGAAATTCATCCTTCTGATGCTGGCTGGAATTCTCTCACTAGGCCTGTTGCTCGCTTTGGCAGGTCGGGCTTTGTATAATCTATTGGATGTTCGGAAACGAGGATCAGAGCGGGCCTGACAGTAATACATCCCTGCGACTGGGCGTCATGGAACCGTGACGCCCAGTTTTTTTATATCTCATTGCGGAGATTCCCGGAGAATCGCGATGAAACAGATGCAAAGCCATATCATAGTGTTGTATAATTATGCCGGAGCAAACAATGATGAGCGTCAATATCGCGACTGCGCAATGGTATTCCATTCGCTCCCTTCTCTGGCGGTTGTGGTCAGTAAGAAATCGCCAATACAGCCATGAAGGGCGTATCTTGCACAGCAACGCTAATTATACAATCCCATCTAACAATCCCCGTGCTTCGTTCCTCATAACCGAATACATCACTTGTTTCATCTCCTATCAGCCGTCAGCCTAAATTATGAACCTGGAGGCAAAGATGGAAAATATTTATGTTGTAGAGTCACTAAGGACCCCGTTCGGTTCTTTTGGCGGGGCATTATCGGATATAGAATCTCCACGTCTGGGGGAAACGGTGATGAGAGCGCTTACGGAACGGGCAGGGCTTGACCCGGCTGTTGTCAACGAGGTCATTGTAGGGGAAGTTCTGATGGGAGGGGTCGGCCAGGCCCCGGCGCGGCAGGCCATGCGTTACGCTGGTTTTCCCGACAATGTCCACGCCATGACCATCAACAAAGTCTGCGGCAGCGGCCTAAAGGCAATTATGCTGGGAGCCGGGTCCATCCTCCTGGGCGATTCGGATGTTGTGATCGCTGGCGGGATGGAAAACATGTCTTCGACCCCATTCATCCTGAAAAAAGCCCGCTACGGCTACCGCATGGGACACGGCGAACTTCTTGATTTGATGGTCTATGATGGCTTGCAGGACCCGTACACCGGCAAACACATGGGCGAAATTGCGGATGCAGCCGCAGCGCGGCACGGCTTCAGCCGCGAAGCGCAGGATGAGTACGCCATCCGGTCCTATCAGTTGGCGCAGAAGGCAGTCAAAGAGGGGATATTCAAGGACGAGATTGTCCCGGTGGTCAAGAAAAGCAAAAAAGGCGAGGAAGTCATCGCCGATGACGAGGAACCGTTCAAGGTTGATTTCGGAAAATTGAAGGCCCTCCGCCCGGCATTCACCAAGGAGGGGACCGTCACAGCGGGTAACGCCTCGACGATCAACGACGGCGCAGCGTTGTCCCTGCTGGCAAATGAGGCGGCACTAAAAAAGCACAGTCTGAAACCGCGTGCCAGACTGGTCGCCTATGCCACCAACAGTCTCGCCCCCGACTTGTTCCCGGATGCGCCGGTGGGCGCGATTGAATCGGCGTGCAGCAAGGCAGGCATCAAAATCTCAGACATTGACCTTTTCGAAATCAATGAGGCGTTTTCTGCCGTTGCCATGATTGCAGTAAAGCAATTGAATCTCGATCTTGCGCGGGTGAATGTCAACGGCGGCGCAGTGGCTTTGGGACATCCCATCGGAGCGAGCGGTGGCCGGCTTGTGGCAACGCTGGTCAGGGAGTTGAACAGGCGCCAGGTCCGGTACGGACTCGCTACGCTTTGCATCGGCGGCGGCGAGGCGGTGGCAGCCATTCTCGAGAGAGTCTAATCTCTCGCAAAAAAGTGTGGAAAGAATCCACACTTTTATTTTCCAAACCAGCCAGAAAAGGAGAGAGGAATGATCAAAGCAGTCGGGGTTTTGGGCGCCGGACAAATGGGAAATGGGATTGCACATGTTTTTGCCCAGCATGAGCATCCGGTGCTACTTTATGACATTTCTGCCGCACAATTGGAAAAAGCGTTGAAGACCATCACGCAAAACCTGGAACGCCAGGCGAAAAAAGAAATCATTGACGCTGCTAAAATTCCGGAGATCCTCGGTCGCATCACCGCGGTCAAGGGTATCAGCGAATTTGCGGCATGTGACCTGGTGATCGAAGCGGCTAATGAGAATGAAGCCTTGAAATTCGACCTGTTCCGCCAGCTTGACGAAATGGTGAACAAGGAAGCCATCCTTGCATCGAACACATCTTCCATTTCCATTACAAAGATTGCAGCGGTCACCAACCGGCCCGACAAGGTGATTGGCATGCACTTTATGAACCCGGTACCGGTCATGCAATTGGTGGAAGTGATCCGGGGGCTGGCCACGAGCGATGAGACCTTCCAAACAACGGCCAGTCTGGTGGAGAAGTTGGGGAAGGTAATGGCAGTCTCCCAGGATTATCCGGGCTTCATCGTCAACCGGGTTCTGATGCCGATGATTAACGAAGCCATTTTTGCTCTCTATGAAGGTGTTGCCACGGCAGAAGATATTGACAAGGGGATGAAACTTGGCACCAACCATCCAATGGGACCCCTCGCGCTGGCAGACCTGATCGGCCTCGATACCACACTGGCGATCATCACTGTCCTCTACGAGGGCTTCAAGGATCCCAAGTTCCGTCCCTGCCCGTTGTTGGTCAAGATGGTCAACGCCGGTTATCTTGGAAAAAAGTCAGGTCGCGGATTTTATACATATTAATCTGGAAAGAACCGGTCGAAAATCCAAAAACCCCGGCGTTCAATTGATCGTTTTTTACCTGCCAGTTCAATATTAGAGAGGAGTCGATTATGGAAAATGACTATATCCTCGTGGAAATAACCGACGGTATCGGCTGGTTGAAGATCAACCGCCCGGACAGCTTGAACGCCCTGAACTCTGAAGTCGTCGCGTCTTTGGAATCCGCCCTGCGTGACCTGGAGCAGAACGCGGCGGTGAAAGTGGTCGTGGTTACCGGCGCTGGCGAAAAAGCCTTTGTAGCGGGGGGGGACATCAAAGAAATGGCAGATATGACTTCCCTGGCAGCGCGGGCTTATGCCCGCAAAGGCCAGGAGATCATCGCGTATATCGAGAAAATGCACAAGCCGGTCATTGCCGCAGTGAACGGGTATGCCTTGGGCGGCGGCCTGGAACTTGCCCTGGCTTGCGATTTCATCTATGCTTCGGAGAAAGCCAAACTCGGTTTACCGGAAGTGACCCTGGGGGTGATTCCCGGCTTCGGCGGCACCCAGAACCTACCGCGCCTGATCGGTCCCAACAAAGCCAAGGAACTGATCTTCAGCGGCAAGGCGCTTTCAGCACAGCAAGCCAAGGAATGGGGAATCGTCAATGAAGTTTTCCCGGCGGAGGAACTACGGGCCAAAGTGATGGAGATCGCCCAAGCGATTGCTCGTAACGGTATGATCGCAGTCGCAAGCGCTAAAGAATCTATTGTCAACGGCCTGAACATGACCAAAGACAATGGCCTTCGTTGCGAGAGTTCCCTGTTCGCCACCTTATTCACTACGGAAGATCAGAGAGAGGGGATGCAGGCATTTGTTGCAAAGCGGAAAGCGGAGTTCAAAGGCAAGTAACCGGCTCGAGAACACAGAAAGAAGGAGAATCCCCATGGATTTTGAATTTAGCCAGGATCACAAAGTATTGCAAAGCAGCGTGCGCGATTTCGTGGAAAAGGAAGTCAAGCCGCTTGCCATCCAGATTGATGAAAACCACATGATCCCGGATGAATTGGTGCAAAAGATGAGTGCGATGGGCCTGCTGGGGAGTTACCTGCCGGAGGCTTACGGCGGCGCGGGGCTGGACATTCTTTCCTATGCCATCGTGGTGGAGGAGGTATCCAAGGCCTGTGCTTCGAGTGGCGTCCTGATTTCCGCTCACACCTCCCTGGCCTGTGATCCTATCCTTCAATTTGGCACCGAAGAACAAAAGAAGAAATTCCTTCCTCCTTTGGTTACCGGAGAGAAAATCGGCTGTTTCCTGCTAACGGAGCCGGAGGCCGGGAGCGACGTGGCGGGATTGGCCACCACCTATCAGAAAGATGGCGGCCATTATGTCATTAACGGCAACAAGATATTCGTCACCAATGGCGGCTATCGGGGAACAGGGATACTCTTTGCCTCAATGGATAGGAGTCTCAAACACAAGGGAATTTCCGCCTTTATCGTTGATCTGGGATCGGAAGGCGTGGAACTTTTGAGAAATGAAAGTAAATTGGGAATTCGGGGAAGTTACACGACCGCCTTTGCTTTTAGCAACCTGCGGGTGCCCGCAGAAAACTTGTTGGGGAGTGAGGGGCAGGGGTTCAAGATCGCCATGGAGACCCTGAACGGAGGCCGTATCGGTATCGCTGCTCAAGCGCTGGGAATAGCAGAGGGAGCCTTCGAGCGGGCCCTGACCTATTCCAAGGAACGGGAGCAGTTCGGCCATCCCATCAGCGAGTTACAAGCCATCCAGTTCAAACTGGCGGATATGTATACGCGTATCGAGACAAGCAAACTCATCACGTACCGATCCGCCTGGCTGAAAGAGAACAAGAAGCCTTACGCCGCAGAGTCGGCAATGTGTAAACTGCATGCCTCGGAAACGGCCACCTACGTCACGAAGGAGGCCATCCAGATTCATGGCGGTTATGGCTACGTCACCGAATATGAGGTGGAACGGATGTATCGCGACGCCAAAATCACTGAAATCTACGAAGGCACAAACGAGGTACAGCGGCTGATCATTTCAAGGGCGCTGTTGTCCTGATCCTTTGCATGACAGTCGAAAACCATAATATCTGACAAGGGATCAATCGTCTCAGCAGATGGAGTAAAAGCGCATGGATATCACTAGAGAAATTTACTGGAATGTCGGGCATGGCGTCGTGCTGCCCATGTATCTGTTTGCTGCGCTCACCCTGGTGATTTTGATTTACGGTTTCGTCAGGAGAATCCGGGTTTACCGGCAGGGAAAGCGCTTGCAGCGCCTGGACCGTCTCCCAAAACGTATCCTGCGTCTGGTAAACCGGGGAATCGGCCAGCTCCGGGTGATGCTCGTCAAGGCGCCGGGGATTGCCCATGCCCTCCAGTTCTGGGGGATCCTGCTCCTTTTCATCGGCACTGTCCTCGTCCTGATCCAGGTTGATTTCACCGAGCCGTTGTTCGACTTCCAGTTTCTCAAGGGCACCTTCTACCAGGTTTTTTCGTTGACTCTTGACCTGGCCGGGTTTGTAGTCTTCATCATGCTGGTCGCCTTCGGCGTGCGCCGGTATTTTTACAAGCCCAAAGGGCTGGCTACCACCCGGGACGACTATATCATTTACGGCCTCCTGACCCTTATCCTGCTGACCGGTTTCCTGGTCGAAGGTGCGCGGATGGCCGTTACCGAAGTGGCCAGCCGCCCGGACCTGACCGCGCTCTCCCCCGTCGGCCTCCTGGTCGCCCGTCCGCTGGCTGGCCTGGACGAAAGCGTCGTCAGGCAGATACATGTACTGACATGGTGGACACATTTCTTCCTGGTCATGACCATCATCGCCCTCGTCCCATTCACCAAGTTTCGTCACATTTTCACCACCCCCGTTAACTACCTGTTCGCCGACCTGCGCGAGAAAGGCGCCATTGACACGCTTAACCTGGAGGCCGCGGATGCTGACCACTTCGGCGCGGCGGCTGTAGCCGACCTCACCTGGAAGGATATCTTCGACGCGGACGCCTGTACCAGTTGTAAACGCTGCCAGGACCGGTGTCCGGCATGGAACACCGACAAGCCTCTGTCGCCCATGAAAGTAGTGCAGCAGATCGGCGAAGTCGCCTTTGGCCGCCCCCAGGCGAATTTGATTGAGACGGTTACGACGGATGTCCTCTGGGCTTGCACCACCTGTTATGCCTGCCAGGAGATTTGCCCGGCCGATATCGAGCACGTCAATAAAATCCTGGAAATGCGCCGACACCTGGTCCTGATGCAGGGTGAATTTCCCGGCGGGGAAGTGCAGACGGCGGTCAACAACACCGAGGTCAACGGCAACCCCTTCGGCCTGGCCTATGCCAGCCGGGGCGACTGGGCGGAGGGTCTGGATGTTCAGCGCATGGCGGATGGCGGAAAAGTGGATGTTCTTTACTTCGCTGGTTGTTACGCCTCCTTTGACAAACGGAACCAGTCGGTGGCTCAAAACTTCATCAGGATCTGCAATGCCGCCGGAATAAAAGTTGGGATCCTGGGTAAAGAGGAAAAGTGCTGTGGCGAACCTGTGCGGAAACTGGGGAATGAATATCTCTACCAAATGGTGGCTGCTGAGAATATCAAGCAATTCAAGGCGTACGGCGTAAGCCGGATCGTGACCACGTGCCCTCATTGCTTCAATACTTTGGGACGGAACTACCGGGACCTGGGTCTGGAAGTGGAGGTTGAGCATTACACTGTCTTCCTCGAGCGGCTGATCCGTGAAGGCGCCCTGCATCTCAACCCACAGGAATTCGATTTTACTTATCATGACTCCTGCTACATCGGGAGATACAAAGGGATTATCAAGGAGCCGCGCCAAATCATGCATCAGGCTGGCGGGTCAATCACTGAGATGGCGAAATCGAAAAACGAAAGTTTCTGCTGTGGCGGCGGCGGCGGACGGGTCCTGGCCGAAGAAAAACTGGGGCGGCGCATCAACGTGGAGCGGGTGAAAATGGCCGAGGCCACTGGTGCGCCCATGCTGGTTTCGAATTGCCCCTTCTGCCTGACCATGTTCGAGGATGGCATCAAAACAGGAGGAAGCGAGGGGAAACTCAAGGTCCGCGACCTGGCGGAAATTATTGGTGAAAGGATAGCACAGAAATAATGCAGCTTTATAGTGTGCTCAGCAATGCTTACAAGTTGGATGGCGGCGCAATGTTTGGCAACGCGCCCAAAGCGCTCTGGGGACGTTGGATTCCATCGGACGGGCAGAATCGCCTGGGCCTGGCCACGCGGGCTTTATTGACGCTCACGCAAAAAGAAACCATCCTTTTCGAGGCCGGGATTGGCGCTTACATGGAGCCCAAACTCCGCGAGCGTTTTGGCGTCACAGAATCTGAACACATGCTCCTTAAGTCTTTGGCGCAGCATGGGGTTTCCCCTGCTGATGTCACTCACATTTTCATCTCGCATCTGCACTTTGACCACGCCGGCGGACTGCTCAACGCCTGGCAGGATGGCAAGGAACCGGAACTGCTCTTCCCGAACGCCAGGTTTTATGTCGGCGAGAAGGCATGGGAGCGCGCTACGCATCCCCACCCGCGCGACCGGGCGTCTTTCATTCCCGTGCTCCACAAGCGCCTGGAGCAAAGTCAGCGCCTTACACTGATCAAGAAAGGTGACATTCTGTCCTTCGACGAACTCGAACTTCACTTTTTCTACAGCGATGGCCATACCCCGGGACTTTTGTGCGCCGACCTTCGTTATGATAAGGAGCGCCTGGTCTATGCCTCGGACCTCATTCCCGGAAGATTCTGGGTCCACCTGCCCATCAGCATGGGCTATGACCGCTACCCCGAACTGCTCATTGATGAGAAGAACGCGCTCCTGACCTCCCTGGCGAAAGAAAACGCCTGGATTTTCTATGTTCACGACCCGGACTTTGCTGCTTCAAAGGTGCAATATGACGATGAACACAAGACCTTCGTCGCGGTTGACACCCGGAAAGATTTGATTATCGGTCCACGCTAGAAACTCTTACAGGAGATAAAATGTTTGACAAGAAACATTTGGTTGACCTCCGTGATGCGCTATCTGAATGGGAAAAATCCACTCTGGCGGATACCATCCAAAGCACCCCGGAACGACAGAAAAAATTTATCACAGCCTCCTCCGAGGAAGTGAACCGCCTCTACACCCCTCTCGACCTGGCAGGCTTTGACTATCTCAACGACCTGGGCTTGCCTGGCGAGTATCCTTATACGCGCGCTGTCCATGCCACCGGCCAGCGCGGCCGCTTATGGACCATGCGCCAGTTCGCCGGGTTTGGCTCGGCGGAAGAGTCCAACGCCCGCTATAAGTATTTGCTCGAGCAGGGGAGCGGCGGCCTCTCGATAGCCTTTGACCTGCCGACTCTGATGGGGTATGACACGGATGCCCATGAGGCTGTGGGCGAATTTGGCAAATGCGGTGTGGCCATCAGTTCTCTAAAAGATATGGAAATCCTGCTGGAAGGCATCCCGCTTGGGAAAATTTCCACCTCGATGACCATCAACTCGCCGGCTGCCATCCTGTGGGCCATGTACATCGCGGTGGCCGAAAAGCAGGGCGCCACACCGGCCCAACTGCGCGGCACGCTTCAGAATGACATCCTCAAGGAATACATTGCCAAAAAAGAATACATCTTCCCGCCGGAGCCTTCGATGCGTCTGGTGGTGGACACGATGGAATACGGCTCGGAGACCGTTCCACAGTGGAATACCATCTCCATCTCTGGCTACCACATCCGCGAGGCGGGCAGCACGGCCGCCCAGGAACTGGCCTTCACCCTGGCCGACGGCATGGAATACGTCCGCTGGGGCATCGCCCGCGGCATGGACGTGGACGAGTTTGCCCCGCGGCTTTCCTACTTCTTCAACGCCCACAACGACTTCTTCGAAGAGATCGCCAAGTACCGCGCCGCCCGCCGGATCTGGGCGAAGGAAATGTGCGAGACTTTCGGGGCGAAGAACCCGCGCTCCTGGCTGATGCGCTTCCACACCCAGACTGCCGGGATGACCCTCACCGCCCAGCAGCCGGAGAACAATGTTGTTCGGGTGGCCATCCAGGCGCTGGCAGCCGTCCTTGGCGGGACCCAGTCGCTGCACACGAATTCGATGGACGAGGCCCTGGCGCTGCCATCCGAGCAGGCTGTGCGGGTTGCCCTGCGCACCCAGCAGATCATCGCCTCCGAGTCCGGCGTGGCGAATACGATTGACCCGCTCGGGGGCTCATACTTCGTCGAGGCGCTCACCAACCAGCTCGAGGTCCAGGCGCGTGACTATTTCCGGCGCATCGAAGACTTGGGCGGTGTACTTCCCGCCATCGCAAAAGGTTTCTTCCAGAAAGAGATTGCCGACGCGGCCTATACCTACCAGCGCGAAATTGACGACCACACCCGCACCATCGTTGCTGTGAATGATTTCGTGGACGACAAGCCTCTCACGATTCCCTTACTGGCGATGGACCCCGCTGGTCAAACCCGGCAGGTCGAGCGTCTGCAAGCCCTGCGCCGGGAACGTGACAACGGGCGCGTGGGTCAGGCCCTCGACCGTCTGCGCCTGGCCTGCCAGGGCACGGAGAATACCATGCCGCACCTGCTGGACTGTGTGCGCGCCTACGCCACCCTGGGCGAGATTGTGGGCGTGATGAAGAAAGTATTTGGAACTTATACCGAGCCAACTTGGATATAACTCAGGAGAAACGATATGAAGATTTTGGTCTGCATCAAACATGTGCCCGATATGGAATCCCGTTTCAGGGTGAACGAAGCGGGAAATTGGTACGACGAGCGGGACCTCGCCTTCCGGCTGAACGAGTATGACGAGTTCGCCGTGGAGCAGGCGGTCCGCGTCAAAGAGCAACTGGGCGGCGCGGCGGACATCACCATCCTGTCCATCGGCCCGGACCGGGTGATAGAAGCCGTCAAAAAGGGGCTGGCCATGGGCGGCGACCGCGGAGTCCACATCAAGGACGATCTGGTTTACCAGAAAGACCCCTGGCAGGTGGCATCAGTGATCGCCGCATTTGCCCGGGATAAGAATTTCGACCTCGTTTTCACCGGCATGCAATCCCAGGACCGCGGCTCGGCCCAGATCGGTGCAGCCGCGGCGGAACTACTCGACTATGCCTGCATCACCACGCTGGTGAGTTTCGAGATCAGCGGCGATGTGGTGACGGCCAGGCGGGAACTGGAGGGAGGCATGCGCGGCGCCGTGCGGTTCAAACTCCCGGCTGTGGTGACCTGCCAGTTGGGACTGAATACCCCGCGCTACCCCACCCTCCCCAATATCATGAAAGCCAAACAGAAAGAACTGCTGACCTTCCCGATCGCGGATTTCCTGAATGTGGAGAGTCTCGCGGAAACGGAAAAAATGTACCCGCCCGAGAGAAAAGGGCGCGGACTTGTGCTGGAGGGGGATGTCAACGAATTGGCCGATAAACTGGCGTCAATCCTGAAAGAGAAAGCGCCGGCGCTGAGGTAAAGTCACGGAGGTCACGCGATGAAAACACTACTCATTTGTGAATACCGGCAAGGGAAACTACTCGAGTCCACCTACGAACTGCTTGCCTTCGCGCAGCGGCTCAACGCGGAGAGCGCCATGCTGTTGATCGGCAGCGAAGCGGCAGCGCCTGCCTTCAGCGGCAAGGTTTACTTTGCCGATGCAGGTCAATATGGCGAATACAACCCGGACGCGCACAAGCGTCTCGTGCTGGAGGCGGCGCAGAAGGAAAACGCCGATTATATCGTTTTCCTCCATTCCTCCTACGGCTGGGACCTTGCGCCGCGCGTCGCGGCGGCGCTCAAAGCCGCCCAAGTCTCGGAAATCGTCGGGATGGTGGACGGCAGGTTCGAGGTCCCCGCCTGCAACGCCAAGATGCGCAGACTCCTGAAGCCGAAGACGGCGCAGGCTGTATTGACCATCCAGGCAGGAGCATTCAACTACCAGGGCGAAGCCCGCGGGACCCCGCAACTGGAACGCCTTGATCTGGCTGTGAGCGCCCCCAGGGTGGAATTCCTCGGTTACGAGGAAGCGGAAAAGAAGGATGTGGACCTGGCGAAGGCTGAGGTAATCGTCAGCGCCGGGCGCGGCGTCGGGAAACAGGAAAACGTGGGGATCATCGCGGCCCTGGCGAAAGTGCTCGGAGGAGAACTGGGCGCAACCCGGCCCGTGGTGGATGCCGGGTGGGTGGAACATACCCGGCAGGTGGGCAGCAGCGGGCAGACCGTGGCCCCAAAGCTGTATGTGGCGTGCGGTATCTCCGGCTCCATCCAGCATATCGCCGGGATGAAGAAATCAGATTTCATCGTGGCCATTAACAAGGACAAGGATGCGCCCATCGGCGAAGTGGCGGATGTCCTGGTTGTCGCCGATGTAATGCAGCTTGTTCCAGCCCTCACTACCCGCCTGTCGAAGTGACAGCTGCCAACAGGGCCGGGGCGTTTTGTGTTCGATAGGATGGGACGCCATGTATTTGGAATTGAACGAGGAACAGAAACTGATCCAGGAGACTGCCCGGCAATTTGCCCTGGCTGAACTCGAACCGGTCGCCGCCCGCCTCGACCAGACCGGAGACCAGGAGATTTTTTGGAGCAACTTAAAGAAACTGGCCGAACTGGGTTTCATGGGGCTGAACATCCGGGAAGAGTACGGCGGCACCCAGGCCGGGATGGTGGCTTTCAGCGTGGCGATCACCGAGATCGCCCGGGCATGCGCCTCCACCGCGGTGACGGTGTCGGTCAACAACCTGGTCTGCGACGTGATCCAGGCGGTCGGTTCGGAGGCGCAGAAAAAGGCTTACATCCCCAAAATATGTTCAGGGGAATATAAAGCCGGGAGTTTTGCCCTGACCGAACCCGGAGCGGGGTCCGACCCGGCCGCCATGACCACCTCCGCCGCGCTGGACGGGGATACATGGGTCCTGAATGGCATCAAGAGGTTCATCACCAGCGCGCCCTACGCCGGGGTATTCGTCGTCTGGGGGGTGACTGACAAGTCGGCGCCGAAAGGGAAAGGGATCAGTTGCTTCCTGGTGGAGGCGGGCACAAAAGGGCTGATCGTGGGCAGGGAGGAGGAGAAGATGGGGCAGCATGCGTCTGCCACGACTGAGGTCATGTTCGAGGACTGCCGCATTCCCAAAGAGGCCCTGCTGGGCAAGATTAACGATGGCCTGAAGACGGCCGTTGTCGAACTCATCGGCGGGCGGGTGGGCATCGGTTCCCTGTCGCTCGGCGTGGGGCTGGCCGCCATGGATTACGCCACCCGTTACGCCCAGAAAAGGGTCCAGTTCGATCAAGAGATTGTCAAGTTCGAGGCCATCCAGTGGATGATCGCGGATTCCTACACGGAACTCGAGGCGGCGCGTTTGTTGCTCATGCAAGCCGCCTTCCGGGCCGATCAGGGCCGTTCCTTCGCCAAGGAGGCCGCCATGGCCAAGATGTATGCCTCCGAAGCCGCCAACCGGGCCTGTTATACGGCGCTCCAAATGATGGGAGGCTACGGTTACTCGAAAGAATTCCCGGTGGAACGCTATACACGGGATGTCCGGATTGCGTCAATCTACGAAGGCACCAACGAAATCCAGCGCAAGATCATTGCAAAGGAGATACTCAAGAACCTTCAACAAGCGTGAAGATTTTTGTTTGTGTACTTCGTCCGGCCCGGCGCACGCCACGCCGGCCGCGACACTACGTTGCGTTGTGCCATAAGGCATGACGCCAAACACAGTCAAAGGAAGAGGAGGCATATTTATGCGACCCGTCTATGTTGTCTCGGGAGGCGTTTCGAAGTTCGTTAAGGCCCGTCCCGACAAGACCTTTCAAGCCCTGGTGAAAGAGGCGTATGACTACGCCCTTGCCGACCTGGGGATCGAACACCCGCAGTTTTTCGAGTTGGTGGATGGCTCGGTGGCATCCTATTTCTCCGACCATTTCGCCCGCCAGTTGATGGCCGGCCTCCGGCTACATGGATGTCTGCCTGGCTTTCGGCTTTGAACACATGAGCCACGTGGAAACCTGGAAAGGCAACGAGTTCATTGCCCTGGCCTCGGACGTTTCCTTCGATTATCCCGTAGGCGGTTTCTACTCCGGTTACTATGCCATGATGGTCACCCGCCACATGGCCGAGTTCGGGACAACGGTGGAGCAACTGGCCCACGTTTCCGTCAAGAACCACATCAACGCCTACCACAACCCGTATGCCCAGAAGCGGCTGCGCCTGACGGTGGAGGATGTGCGTTCGTCGCCGATGGTGGCCTGGCCGCTTACCCGGCACGACATCTGCGTGATGAGCGACGGGGCCGCGGCGGTCATCTTCTGCTCGGAAGACGGCCTGGCAAAACTGGAAAAGGCCGCCGGACGACGCCTGCCGCGTGTGCGCGTGACCGGGATCGGGCGCGGCACCGATGCGATGCGCATGGCCGACCGTCCGCACCAGTCGTATGAAGATTTTTACAAGTACAACGCCCTGCCGAATGAAATGAATGACGATGCCCGGGAGTACTACAAAGGACTCTGGGACAAAGGCTTCCGCTATCCGGGCGTCCACTCATTCCGCGCCGGACGGATGGCTTCACGCGAGGCGTACAAGAATGCCGGGATCGCCGATCCGCTGAAAGAGATTGACTTTGTCGAACTGCACGATGCCTATACATCGTCTGAAGTTCAAACGTATGAGGATATGGGCCTGTGCCGGTACGGCGAAGGCGGACCCTTTGCCGCCAGCGGCAAGACCTTCATGCCGGGCCTCGACTACGGGCTGAAACTACCCGAAAAACCGGCCTGCGCGGTCAACCCCTCCGGCGGCCTGATCGCCTGCGGACACCCCGTCGGCGCGACCGGGCTGATGCAGGCCGTCTTTTCCCTGTGGCAGCTCCAGGGGACGATCAAGAAGCATTTTGGCGACCCAGCCCTCCAGGTCCCGAATGCGCGGCGCGGCGCCATCCACTCCCATGCCGGTACCGGTACATATGTGACAGTCAGCATCGTGGAACAGGAAAAATAGGAGCGCAGCCATGTCTAAAAAAGAATTTCCCAAGAGAATTGAAGACAACCTGGAAGGGACAATCGTTTTCAGTGTTCCTTTCCCCACTGGCGACGACCTGTCGGTCCTGAAACAGATGTCGCCGATCGTGAGCCGGCAGCCTTATTCGATTGATTACAACTACTCCTACGGCCAGGATTCCCCCTTCTTCGCTGCCCTGGCGAACGGGCGCTTCATCGTCTGCCGCGAGCCGAAGAGCGGTTACACCTATGCCAACCCGCGCGGCCACGACATGTATTCCGGCCGGGAGACCGAGTGGGTGGAGATCAAGCCGGAAGGCAAGATCCACGCTTTCACTGTGTGCCACTTTGGCTCGGAGGCTTTCCTGCCGGAATGTCCGTACGTCCTGATCCTGGTGGAATTCGAGGCCTGCGACACCCTTTTCCTCGGACGCCTGGTCGGCGCGGACCCGGAAGCTGCCAGCATTGACTGGATCGGCAAGAAGGTCAAGGGTCGCTTCCTGCGCAATGCCAAACTCAAGCCAACGGATATATATTTCAATCTGGCAGAGTAAGCCATCACCCTGCCCTTGGTTTTCGATCATGTAGGTCACGCTTGTAGCGTGACAGTCTCGTTGCAAACGTGACCTACGGGCAATGCTTGGTGTGAATACGATCAAAAAACGGAACCCCAGGTCACGAAGGCACAAAGATAGCCGATCAAGGTTTCCTGGCAATGTTTTTTTAGTTCTTTGTGACTTTGAGCCTTTGTGGTCGGAGAGAATTTTATGCGTGACCCGATAGAGAACAACGGCGAACTCATTGGCTGGCATGACCCCGATGAGAACCGCCAGTGGATTCGAGAGAACAAGTCCAGGGAGATGGTGGACAAACGCACGACGGTAGCCGAAGCCGTCCGCAAGTTCGTGCCGGATGGCAGCCTGCTCGCCATGGGCGGCTTCGGCCACATCCGTATTCCCATGTCTCTGGTGTATGAAATTGTGCGGCAACGCAGACGCAACCTGACCATGTTCGGCAAGACCGCCGTGCACGATCTTGATATCCTCATCGGCGGCGGCTGTGTCAGCCGGGTGGAGGTGGCCTACTCCTTCGGCCATGAACTGCGCGGGCTTTCTCCCTGCGGACGGCGGGCGGTGGAAAGCGGCCAGGTGCAGGTGACCGGCGAGATCAGCAACGCCGGTTTCCAGTGGCGCTTCCTGGCGGCGGCCATGGGCGTGCCGTTCATGCCGGTGCGCACCATGCTCGGCACGGACACCCTCAAGCACAGTTCCGCCAAGGTGATCGAAGACCCGTGGAGCGGCAGGCCCATCGCCCTCGTCCCGGCCTGCTATCCCGATGTGGCGCTTTTTCACGTCCATCGCTGCGACAGGTACGGGAACGCGCAGATTGACGGCATCACGGTCGAGGACTTCGAACTGGCGCGCGCGACCCGCAGGCTGGTGCTCACTACCGAGGAGATCGTCGAACACGGGGAAATCCAGCGCCAGCCGTGGCGGACGAACATCCCGTTCTACCTCGTGGACGCGGTGGTCGAAGTCCCCTTCGGGGCGCACCCGACCGAGATGCCCCTGGTCTATTACTTCGACGAGGAGCACATCGCCCGCTGGCTGGAGGTTTCCAGGACGCCGGAGGGCACGGCCCAATACTTCGAGGAATTCGTCTTTGGCGTGCCGGACTTCGATGCTTATCTCGAAAAAATCGGCGGCAAGCGCAGGATGGAAGAACTAAAACGCATTATGAACCTCCAGCCGCCTTCGGGCGGGGAGGCGATGCCATGACCGCCAACCAGCGCTATAACCTGACCGAACTGCTGGCCTGTGTGGCAGCCGGACTGTTGGAGAACGGCCGCTCGGTCTTCGTCGGGACGGGATTCCCCATCCTGGCGGCCATGCTTGCCCAACGCACCCACGCCCCGGGTCTGCTCATCATCTTCGAGGCGGGCGGCATCGGACCGCAGGTGCCGGCCCTGCCCATTTCAGTGGGCGACTCGCGCACCTATTACAAAGCCTCTGCGGCCTCCAGCATGCACGAGGTCATGTCCGCCTCCCAGGCCGGCTACGTGGACTACGGCTTCCTCGGGGGGGCGGCGATGGATTGCTACGGCAACGTCAATACCACGGTCATCGGCGAGTGGGAACACCCCAAGGTGCGCCTGCCCGGCAGCGGCGGCGCAAACGACGTGGGCTCCCTGTGCTGGCAGACGATCTATGTGATGCGCAAGCAGTCGCCGCAGACCTTCGTCAAGAAACTGGATTTCCTGACCACCCCCGGCTACCTGAGCGGTCCCGGAGCGCGCGAACGCGCCGGTCTGCCCGCCGGGAGCGGCCCCTACCGGGTCATCACCCAGTTGGGCGTCTACGGCTTCGACGAGGAGACAAAACGCTTGAGCCTGCTGTCCCTGCATCCAGGCGTGACCGTGCAGGAGGTCCAGGCAGCCAGCGAGTTCGAGGTCCTGATCCCGGAGAAGGTCGCCGTCAGCCCGGAGCCGACCGACGAGCAGTTGCGCATCCTGCGCGAGATTGACCCGCAGGGGCTGGTGATTGGAAAGTAGTAGTGTCATTGCGAGGAGGGTCGAGTAGGATGAAGTCCGTATCGAGACCCGACCAAGCAATCTCCCTGCTTGCCAGGGATATGCTTCGCCAGTTTCGGATGAAAAGGTTTACCACGAAGGCACCAAGTCACTAAACTTTCTGATGGTTTCATAATAACTTTGCGTCTTCGTGACTTGGTGGTAAAGGACCTTGAACGATCTCGTACTCACGGCAAAGTGCAGTTTGGTTTTACACTCAGGAGGACCCACCTATGGACTTCCAATTGACCGAAGAACACCTGTTGATCAAGAACACGGTGCGCGAGTTTGCCGAGAAGGAGATCGCCCCGCGCGCCGAAGAGATTGACGCCACCGACCAGTTCCCGGCCGACATCTTCAAGCGCATGGGCGAACTCGGCTTGCTGGGCATCCCATTCGAGGAGGCTTACGGCGGCGCGCACGGCGATTACATCAGCCTGCTCATCGCCCTGGAGGAGATCGCCCGCGTCTCCGGGACGGTGGCCATCATCCTGGACGCGCAAACGTCGCTGTGCTGCGAACCGATCCACCACTTCGGCACGGAAGAGCAGAAGATGAAGTACCTGCCCGGGCTGTTGAGCGGGGAGAAGATCGGGGCGTTCGGGCTGACGGAACCCGGCGCCGGGTCCGATGCCGGGGCGACGCGCACGCGCGCCGTCCGCGAGGGGGACGAGTGGGTGCTCAACGGCGAGAAAATCTTCATCACCAATGGCTCCCTGGCCGACGTGCTGGTCGTCACCGCCAAAACCGATCCCGAAAAAGGAACGCACGGCATCTCCGCGTTCATCGTCGAAAAAGGGACGCCCGGTTTCCAGCCGGGGCGGGACGAGAAGAAGATGGGGCTGAAGGGGTCGGTGACCTCGCAATTGTTCTTCGAGAATTGCCGCATCCCCCTCGGCAACCTGCTGGGAAAAGAGAATGAAGGCTTCAAGCAGTTCCTGGTCACGCTGGACGCCGGGCGGCTGGCCATCTCCGCCATGGCGGTGGGACTGGCGCAGGGCGCGCTCGACAAGGCGGTGGCCTATGCCAGGGAACGGGTGCAATTCGACCATCCCATCGCAGATTTCGAGGCCATCCGCTGGATGGTGGCCGAGATGGCGACCGAGATCGAAGCCGCCCGCATGATGGTCTACCGCGCCGCCTGGCTGAAGGAACAGGGCGCCCGCTACACCAAGGAAGCCGCCATGGCCAAGTTGTTCTGCACCGAGGTGTCGGAGCGCGCCTGCTACAAAGCCATCCAGATCCACGGCGGCTATGGCTACGTGCGCGATTACGCCGTCGAGCGCATGTACCGCGACCAGCGCCTGTGCGCCATCGGCGAAGGCACGAACGAGATCCAGCGGCTGGTGATTGCCAGGCATATTTTTGGGGAGTGAGATCAAAAAATACAATTGAACGCGGATTACGCGGATTCAATTGATTTTCGCGGATACACATCAAAAAAAACTGCGGAGATCCGTACAATCCGCGGTATCCGTGTTCCATTCCCCCTTATCTCAAAGGGTCAAAAATTATTATCTCCCGCTCAGCAAAACCTTCACCGCCTCCCAGGGGGAAAGCGAACGCGCAACCACTTTTTCGAGTACATCGTTGTATCGTTTCTCGGAGACTTTGGTCCGGAACCGGCCGACGAGGGCTTCCGTGACCAGCGCTTCCAGTTCGACCTCGAGCCTGAGGCGCTCACGACGGTTCCAGTCGCCGCTCTGGCGTAAGTGCTGTGCGTGCTGACCGATGGCCGCTGCCAGCGCCTCGACCCCCGTCCCGTCGGTGGCGACGGCGCGCAGGATGGGCGGGATCCACAGCGGAGCCTTCTCCGGTTCGCCGCCGGGGACGCTCATCACCTGTCCGTGGTGGCGAAAGGTCCTGGCGACCGGGTGGGCCAGGTCGAGCATGCCGCGCAGGGCGCGCTCGGTGCTGTCCGCGCTGGGGAGGTCGGACTTGTTGACCACCAGGATGTCGGCGATCTCGAGGATGCCGGCCTTGATGGCCTGGATGTCGTCGCCGAAGCCGGGCGCCTCGACCACGAGCGTGGTGTGCGCCAGCCGGGCGATGTCCACCTCCGCCTGCCCGGCCCCGACGGTTTCGATCAGCACCACGTCGAAACCGGCCGCGTCGAAGACCTGCGCCACGGAGGCGGTCGCCTGCGCCAGGCCGCCGAGCGAGCCGCGCGTCGCCATCGAGCGGATGAAGACGCCCGGGTCGCCGGACAGGTCACGCATGCGCACCCGGTCGCCGAGCAGCGCCCCGCCCGTGAACGGGCTGGAGGGGTCCACGGCGATGACCGCCACCCGCTTCGGCTCGGGTTGCCTGCGATACTGGAGGGCGATCTGGTTGACGAGCGACGATTTCCCGGTCCCGGGCGCGCCGGTGACGCCGACCAGGTGGGCTTTGCCGGTGTGCGGGAAAAGTTCGTCCAGCGCGCGGCGGCCTTCGGGGGAGTCTTTTTCCACTTGAGTGAGAAGGCGCGCCAGCGCCAGAGGGTCGCCGTTCAGGACGGATTCAGTCAGGGACATGGAATTTCCTAACGCCTTTTCACCACGAAGACACGGAGAACACAGACCTTACGC
>JACQYE010000113.1 GCA_016208355.1 Chloroflexota bacterium | reverse complement strand
TCACCCTGAAAGCCGATGAACGCGAGAAGCTGTTGGCACTGATCGGTTCGGGAACAGCGAAAGCCAGAACATTAACATATGCCAGGATCCTTTTGAAGGCAGATGACGGTTGGGAAGATCGAGCGATCTGTGAGGCACTGGATGTCAGCATCCCCACGATTGAACGGGTGAGGAAGCGATTTGTGTTTGAAGGGTTCGAGACATTCTTGAAGCCGCGCCGCATCCACCGCATATACAGTCGCAAATTGGATGGCGAACAAGAAGCCCGGGTGGTTGCGTTGGTGTGCAGCTCGCCACCAGAAGGATATGCTCGCTGGAGTTTGCGACTGTTGGCAGATCGGGTTGTACAGTTGAAGATCGTTGACAGCATATCTCATGAAACCATTCGTCAGGTGCTAGATGACAATGAACTGAAACCGTGGCGCAAGCAAGAGTGGTGTATTCCACCGCATGCGAATGCAGAGTTTGTCTACCATATGGAAGACATTTTGGATGTCTACAAACGTCCTGTTGACCCGCAGCGCCCCCTGATGTGCTTCGATGAAAGCCCGGAGCAATTGGTACGAGAAACACGCCAAGCCCTGCCGATGCAACCGGGAGAACCAGAGCGCTATGACTACGAATACCAACGCGAAGGAGTTGCCAATCTGTTCATGTTCTTCGCTCCGCTCCAGAATTGGCGGCATGTGAAAGTAACCGCACGACGCACGAAAGCAGATTGGGCAGAATGTATGCGAGAACTGGTAGATGTTCATTTTCCACATGCAGTTAAGATCGTGATCGTCCAGGATCAACTCAATACGCATTCGCCAGCCTGCCTTTACGAAGTGTTCACACCTGCTGAAGCCAAACGGATTCTGGATAGGTTGGAGTTCCATTCAACTCCCAAACACGGCAGTTGGTTGAACATGGCCGAAATCGAGTTGAGTGATCCTGAGCCATGAAACCAAAACCTGGGCTTCGCAACGAAACAATAAAAAGGCTACTGTCAACTGGCAATTCGCAACTGACGATGCCCGTATCAAATTAAACCGGCTCTACCCATCAATCGATGCTTGACACTGTACTAGTCGCCGGGAGATGGTTAATCTTTGAAGTTGTAAATACCGTCTTCGATGGGCCATTCTGTCCCGCAGGAGGAACAGGTGAGGTGCCCGGAATGCTTTCCCAGTGGACTAAATCCGCATTTCGGGCACTTGAAATAGGACAGGATATCATCTAGTCTTGCCAGGCTGTCGCTTTCTCCAACCACCCGGGCGCGCACAAAGACGCTGGGCGTGTACTGGAATAACGCGCCGGTCCACTGAAGGAGGGAATCCAGCCATACCAATATCCCCGGCGGGATGTTTCTCTTGAGGAAACCGACTCGGAAGTGGGAGACAGTGAGCGTTCGTTCAATGCTAAAGTCAAGTCCTGCCAGGCAAGTGCGCACGGAGCGAGGATGGAAGTCAAAGTTGAGCGGGGCGAACTCCACCGGCTCGGGCGCAAACGGGTTCCAGGTCTGGCGGCGCAAGGCGTAACGCAGGATGGCCTTCAGGTTGCGCTTGTTGGCATATTCCAGGATGAATACCGCGCCTGGCCGGAGCGCGTCGCGAACCTGGCGCAGGGCGGCAGGAGCATCGGCCATATGGTGCAGGACGCGGATCATTGTGGCGGTGTCGAACAATCCGTCCACAAAGGGCAGGCGGTAGATGTCGGCGGAGACGTAGATATAACGTTTGCTCCGCCCCAATTTTTCTTGCGCCTGTTGGAGTTGGGTGCGTGAGTAATCGAGCAGGACCACGCGGTCGAAACCGGCGTAGCGCGGTGTGTTGCGTCCGGCCCCGGCGCCCAGTTCAAGCATCAGGTTCCCGCCTTTGGGCAGGAGATGTTTCAGGGCGAGGGCTTCACATCCATCCTCATAGGCGCGTCCGCCTTTCTCCCAGAAACGGGTCTGGTAGTCGGAGCCTTCGTAATCGCAGACCGGGGGACGATTCTCTTCTGTCATGCTACTTTCCGTTAAAACCGCGGCCGATGGAGCGATAGCGGAATCCGAGCGTTTTCATCTCCGCCGGGTTGTAGATATTGCGGCTGTCAAAGACGATCGCGGAGTTCATCAGACCCTTGATTTCTTGCAGGTCGAGTTGTTTGAATTCGTTCCAGGGAGTGACGACAATAAGTGCGTCGCAGCCTTTTGCCATCTCATACGGATCATGGAAGAGGATGATTTCCGGAAGAAGGCCTTTTGCTACCTCCAGCGCCACGGGGTCGTAGCCGCGCACGGTTGCGCCTGCTTCGGCCAGGTGGTGGGCGATGTCAATTGAAGGGGCATCGCGCATATCGTCGGTGTTTTCTTTAAAGGCAAGGCCGAGCAGGCCAATAACTTTCCCTTTCAACCCACCAACCATTTGACCCGTGCGCTCTGCCACGGCTCTACGCCGGTCGTAATTGACTTTTGTGACCGCGTTCAGCACATGCGGGGTGACGTTATTCTCCTCCGCCATGTAAGCCAGCGCCTTGACATCCTTTGGAAAGCACGAACCACCCCAGCCTACTCCGGCATCCAGCATGGCTGGGCCGATGCGTTTGTCGTAGCCCATGCCGACGGCCACTTCTTTTACGTCTGCGCCGAGGGCTTCGCAAACATCGGCGATTTCATTAATGAAAGAGATCTTGGTTGCCAGGAAAGCATTGGAGGCG
This sequence comes from Chloroflexota bacterium, assembly GCA_016208355.1. Classification (GTDB taxonomy): domain Bacteria; phylum Chloroflexota; class Anaerolineae; order Anaerolineales; family Villigracilaceae; genus UBA877. The sequence continues at coordinate 17,242 of JACQYE010000113.1, read as the reverse complement.
TATTTGATCATTTCCGCGGTGCGTAAATCGGTCAGCACAATGGGCGCGCGCAGGGGTAGGTGTAATTGGGCCACCTGTTCGGCAGCCTCGCGATGGAGTGAGCCGACCACGGTGCGGTGTGGGTTCATGAAGTCAGCGATGGCTGTGCCTTCACGCAGGAACTCCGGGCAGGAGACAACGGAGAACGGCACTGGTTTCGGCTGGGAGCGCGTCACCATATCGGCCACCAAGTCTCCGGTCCCGATCGGGACGGTGGACTTGTTGATGATGATGAGCGGCGCGGACATGTTCTCGGCAATGGATTTGGCTGCTGCCGCCACGTACTGCAAATCCGCTTCGCCATTACTGGCTGAGGGAGTGCCAACGGCGATGAAGGCAAATTCCGTTCCTTTCAGACCCTCCTGATATGAGGTAGTAAAGGAGAGCCGCCCGCTGCGAACGTTGCGTTCAACCAGTTCTTCCAGGCCTGGTTCGTAGATGGGCATGACACCCTTTTTTAGGTTTTCGATGCGCTTTTCGCTGATGTCCAGCGCAAGGACGCGGTTCCCCAGGTCGGCAAAACAGGCAGCTGTGACCAGCCCCACATAGCCGACGCCGATGACACAGATTTGTTTCATGGATCTCCTAAAAATGATAGTGGTCTATTTATACCATACCGAACAATTGGGGCGGCCTCCTGACCGCCCCAAGACCGCTGATTATTGCTTTGACGTCTGATTGCTTTGGTTATCCGGCCGGTGTGGGCGAGGGCGGAGGCGGAGGCGGGGGCGGTGTGACCACTGGCAGGCGCTCGAAGTCCTGAGGGCGCAGGTATCCGCCGTAGACCCACATATCGCCCAAGGGGAGGAATCCTTCCTGGCCCAGGCTGATGCGCACCCATTTATTTTCCAGGTCTTCCAGGCGACCATCGAAGTAGATGCACGCATCCTGTGGCAAGCCGCCGACCACGCTGTAATCCAATCCCGGCCCGGCGCGGACATTGAGGCTGCTCGTATCCACGCAGTATTTCACTCCGCTGACTGGAGCAGTGGCTGTGGCAGTGAAGGTTGGGCTGGGTGCAATGGGAGTGGGGGAGTCTGTCGGTGTTGAGGTGGGAGAAAAATCCCGGGTGGGAGTCAGGCTGGGCGCGCCAGCAGTGGGTGTGACCGAGGCGGCGGATTGCGTCAGGCGCTCCTCGGCGGTCTGAGTGGCATGGAGGGATAGTTTTTGCGGCTCAACCTTTTCCAGGTAGTTAAAATAGAGTGTAAGCGCAGTCCCGATTAACCCAATGATTGCAGTGACGATCGTACCGATCAAGGCGTATTTCGCCCCATCCGACATTCCCTTATTATCTTTTGTCTTTTCAGGCATGACTATCCCTTTGTATTGAAAACTTTTTCCAGTTCCTCGTTGAAGCGCTGGACATTGATCGGCTTGGAAATATATCCATTGAACCCGGCATCCAGGGCGCGCTGACGGTCGCCGGGAAGAGTGTGAGCGGTTAGCGCCAGGAGAGGGATCGAGGCCGTCTGCGGGTCGAGTTTTAGTTCACGCGCTGCCGTCCATCCATCCACGATAGGCAAGGAAAGGTCCATCAGCACCAGGTCAGGGCGCTCTCGGCGCGTCATTTCCAGCGCCTCCTGCCCGGTGTATGCGCCAAAAACGCGGTAACCGGCGTGCTCAAGCAGGATGCGCACGAGATCAAAATTATCCTGGTCGTCTTCCACGAGCAGGACTCGGCGCTCGCTGGTCATGGACACACTATACACAAACTAGAGAGTTTCGTCAAATAGATTTCCGTTACAGGATTGTGGTATATTGCTCCCATGCGTTTGCTTTTTGTTGCCGACGGGCGCTCGCCTACGACCCTATCCTGGTTGGGATTTTGGATCGCGAGCGGAGACGAAGTCCATCTTGTCTCTACTTACCCCTGCGACGCGCCAGCCGGACTGGAATCTTTCCATATCTTACCGGTGGCTTTTGGCGGGATGGCGACGGGTCGGGAAGCATCCTCCCGGCGCGCACCAATATCTCGTTTGCGCGCCCTCCTGCGCCCCCTGCGTTACGTGCTCGGACCGGCGAGCCTGTCGTCTCACCAGCGGCAGTTCCTCCGGCTGGTGGATTCCATCCGCCCCGACCTGGTCCATGCGCTGCGCATCCCCTACGAGGGGATGCTGGCCTGCGTTGCCCCGGCAGAAATCCCCTTCCTCATTTCAATCTGGGGAAATGACATCACCTTGCACGCCCACGGCTCACTACAGATGGCGGCGTTCACCCGCCGCGCCTTGCGCCGCGCCGACGGCCTGCTGGCCGATACCCGGCGCGACCTCCGCCTGGGAGCAACTTGGGGACTGCGCCCAAGCGCGCCAACGCTGGTTGTCCCTGGCGCGGGAGGTATCCAGCCCGGGAAAATCAAGGCAAGCAGCAGGTCCACCGCGCTGCCCGAGGAGTTGCCTGCCGCGCCGCTGGTGGTCAACCCGCGCGGACAGCGTCCCGGCAGCCTGCGGCAGGATATTTTCTTTCGCGCCATCCCGCGGGTCCTGGAAAAAATCCCCGAAGCGTATTTTGTCTGCCCGTCTTTGCGGGGCGATGTGCAAGCCGAAGACTGGGTGGTCTCGCTTGGCATTGGGAAGCGGACACGTTTGTGGCCAAAGCTGACTCAGCCGCAATTGTGGGCTTTGTTGAAAAAAGCGCAGGTATTTGTCTCGCCGAGCGTCCATGACGGCACGCCGAACTCATTATTGGAGGCGATGGCCTGCGGGTGTTTCCCGGTGGTGGGAAATATCGAATCCATGCGCGAGTGGATCACCGATGGTGTCAACGGCCTGCTGGTAGACGCTGTGGATGAGATGGCACTGGCTGGGGCGATCATCCGTGCACTAAACGAACCCGCTCTGCAAAGCCAGGCCGCGCAGGTGAACACGGCGTTGGTTGCAGAACGGGCAGATTACACGCGTAATATGCAGTGCGTTAGAGAGTTGTACGAAAGCGTACTGCGGAGAACTTGATCGGTTTATTGCGTTTTCGGCGCGCGCATGGTCTCCAAACGGTCCTGTAATTCAATACGTTTGGTATTGACTGCCTGCCGTACCTCGGCAGAAAAAGCATCGGCGCGCTCACGGATTTGGGCACGCAGGTTGGCCCCGGATTCTGGGGCGAAGAGCAGGGACAAGGTCGCGCCGACCAGCCCGCCGAGTACTGCACCGATGGTAAAACTGGCAAATTTTCTCATAGCATCCTCCTGGGATTGGTGGTTGATGAAGCAGAGATAGCATCATTATAGAACAAATTTGGGATGCGCGGAAGATTGCCACTGCACCTATTTTGTGGAATAATATCACTGCCGCGCGTATTCTCGGAACGCGACGCGTTTTTTATCCAAACAATAAAATAAACCGGACTCTACCTTTCACGGAGGGCACCATGACCACATTTCCCCCATCTCCTGCGCCCCAAGCGCGCAAGAAAGTTACTACCCTGGCATTCCGCCAGAAGAAAGAGCAGGGCATCCCGATTGCCATGCTGACGGCGTATGATAACCCGACCGCCCTGGCGCTCGACCGCGCCGGGATGGATGCCATCCTGGTCGGCGATTCGCTGGCAATGGTGGTGCTGGGTTATGAGAATACGCTCCCGGTCACGATGGATGAGATGTTGCATCACTGCCGCGCCGTGGCGCGCGGGGCGAGATCTGCCTTGCTGATTGGAGATATGCCGTTCATGTCCTACCAGGTCTCGGTGGAAGAAGCCGTGCGCAATGCCGGGCGTTTCCTCCAGCAGGGCGGCATGGACGCGGTAAAACTCGAAGGAGGCCGTGAGCGGCTGGAAGCGGTGCGCGCCATCGTGGGCGCGGGCATCCCGGTGATGGGACACATAGGCTTGACTCCGCAGTCCGTCCACCAGTTGGGCGGCTTTCGTCCACAAGGGAAAACCGCTCTCACCGCAAAGCGCCTTGTAGAAGATGCCATCCTGCTTGAAGAAGCCGGGTGTTTCGGTATCGTGTTGGAATCCATCCCGACCCGGCTGGCTGCGCACATCAGCGGGAAATTATCTATCCCAACCATCGGCATCGGCGCGGGCGCAGGCTGCGACGGGCAGGTGCTGGTAACGCACGACCTGCTCGGTTTGTTCGAGCGCTTCACGCCGAAGTTTGTTAAGAGATATGCAGATTTGCACGCCGAAATGCAGCGAGCCTTCGGAGCATATATTGCTGATGTGCAGGAGCGGAAATTCCCGGCGCAGGAACATACGGTGGAGATGCCCGAGGAAGAATGGGAGGAATTTCTCGGAACGGGAAGAGCAAGAAGTGAAAAGTAAGGAAATACTGATCGTCGGTACGGGCGCGCTGGCCACCATCTTCGCTGCCAGGCTTTCGGCTGTTGGTACGGATGTGACCTTGCTCGGCACCTGGCGCGCGGCGTTGGATGTGTTCAACACGCGCGGCGCGCAGGTCGAGGGCGAGGCCGCATATCCTGTCCGCGCCGTAGCCGATCCGGCAGATTGCACCCCGGCGCGGCTGGCGCTGGTGCTGATCAAATGTTGGCAGACCGAGCGCGCCGCCCAGCAACTGGCGGCCTGCCTTGCCCCGGATGGGCTGGCTCTCAGCCTGCAGAACGGCCTGGGAAATGATGCTGTTCTCGCCCGGACCCTGGGCCTGCAACGCGTTGCGACGGGCATTACCACTCTCGGTGTGACACTGGCGGCTCCCGGCGTTGCCCGCATGGCGGGAGAAGGTCCGCTTTGGCTGGAGTCGCACCCGGGAGTTGGCCCGTTGGCAGAAATGCTGCAGGAGGCTGGATTCCCCGTTGAAATGGTGGAAGACATCCGTCCACATGTATGGGGTAAATTAGTGGTCAACGCGGCAATCAACCCACTGACAACCATTCTGTGTGTAAAAAATGGTGACTTGCTCACAGACCCCTTGGCACTTGCCCTGCTGGGCAGGTTGGCGCGTGAAGCGGCTGCGGTGGCCCATGCGCATGGGGTGACATTACCGTTCCCGGGTCCCGAACGCGCCGCCGAGGAAGTTGCCAAACGGACTGGGGGGAATCTCTCGTCAATGCTCAGGGACGTGATGCGCGGCGCGCCGACCGAAGTGGACGCCATCAGCGGGGAGGTTGTCCGATTAGGGGAGGCATACGGAGTGGATGTGCGGGGAAATCAGTTGGTTTGGGAATTGGTTCAAAAGCAAAAAAGACTTTCTTCCGCCGAATTGTCGGACATGGTAAGATTAGGCCAATCTTGATTCTGGAGGCATTGGATGCGTAAATGGCTGGCGCTTCTGGCGCTGATTTTCGTTTTGACGGCATTTCCTGCCCAGGCGCAGGAATCGGTCCGTATTGCTTCTTTGCGGGTGGACGTGTGGCCGGAATTCGACCGTCCGGCCGTGTTGGTGATCTACCACATTACTCTAGCTGCCGATACTTCACTACCTGCGGTACTCAACCTGCGCGTTCCAGTGCAAGCGATGGTGAATGCGGTGGCTGTCGTGGATCCGAGTCAGGGCTTGCTCATCGCCGACTACAATCGGACCGTCGCCGGGGATTGGGCGACCCTCACCATAACAACCACCACGCTTGAGGTCCAGGTGGAATATTATGATGCCCTCGTAAAAACTGGAACATCTCGCCAGGTGGTGTATGAATGGCCGGGCGACATGGCTGTTGAGGCTTTCAGTGTGGTTTTCCAAAACCCGGCCGGGGCAGTGAACTTGAGTCTCGACCCTGCTCCAGCCTCGAGCCAGCGCGACCAGTATGACCTGCTGAACTACGTGACGGATTCAGTGTCCCTTGCGGTGGGCGAGACATTTACGCTGACGGCCTCGTATGAGAAAGCGGACGATGAATTGAGCATCGCGAGTATGCCAGTGGAGCCGGCCATCCCCTTGGAAGAGACGAGCGGCCAGGTAGCCTGGAATGATGTCCTGCCATGGATTCTTGGGGGTCTCGGGCTGGTTTTGATCATCCTGGGCCTGTTGGTTCTGTTCGGTTTTCTCGGCGGCTCGGGTTGGCGGGTCGGGAAGAGCGCAAAAAGCAGGCTGGCGCGTCATTCCTCGCGCGAGGCGAAAGTTGCCAAAGAATCTGCCCAGGTTTACTGTAACGAGTGCGGGCGGCGAGCCCAGCCTGGCGACCAATTCTGCCGTTCCTGTGGGACGCGGCTGCGGCGCGAGGAATGATTGTCCCTGGCCAGGAATTGTAGTGTTTTCCATTCGGGTTATGCAATGTTTTGCGGAGTTCGGTTGATGTGACATCGCAATATATAACAGTTGTTTATTTCTTCTATGGCCTGGCTTTTTACAGCATGGGTTTGCTGGTGACCATCGAAGGCGGGCGTTCTTCTGATCCGCGCCTGCGCCGGGCGTTGCCTCCGTTGGCCGGTTTTGGTTTAATCCATGGTATTCACGAATGGCTGGATATGTTCAGCCTGAGCGGGGTCTCATTTGGGAATACGGTTATTTTTGACGGGGTCCGGCTGGCAATTCTATCCTTTTCGTTCCTATCACTGGCAGCATTTGGAAGTTACCTCCTGGCTACCACGCCGGCAGCCCAGCGGTTGGTAATGCTCGTGCCGCTGACCCTGGAGGCTGTTTGGGTTTTTGGTCTGGTGTATTTTCGCGGCCAATATTCTCCGACCGAGATCTGGTCTGTTGCAGATGTATGGACGCGCTATACACTTGCCATCCCCGCCAGTATCTTGACCGCAATTGGCCTGGTTGTGCAACAGCGTGCATTTCGACGCGCCGGTTTGATTCGTTTCGGCCAGGATGCGCTCCTGGCGGCCGTGGCTTTTGGGTGGTATGGATTGGTCGGGCAAATATTTCCAAGCGCCAGCCCGCTGCCTCCGTCGAATGTGGTCAATTCCCAATTGTTTCAAGAGTGGTTTGGTTTCCCGGTGCAGTTGTTCCGGGCATTTGTGGCGCTGGCCGCGTCAGTTTTCGTCATCCGCTTCCTGCGTGCTTTCCAGGTGGAGATTGATCGCCAGATTGCAAGCCTGCAGGCGGGGCGTTTACAGGAAGCGGAAGAACGGGAAAAACTACGCAGTGAACTTTTCAAGCGTGTGGTTTCTGCCCAAGAATCAGAGCGACAGCGGATTGCGCGCGAATTACATGATGAAACTGGCCAAGCGTTGACTGCCATCGGTATGGGGTTGCGCGGTTTGTCGTCCAGCGTGCAAGCCTCAAGGAAAGAGCAGGCCGTTCAAGGTCTGCGCCAGTTGGAAATTCTAACGACTCACTCGCTGGATGAGTTGCAGCGCCTGATTTCTGATTTGCGCCCCTCCCATCTCGATGACCTGGGTTTGCCATCTGCACTGCGCTGGTATGCAAGCGATATCGAAGGGCGCGCGTCCCTGAATGTGCGGGTGGAAATCCGGGGTGTGGAGCGGGATATTTCCCCAAGCATCAAAACGGCAGTTTTTCGCATTGTGCAGGAAGCATTGACCAATGTGGTGAAACATGCTGGAGCGAAAGAAACTCACATTACCGTACAGTATGGGGATGAAGGCTTGTCTGTGCGGGTGCAGGATGATGGTCAGGGGTTTGATACACAGGCTTCCGGGTCCGGAAAGCGAATGTCATGGGGGTTGAAAAATATCGAAGAGCGTACTGTGCTGCTGGGTGGTAAATTCAAGTTGTATTCGCGCCCCGGCGAGGGAACGATCATTGATGTTTCAGTACCCTATGCGCAGGAGTCAGTGGAGGTATAAAGATGACGATCCGGTTATTACTCGTTGACGATCACCAGGTTGTCCGTTCCGGGCTGCGCATGCTTCTGGCCAGCGAGAAGGACGTTGAAATTGTCGGGGAGGCTGGGACAGCTGGGGAGGCCCTGGAAGGGGTAGCAAATTTCAAACCGGATGTGGTCCTAATGGATATTGGTCTGCCGGATATGTCCGGCATTGATGCAACGCGGGAGATCAAACGCCAGCACCCTCGGGTTGCAGTGGTTGCATTGACCATTCACGAGGACGAAGAATATTTCTTCCGCATGTTGGAAGCCGGCGCGGGTGGTTACGTTCCAAAGCGTGCTGCGCCGGAAGAGTTGTTGACTGCCATCCGCACTGCCGCGAAAGGCGAAGTTTATCTTTATCCTTCGTTGGCGAAACTGCTCGTAAAGGATTATCTCTCCCAGGAACGCATCAACGAGACCATCTCGCTGGATGGGTTGACCGACCGGGAGCAGGAAGTGTTGAAATTGCTTGCCGAAGGGGTTGCCAATGAGGAGATTGCAGAGAAACTGGTTATCAGCCCCAAAACGGTGGCGCGGCATCGCGAAAATATCATGCAGAAATTGCAATTACATTCCCGTGCCGAACTTGTCCGATATGCCATACGCAAGGGGATTATCAAGGCGTAACGATTCCGTGTTGCTAGAATAGATGCAGCCTGCCAAAAAACCGGCAGGCTATTTTATTGGGGATAGTAGCACAATAATAACCCAACGAAAAAATCATTTATGGGACGGCAAGAGTATATCTCTAATATTCCTACATGGTTTTTGTGGGTGGTTTTCCCATAACCAGATTGGTAGTTCAACGAATTTACTGCGCAGGCGAATGTTTGTACACTAGAGTTGAAACTCGGCATTACTAGAAAAGGAGGCAGCCATGGAAAGCACATTGTTTGTAATCTTGTTGACCCTTCTGCGTCTGATCATCCCCGGAGCGATACTCCTGGTAGTTGGTGAAGCAACTCAACGCCACGCAAAACGCCGGGCATAGACAAGAGGTTTGGTGTGAACAATACTTTCAGTGTTCTTGTCGGCCTGCTTCTCCGAATTGGTATTCCAATAGGTATTTCACTTTTGGTTTTCTTCTTGCTGCGCAGATTGGATAACCGCTGGCAAAAGGAAGCCAACCTTTTGCCTGTTGCAGCAATGGATCAAAAGCCCTGTTGGGAAGTAAAAAATTGTTCGGAGACAAAGCGCAAAGACTGCCCGGTCGCTGCCCAGCCAAACGTCCCGTGCTGGCAGGCATTTCGTACAAAAGACGGTCTCTTGAAGGAAGCCTGCCTGGATTGCGATGTATTCAGGCAAGCGTTGACACCGGCGCGGTCCTAACCAAAATATTGAGGAGAAGAAAAGATGACCAAATTTGGAAAATTCGCGTTTTCTTTGGCGATTGCCCTGTTGGCAGCAGGGATTACATTGGCTATCGTCCAGGCCAAGCCGGAAACAGGCGCCCCGGTCGAACAGACACTCAACTGCGGGAACTGCCACGCAGAGACCCAGGAGGCCTGGCACGGTGGCGCGCATGGGCTTGCCAACCGGGATTCGCTTTTTACGGATGCCTGGGCAGAGCAAGGTCAACCGGGCGCGTGCCTGGTTTGTCATGTGACCGGGTATGACCCTTCGACCGGGACCTGGAAACAGGATGGCGTATCTTGTGAGGCCTGCCACGGCCAGGCAAACGTCAATCACCCGGCAGAACCCATGCCGGTGCAGGAACCGGCCGAGTTATGCGGACAATGTCACAGTGACGCCCGCTTTGGCTGGCAGGAATGGCAAAGCAGCACGCATTACCAGCGCAACATGACCTGCACCATCTGCCATGATCCGCATACGGCATCTCTAAAAGCGGTGGAAGGACAGGGTGAAGAAGGCCACTCGGCATTGTGCATTAATTGCCATCGCCAATATAGTATGAATTTCTCTTATTCCGTCCATAAGCAGGCAGGTGTCAATTGCATTGACTGCCACCTGCGTCATTACGGAGAGCAGGCTGACCGGGACGTTCACACCATGCCCGATCACAGTTTCACCGCCAACCTGGATTCTTGTAATACCTGCCATGCCAGCGAGATGCACACTTCTTCCGACGAAGCGTCCGCCAGCCTCTTGCCGATTGACCTATCCCAACCGGAGACAACAGAGTCTGGCCAAGTCTCGGACCAGCCCTCGCCGCTCAGCCCGTATGGATATGCCGGATTAGCTGGCCTGCTCGGGCTTGCAGGCGGCATGATTCTTTCCCCGTGGTTGGATAAGGCTTATCGCCGTGTAACCAAAGATGGGAGGAAGCAATGAGCGAGCCAAAACTGAACCGGCGTGATTTTTTGAAATTATCCGCCGTTGGCGTGGCCGTAATAAGCGGCTTGAAAGTAATCAAATATGCAACAGCCTCTGAGACAGAAGCGGGGCCGCACCAATGGGTGATGGTCATTGACCAGGGAAAATGTACGGGCTGTGGTTATTGTACGCTTGCCTGTCGGGCTCATAATGATGTACCACCGCATATTTCATGGAATGAAGTCACCCTGGCAGGACAGGTTGGTGAAAAGCCAGTGTATATCGCCAGACCCTGTATGCAATGCGCCAAAGCCCCTTGTGTGGATGTCTGCCCGGTACAGGCCAGTACATATCGCCCGGATGGCATCGTGATGATGGATTATGAACGCTGTATCGGCTGCCGCTATTGTGAGGTGGCGTGCCCCTACTCGGCGCGGTCGTTCAACTGGGAGACTTTCGAGGGTCCGAATCCGGCTGTCCCGGAATGGGGCGAACCCGAGGTCCCGCGCCGGCCGCGCGGAGTCGTGGAAAAATGCTGTTTTTGCTACAACCGTATTGACCGCGGCTTGTCACTGGGGCTGATTCCGGGGGTTGACCCTGAAGCTACCCCGGCTTGCATCAACATCTGCCCGACTGGCGCGCGTGTCTTTGGCGATTTTAATGACCCAGAATCCAATGTCAGCAAATTACTGCATGAACGCGCCAGTTTCCGTTTACGTGAAGAACTGGCCACCTTCCCCCGGGTCTATTACCTGCCATCTATTCCGGAGGCCTGAGATGAAAGCTGCCCGCAAATTTCCCAGAAATACTCTTTGGCTGGCTTGGATTGGCGTGCTGTGCATTCTGATCGCTGCTGGCGTGGTCGCCGCGCTGCTTGTGTTTTCGAAGGGACTGGTGCTGACCAACCTGTCTGATCGTGTTCCGTGGGGACTCTGGATCACGATTGATCTCTCCTCGATTGCTGTGAGCGCGGGCGCTTTTTCGCTGTGCGCGGCGGTTTATCTGCTTGGCCTGAAACGCTTCCAACCGGTGGCGCGCACAGCGACGTTTATCGGTTTGATCGGCTATACTATGGCGCTGCTCTCGCTCATGCTAGATATTGGCCGCCCTGACCGTTTCTGGCATGCGGTGGTTTTCTGGAACAAGCACTCCCTGCTATGGGAAGTTACCATGTGCGTTACCTTATATCTTGCAGTACTGGCAATTGAATGTATGCCGATCTTTGCCCGGTTCGAATGGTTGAGCAGGCGTTTCCCGAAACTTACCAGCAAGATGCTGGGACTCCATCGTTTTGCGCCCATCCTGGCTGTAATCGGGCTGGGGCTTTCCATGTTACACCAATCGTCGCTGGGAGCGATTTATGGCGTGCTCAAGGCGCGCCCATACTGGTTCCGGCCCGATATTTCAGTGCTGTTCATCATATCGGCAGTTGCGGCGGGTATGTCGTTGACTGTATTCGCTTCCATGATCTCGTCACGACTGACCAAGAAAGTCAAAGTTGATGATGATTTGCTGGATCGACTTGCGTTCTTTATCGGCTGGATTTTGATCGCTTATCTGTATTTCCGCTTTTGGGATGCTCTGGCGATGACTTACACGTACGAACCAGGCCGGACCGAGGGGCTGAGTCTTTTGACCCAAGGGACTCTATCCTTCAATTTCTGGATCGGTGAAATCCTGCTTGGATTGGTTGTTCCCATCCTGCTTTTACTCAACAAGAAGACACGCGCTATGCCTTTCTGGCGGATGCTGGCGCTGGCGCTGGTGGTTGGCGGGATGGTGGCCTATCGGTGGGATACTAACCTCTCAGGGCTTTTAATTGTTCTATCCTACCTGCCTGGAAACCTGGCTGTTGCATATACCAGTTATCATCCATCTTTGATCGAAAATGTGAGCGGGATGGGCATACTGGCATACGGCCTCCTGGCCTTCTCGTTGGGCGTTCGCTATTTGAGGGTTGTTAATCACCAGGAAATAACCCATCACGCACAGGAAAAACTGGTGGCTGAACCAGCCGCGGCAGATTGATGGCGCCCTTGAACGGCCTGACATAAAAAAGCCATTCCTGAACTGAAAGTAAAACAGAGACCGCCCCCAGGGCGATCTCTGTTTTTGATTCTGTGTGGAATACCCACCCAATATATTATTTTTCTGGCGCTCCTGCATTAATCCACTGGACGATGATGGCCAATTCTTCTGCGGTCGCGTTGGCAAAATGACGGTCACTCTGTACCTGGACGAGGATGCTGTTAGCTGCATCGCCCGGAACAATAACCGGACCGTTGTCGCTGCCTCTAATAACGGCAGCATAGGTCGAGAGGTCCAGGCCGAGCGGCGCGGTCTCGGGGTTATGGCAGGACGTGCACTGTGCAAGGAAGATAGGCTGCACATTGTCAGTGAAAGTAGGCTCTCCTGCAACCGGCGCGAGGGTTGGGACGGCGGGTGCGGGGGGGAGTTGCGCTGACAGGATCTCGTTTAATCTTTGAGCATCAAAACCGGCGTAGGTAAAAACGGTTCCATGACAGACACTGTTCGAGCAGAACGATGTGTTGGATGTGCCCCCCGGATCTGATGTTGTGTGGCAATTCGTGCAGGTTGCGTTGAAAACGCTATGGTGCAGGCTGATCCAATTCGAGTTCAAATGGGAAACCGGTTCCGGCCCGCGGCTGATCTCGATACGAGTAACGAAATCCTGGGAAGTGGCTACAACAGGGATCGAATGACACAAGTTGCACTCCAATCGAATGGCTTCCTGTTCGGCGTCTAAATGCTTCCCATCGTGGCAGCGGAAACAGCCAGGCGAATCGATGTGGCCGAGATTGTTCGGGTGGGTGGTCCAATCCACTTCTTGATGGATGAAAACGGTCTGGTTGTAAATATCCTGGATGGCCGTGATTGCCGCAACGACCTTATCCGTGTTGTCCCAATAATAGTCTGACACGTTCTCTTCATAGTATTGTTCCAGTGCCGCGATGGTTTCCATTGCGTCTTGTGCGGAATCATATTCAACACTCAATACTTCCACGGCTTTTTTCCGGATAAATGGAATATCTGATGCGATCAGGCCTCGCTCAATGGCGCTGTCTACTGATACATCGGGCGGGCGGAAGTTGTGGGAGACACGGTTGTGGCAGGTAATGCAATCCACAGTTACCAACTGGCTCTCGTCAATTGTCGACAGGTCAAAATCGGACTCAACATCCAGGTATTCGTTGGTGGTACCGTCATCGTTGTAAACGCGGATGTAAGGGATATCCTGCTGCAACGCGTCGGTTGCATAATACTGAACCTCGTTGACGATATGCCAGTGGATGCCGCGCCCTAACCCCTGAACCTTGTCTCCGCCTCCGGTTTTCAGGATAAGGTATACGCTGTAAGGGGTGTTGTCGTGATCGTCCTGATAATGGTTAATGACGCGCAAACTGTCATAGGAAAACGCCTCAGGCTGATGGCATTTCTCACATGTTTCGCGCGCCGGGCGTGAATGGTGGCATCGTATGGCAGGTTGTTCCGCAGAATTTTGGCGAATTGGTGTAATCCCATCCATAAACGCCTGCCACGATAACCATAAGTGTGAATACGCCCAACGCCGTATAGGGAAGGATAAATGCCCAGCGCGGCGAATTTGCAGGTGGGAAAAAGAATTTTTTCAAGCGGGATCGAATCTTTTTGAACATGACATCTCTCCGGGGTGAGGATGGTTTATGAAACCTACTGGGCGACCTGGCTGGCGGATTTCTTCGCTAGAGCCCCTGCCGCGATCTAATCCTTGACAGCGGCCAGTTCACTGACGGCAAACTGACCGGGTTGCTGGTGTGTAAACTTGGAGAGCATCAATTTACCGGCATCCAGGCTATCAGCCGCGATGGTCAAGCCATCCTCTTCACCGTTCGGGAGATAAGCAATTGGGGTGTCCGACGCCAGAAGGAATGCGCCGGATCCCTGGGTTGGTGTGATCGTTGGGGGTGGGGTAGGTGTTTGTGGCACATATACCGGTACAGAATCTTCCTCGAGGGGAAGGGTAGTAATCGCTGTTTTTTCTACTCGCACAAATCCGTAAACACCGAATAACATGATCAGGGCGAGTATGCCCGCAACCGGCCAGTAGATTATTTGGCGTTTACGCAGCGTTTTAGGGTCAACGGGTCGTTCGGAAATCCCGGCTTTTATATCGGCGAGTTCAAGGGGGTGTTCATGCAGCATTTCGTTTTCGCTCAACTTGCCGGTAAACATTGATTTATTGAAGCGTTTGATATGGACGCCATACAAATGCCACAAGATGATGGCCGCTACAGCCAGAAGTGCTTCCCCGCCATGAGCGGCCTTGGCAGCGGGGATGATCTCGCCCGGCAGCAATCCGGTGGAGGCAATGGGATTCCACATTAAAAAACCAGTGATACCCATGATTGCCGTGCCCCACACCAGCGCCCAGTATTCCATTTTCTCTTCAAATGTATAACGCCCCATCTGCGGGCGCTTCTTGGCTATCCCAAGGTTGTAGCTGAAAGATTGCAGGGCATCCTTGATATCCTTAACACCGGGCAGCATTGTCAACCGCACGCGCCGAACGAAGATCTTATAGCCGACGTCAAGGATATGGTAAATGGAGAGCAGCATCAAGATAACGGCTGCGATATGGTGGATTGTGCGCGTGGTTTCGATCCCGCCGAAAGCGCCGATGAGAAATTGTCCCCATGAGGATAGCGGATATTTCTGTGGTAGGCCCGTGATGCCAAGTAATGTGAAGGAAGACAGGAGCAAGGCATGAGCGATCTGTTGCGTCCAATGAAAACGCTGATAATAGCGGTCTTTTTTTGTCTGTCCAGCCTGAGCTTTTCGGGATGCAACAGGTTTCCGGGCTTCCGGGGCGGATTTGGGTTTCGTGATGGTCTTGCTCATGCGTGTTTCGCTCCTTTACGGCGTTCGATCAACCGCCGGACAATGTCGCTCACAACAAAAACGGCCATTGGGCCAAGGATGCCAGGGATGAAAAATTTGTAAAAGAGGGTGACATAGTAAACAATCGGATAATGCTCCGGGCTGGGAATGAAATGGCTCATCCAGGCATCGGGGAAGTTGGAAGTGGCATCGGGGTGGCAGGTCTGGCAGCGTGCCAGGAGGTTTTGTTTCATTTCCAGACCGTAAACCGGATCGTCAACCCGCTTAATGTTATGAATTCCATGGCAAGTTACACATACCGGCTTATTGGTGGCCTGGTCTGGAGATTGCGTTTCAAACAATGTAACTGTCGTGCCGTGGAAATCGGCAACATACGTGCCCAAGACGCTGGTTGAAATGCCATATTTGTCCATAATGGTCGCATCGGTATGACAGGTGGCACAGAGTTGAGGCGATTTCAGGCGGAAAGAGGCCGTGGTCGGGTCCTCTATATTGTGAATTCCGTGGCAGTCTATGCAGGTGGGCACATCCAGGTTATTTTCGAGTGTCAGCGCTGCGCCGTGGACGCTCTGCTCGTATTGGTCATAGATGGCGCTGTGACATTGGGCGCAGGTCTGAGGGATTTGTGAGCGGGTCTCAGGAAGAAGGCTGCCGTCTGAGTCAGTTAAAAGAGGCTGGGTATGAGGGTTGTGACAGTCGGTACAGATGGCGGCATTCGTATTACCAGCTGCCAGGGCTTTCTGATGGACAGAGTCGAGTGTCTGATCATATTGGTCAGCATGGCATGTTTGGCAGATTGTGTAGAATTGAAGCGAGACATCACGTAAATTCTGTGCGGTCAATGCTGGATGCGGGAATGAGCTGATGTTGGTATGGCAGTCGGTGCAGCTGATTCCGCTATGGGCGGAATCCCGGAAGTGCGTTCGGTCTATCGTCAATGACAAGGTTTCACCGCTGGGCATTGGGCGCTGAAAATCCGGCCTATTGTGGCAGGTGAGGCAAGCCTCGTTCTGTGGGGAGTTTTTGGAAGATGGGAGAGGCGAAGCGTTCGCCGGGTACACCAGAATTATCCCAGCAGATAGGAGCAAGATAGCGCCGAAAACAAAAAGGAAGATGCGTATTGGTCGTCTGGAAGGGATTTGCAATTGTTTGAGCATCACATTCTCTCAATAAAGAAAGATCTCAGAAAAGAAAGGTATTCATTTATACAATGACGGGATTGCTGAGGGACAAGAGTGGGTTAGTAATAATGCGGGGGCAGGAACTGCCCCCGCATCTTTGCAACTAATTCTTTTACGGCCGAGTCATTCCAGACACATCACCGCCGATAAACTCGATGGTGTCGTACAAGACCTGTATGACGTATTTGCCGTTGTGGGCAAAAGCGCCAGGATCTTTCTGGAAGTACTGGTAGTTATAGGCTGCGATGAGCAGGCGCGGGGTCCAGGTGGCGTAATTGCTCTCGCCTTCGTCAATTTGACCGTTGCCGTTGGTATCCGCGAAGATATATGGATAGGCTGTCGAGTACAAGATTGGGGTACCAGCGGTTTCGGCGGCGTAAGTCTGCATCGCTGCGTAGAGGGCATCTGCCATGCTTACGATTTCCTGTTCCAAGGGTTCGGCCACATTGCCGTCACCGTCGTAGTCAACCGCATCGGTTGGCATGCGGATGTCGCGCGGGTCGGTGATATCCTGGTGGCAGGTAGCGCAGGTCGCGACGTCAATGGTCAGGGCGTGCTGGTCGTGGCAGGCAGTGCAGAAGTTCAAGGTGCTGCCCATGGATTCGGGATGCAGGTTCTGACCGGCGTAATCCTTGTCGGTGAATTGGTACATACCCTGGGCTTCACTGCCAAACAACGTTGCGCCGGCGGCAAAGTAGTGGACATTGACGAACTTCAAAGCCGCATCCACATCATCAAGAGGACGGCTGCCGATAGCTTTGCTCAACGTTGGGCCTGAACTGCGCCCCTGGTGACACTCGATGCACAGGTTGCTATCGGCACCCTCGCCGAAGCTGACCTTGGCGCCGCTTGGCATGGTTACTTCGTTCACTACGTAGCGGTTGGGCCAGTTGGCTTCGTCGTGACAGGTGGAGCATTGGAAGCCGTTGGTGGCGGGTTGGGCAATGGTGCTGCCGCTGTTCTCCAGGAACATGGGTAACCCGGTGGATGTATGGCAGCGCACGCAAGTGTTCGGTACGATACCACCGTCTTCTTCGCCATCCCAGTGCCGGAAGGGCTCTGAGTTGCCGGCAAAGTGACCGGCATCGTCGCGGTGCATCAGGCTCATGTCGACCGGGGTGGACAGTTGGGTGTTCAGGTCTGCAATCGAGTCGAAGAGCAATTGGACGATGTACTTGTTGC
>JACQYE010000112.1 GCA_016208355.1 Chloroflexota bacterium | reverse complement strand
CTTCGGGGGGTAGGTCTTGTCCTGCTCGCGGCGGTAATTTTGCCAGCCAGTGTTTCAGCCGGGGATAATGCGAATAGTACAGTGAACAGTCCGGGGGCGCTAATCGGCGGAAATGTCGTTGCCATTACTGCCGCTTATGATTCCACATTTGCGCTGACCAGCAGCGGCGAAGTATGGGCTTGGGGAAGCACACACCTTCTAATTGAAGGCACATATGGTTTGGATTCAACGACTCCCATCCTCGTCGAAGGACTATCTGATGTTCAAGCCATCTCAGCCGCCTCGGATGGCCAGCATGTCTGCGTCCTGACCCGCGCGGGGGATGTGAAATGCTGGGGATATGGAGGCGACGGCCAACTGGGCAACGGCTCGACCGAAAGCGCCTACGCACCGGCAGACGTGGCCGGCCTGACGGGAAATGTGATTGCCATCGGCGCCGGATTAAAGCATACCTGCGCTGTTCTGGAAAACGGCACGATCAAATGCTGGGGTGGTAACGAATACGGCCAATTGGGTGATGGAACCACAGAAACCCGACTGACTTCGGTTAGTGTCTATGGAATAAGTGATGCTGTCGCGGTCGCCGCCGGGCAGATGTACACCTGCGCATTGACGAATAGTGGAGGCGTCAAGTGTTGGGGAGAAGGCGTTCATTTAGGCAGCGGAAGCTATGAAAATAGCCTGGTTCCTGTGGATGTCCTGGGCTTAGGCAGCGGAGTCCAGTTCATCTCAGCAGGCGTCGGCCACACCTGCGCCGTTACCACCAGCGGCGGGCTGAAATGCTGGGGCAACTGGTTTTCCGGCGGGCTGGGAACCAGCGAGGATTATGTCAGCGGCTATACACCAGTGGACGTGGTCGGTCTGACCAGCGGGGTAGAAACCGTCTCAGCCGGAGGACGGCATACCTGCGCCATTCTCACCGGAGGCCGCATCCAGTGTTGGGGAGAGAATGAGACTTACGGCAACCTGGGCATCGACACGGATGAAACCCATCTCCTCCCGGTGGATGTTCCCGGCATTACGGGAGCAACCGCCCTGGCAACTGGCGAAGCCCACACCTGCGCCGTTATCAGCGGGGAAGTATGGTGCTGGGGAGCCAACACCTCCGGGCAACTTGGAGATGGCACCCAGACCAACCGCTGGTCGCCTGTGCGAGTTGGGGGAGGAGGAGGCTTCCGCTCCCCCGGGCCGCTCGTCCCGGAAATCACCACCTACATTCCCACCCCTCTCGATCTGTCGCCTGAACCTGCCGTTATCGGCACCAACCTGCTCCTGGCCGCGCTGATGATGCTCCCCTTTGCCGTCGCAGCCGAATTCTTCACCCGTACCATGGCAGAAAACGAAGAGACGCTCAAACGCAGGTTCCGTCCCATCACGTGGGTTGTTCGCCTGCAGGAGCGGATGGCCAGATTCTTCGGGCAGCGCCTGGGCAAAACTCGTCTCGGCGACATTCTGAAGGTTGCCGGCGTCATGCTCTTTTACGGCCTGGTCTTCTCCCTGCTCGACAAGACCTGGAATCCGTTCAGCTTGAAAGGGTTGGTCTTGTTCGGCTCCATGACCATCGCCTACGGATTGGTGGGGGTTGCCGACGACATCCTGCAATGGCGGCGCATCCGCCGCTGGGGTCTGCCCGCCGAACTCAAAGTCCGGCCAACCAACATCCTGCTCGCGGCGCTCTCCATGACCGCCACCCGCATCCTGTCCCTCGTCCCAGGCCTGATGTTCGGAACGCCTGAGGCCCTGGAAACAGACGAGAATCAATTTGATGAACCCAAGCGCGATACCCTGCTTAGAATCAGTGGTCTCACCTTTATCATCATCGGGCTCGTTGTCTGGCTGCCAACTGTAGCGACCAGTCTGCTGCTTAAGTTGGGCCTCCCGGAAATGCTCACCAGCCTGCTGGGCGGGCTGGAAGCCATCCTGCTGGTCATCTTTGCCGTCGCCCTGGAAAACCTGTTTATCCAGATGCTCGGCTTTCCCGGCAGTTTCGGCCATTCGCTGAAACGCAAGAGTCGCTGGCTATGGATTGGTCTGCTTGTCCTCGTTACCTTTGTGTTCTACCACACACTCATCAACCCGCGCGGCGAACTGGCCGCTGCCCTGGAAGAGGGTAACGTTATCCTGTTCCTGAGCGTGGCCGCCGCCTTTGTACTTTTCACCTTTGGGATGCGGCTCTTCTTCCGGATCCGCAACCGGCGCGCCGCTGCCATAACGACCACGCCCCTTCCAGCGACACCGCAGCCTGCCGCGCCTTCCCAAACGGTCCCTCCGCAGACACCTGTAGCCGCCCCCCCGGGGGTCATTCCCGCAGCAGCCAAGCCTCCCGCAACTCCCGCGCCATCCCCCGCCGCCCCTCCAAAGACAGTTGCCACAATGCCGGTCACCGAAGCGGAAAAGGCGCCGGTCACCGTTTCGATCAGCGAGGAAAGGCAATGCCCGATCTGCGGGAATACGATCAAGGCCGGGGCCAAATTATGCCGCTTCTGCCGGGCCACCTTCACAGTGATCGTCAGGGGCTATTGCCTGACCGACCACGAAATCGTAGAGGTGAATGATGACGGGAAATGCAAACGTTGCGGGGGGGAACCGGCCGACCTCCACGTGGAGAGCCGCTTGTTGCAAGCGCCCGCTGTAAGGCCGATAAAACCCACCTCGGAAAAAGCTGCCGCGCAGGTCATTGCACCCGAAGTCCAGATCGCTTCCGGGACCAAACAATGCCCCTCCTGCGGACAGACGATCAAGGCCGAGGCGAAGATCTGTCGTTTCTGCCGGACGAACCTTGACGCTTATGCCCCAGCACCAATCGCCGCGCAAGTAAAAGCCCCCCAGGCAGAGAGCGCCGCTGACACTAAACAATGCCCCTCCTGCGGGCAGACGATCAAGGCCGAGGCGAAGATCTGTCGTTTCTGCAAAACAATCCTCACGTCTGGCCCCGCACCTGCCATCGCCGCGCAACCTTTACCCGTTCGACCGTCCCAATCGAATGATGCGCTGAAGTTGGTCGCCGAAGCACTGGAGATCATCGAAAACAAAGTCATCCAATATAAACCGGGGATGGGCTACGTCAAAGTCGGCGGAACAGACTCTCAGTCCATGGTAGCAGCCGAAAAGTTGGGAGAAGCGTACAAACTCCAGCCGAACGATTTGTTCTTACAATATGCCTATGCCTCCGCCCTGCATCTGGCCATGCAATATAAAAGCGGGCGGGAAGAGATGGAGAAATTGGTTCAGGCGCATCCTGAATTCCTGTTGGCTCGATTCGCCCTCGACGGTTGGGAGGCCTGGGACGGGTTGTTCCTCCTGCCGCCGTGGAAACCGGGGATCAAATCCGTCCATCCAGCCATTTCTGCCCAGCTTAAAGCTGGTTACGTAATACCGACCCGGGACGGGTTGAGACCGCGGGCGACATTGTTCCTGCGGGATGCTGGCGGCGACTTTGCCAATTCCAACGTTCTGCAAACCGTTCGAATTGACATCACCACCATGCTTAGCGATACCCGCCCGCCGCTGGCCATCGTCTATGCCAAGATATGGGACAATCCCAAAAGCCCATTCCAGGTGGAAGCCTTGGGCGCACCCCTATACCCACGCGGCAATGCCCAGCGCTGCAAATATGAATACCTGTGTATGCAACAGGATATTGACTTCGCCGTGATTGATAACCGCGATCAGATTTTATTTAACAAACGCCTGCCCATGCCAACCCGCATGAAACAGGTCAACGCCCAACTGCTCAAGCTATTGTTAGGCGAGGCCGGGCGCGAAATCTCAGATTCAGAACTGGTCAGCGCGGTGCGAGCATACCAGGGCCGCTATTCACTAGACGATGTGAAATATTAGCAGGAGAGGACGAGATGGTTGCACAAACAAAAAAATGCCCCATGTGCGCCGAGGAAATACCTGTCAATGCCCAGGTCTGCCTCTATTGCAACACTCCTCTCGGTGGCAAACCCACATCTCCCGAGGCGCATCCCCTGCCGCAGACCATCCAGCCAGCCATCAAGCCAAAACGCACCGGACTAGCGATTGGTCTCATCGCCGCCTCCCTCTTATTGGGTTGCATCGCCTGTGGCGCCGGGTTGTGGTTTTTCCGCGACAGCCTGGCTGAAGCGCTCGCCTCTGTGGGAGTGGCCCTGCCCGCTCAAACCTCCGCTTATCCCATGGCTGATGGCAATGCCATGGGTGACCCCAACGCGCCGGTAGTGATCGAAGAATATTCGGATTTTCAATGTCACTATTGTGCCTTATTCGTCGAGGAAACGCTGCCGCAGATCATTGACGATTACATAGCCACCGGCAAAGTTTATTACATCTTTCACACGCTGGGCAGTTATCTCGGTCCGGAGTCGGGCGCAGCCGCCGAAGCTGCCTATTGCGCCGCAGATCAGAATCGATTCTGGGAATACCACGACATCCTGTTCGTCAATATGGGAGATGTGAACAGCGGTGTATTCACCGACGCCAAATTGCTGGCTTTTGCATACACCCTTGACTTGAATATAGATCAATTCCAAGAGTGTTATTCCGGAGATAAGTATCTCGGACGGGTGAATCTGGACCTGCTGGAGGTCCAGCAAAAAAATATCGCCGGTGCGCCTACATTTTATGTGAACGGACAAATCATAAATGGCGCCAAAGATTTCAGCGTCTTCCAGACCATCATCGAGGCCGCACTGGACGCCGCAAGTGGTGACTGAGAGAGAACAACAATGGATACGACAAAAAAATGCCCGATGTGCGCCGAGGAAATTCCGGGGGATGCAATCGTCTGTCCCTATTGCAATACCTCATTGGTGAGCAAACCGCCTCCAGTCGCCGCGCCAGCGCCACCTCAGGCTACCCGGCCAACCGCCAAGCCAAAACGCACCGGCCTAGTGGTTGGCTTGATTGCCTTAGGACTGGTAGTCTTATGCTTCCTTGCCGGAATCATCTGGTTTGTTTCCCAGGGAGGGATTGCAGGGCTTCTACCTGCCAATGCAACACCGACTAACACCAAAGCCTCGCGCCCGACCGCGACATCCACGCCATACATCGTCATTGTCTCTGCCACGCAGGGTTGGGTGGACACGGGCATCCAGGTATACAAGGACCAGGTACTGATCTTCACCTCTTCCGGTCTGGTCAAATCGCGAACAAGTCAAACCGAGGGCAACAACCCGCTAGGCCAGGACAAGATATGTACCCCGGCAGAACTCAACGCAAACTGTTTATTGAATTATTCCCCGTACGGTTCACTGGTCGGCAGAATTGGTGGGATTGGTGACCAGGAACCTTTTTTCAGCGGCACATATGCCAGAATTGTTGT
>JACQYE010000111.1 GCA_016208355.1 Chloroflexota bacterium | reverse complement strand
CCAGAAGTCCAGTTCGCCGTCTGCTTCGAGGACGGCTTTGACGTAATCGAACGCTCCCACGCTGACCCCTGCCGACGAGACGATAACATCTGCTTTCACATGTACCGCCCGCTCCAGCCTCGTCCGGACGTCTGCTTCCGTATCTGCGGCCACGCCCAGGCTGACGATCACCACGCCGGACGCCTCCGCCAACGCGGAAAGTGTGTAGGTGTTGGCATCGTGGATCTTGCCGGGGGAGAGGGGAGTATCCAGCGGGAGCAGTTCATCACCCGAAGAGAGCAGCGCCAGGCGCGGCCTGCGGTGGACGGTCACGCTTGCCAGGCCGAGCATGGCGAGCAAGCCGATCTCCTGTGCTCGCAAGCGTGTGCCGGCTTCGAGGACTTTATTACCCTGATGCAAGTCATCCCCGCGGCGGCGGACGCTCTCACCGGGTCTTGCCTGTTTATGGATAACCACTTCCGCTGGCGCGGGCGTTCCGGGATTGCGATCCTTGAAATCGGTGTCCTCCACCATGACCACCGCGTCTGCGCCGGGTGGGAGCATCGCGCCGGTCATGATGCGGGCGCACTCGCCAGGTTGCAGGGGAGCGCTGGGGTAGTCTCCGGCTCGGATATCGGCAGACACGTGCAGGGTCCAGGAGGAGGCGGAAGCCGGCGTGAGGTCCGCGCTCCGGACGGCGAAGCCATCCACGGCTGAATTATCGAATGGGGGGAGGTCGGTTCCAGCAATGATGTCTTTTGCCAGGACGCGCCCGCGTGCCTGGTCGAGGGTGCTGGTCTCGGTCTCAACCGGCTGGAAATGTTTCAGGATGCGTTGTTGGGCTTCGTGGACAGATAACATAACCGCCTCCTGCGAGGCGGCGACATTATACCATCATCCCCCTTTGACTCGCACTGCCTCCAGGACATTGGGCAAATTTTCCAGCCGCGCCAGGATACGGCTCAACTGGGCAATGTCTTTGACTTCGATGACCAGGCGCAGGACGGCGTGGTTCTTGCTGACGCGCACCTGCACGTCAATCATGTTGACTGATTCGCTGTTGAGCAGGGTGGTGATGTCGCCCATCAGCCCCTGCCGGTCGTAGGCCGAGATGCGGATGGGGACGGGATAGGTGCGCACATTTTGCCCCCAGGAGACTTTTACCAGCCGCTCGCGGTCGCGGATGCGCAGGATATTGGGACAGTCCTGGCGGTGTATGGTGGCCCCGTGGCCGCGCGTGATGTAACCAACAATCTGGTCTCCTGAAGTGGGATTGCAGCAACGCGCCGTGGTGGTGAGCAAGCCTTTCAACCCGAGCACCGTAACGGCATCCGAGACGGTTGGTTCGCTTGTCGGTGGGACAACCACTAGGCTGTCATCGGGTTCCTTGGCTTCCAGGATTTTGTTGAGCACCCGTCCGATGGTCACGTCGCCGCAGCCGAGAGCAACGTAGAAATCTTCCACGGCCCGGTCGTAATGGCGCGCCAGGGCTGCAAGCGCGCTGTCATCCAGCGCAGTCATGCCAAGGCGATCCAGTTCGCGTTCGAGCATGGCCCGCCCCTGGGCCAGGTTCTGCTCGCGATCCTGGCGCTTGAACCAGTTGCGGATCTTGCCGCGCGCGCTGGCGGTGCGCACCAGCCCCAGGCTGGGGTTGAGCCAGTCGCGGCTGGGGCCGCCCTGCTTGGATGTCAGGATCTCCAACTGCTCGCCGGTTTGGATGACGTAATCCAGCGGGACAAGTTTGCCGTTCACCTTCGCTCCCCGGCAGCGGTCGCCCACCGAGGTATGGACGTGATAGGCAAAGTCAATCGGTGTGGAACCGGCCGGCAGGTCAATCACATCGCCGCGCGGGGTGAAGACGTAGACGCGGTCCTGGAAGACGTCGGTCTTCATGTTATCCACGAATTCCTGGGCGTCTTGCGCGTCGCTGCGCCATTCCATGATACGCCGCAGCCAACTGATGCGTTCGTCATACTTGTCGTGAGCGCCGCCTTCTTTATATCGCCAGTGGGCGGCGATGCCCAGTTCGGCGTTCTCGTGCATGCCAGCCGTGCGGATCTGCACTTCCAGCGGTTTGCCGTCATCGCAGATCACGGCTGTGTGCAGGGATTGGTAGAAATTGTCCTTCGGCGCGGCGATGTAATCGTCGAACTCGCCGGGGATGGGCCGCCAGTGGGTGTGGATGATGCCCAGGGCAGCGTAGCAGGCCGCCACGTCCGGCACGATGAGTCGCACGCCGCGCACATCCCGCACCAGGTCGAATGATTTGCCCTTTTCCATCATTTTCTTATAAATCGAGTAGATGTGTTTTGGTCGCCCGGAAATTTCCGCCTTGATCCCGGCCTGTACGAGGAGACGGATAATCTCTTTTGTGAGCTCTTCGATTTCCGCCTCGCGCGCCTCACGGCGCACAGCCAATTGCTCGGCGATTTCTTTGTACTTCTCCGGGTTGGTGTGGCGGAATCCCAGGTCTTCCAGTTCCCATTTAATTTGCCAAATTCCCAGCCGGTTGGCGAGCGGGGCAAAGATATCCAGCGTTTCTTGGGCGATGCGGCGGCGTTTGGCTTCCGGGAAGAAACTCAACGTGCGCATGTTGTGAAGACGATCAGCCAGCTTAATGAGGACGACACGCACATCGCTGTCCATTGCCAGGAATGTCTTCCGCAGGGTTTCGATGGCGAGTTCCCGCTTGCGATTGCGCAGATCTGCCTCGTCCTGGACCTCGGAACTGCCCCCGTCCGAGAGGTCGTGCGTCTCCTCCGGGTGCTCCCCGCGCGAGACGCGCGGCAACTGGGTCAACTTGGTCACCCCTTGCACCAGGTTGGCCACGCCTTCCCCAAAATCCTGGCGGATGGCGTCTATGGATAGTTTGGTATCTTCCACGGTATCGTGCAGGAGACCGGCGGCCATCACGTCGGCAGGCATGGAATAGTCACACAGCAGGGAGGCCACGGCCAGACAGTGGTTGATGTACGGCTCACCGGAGGCGCGCTTCTGCCCGGAGTGGGCTTTTTCTGCCACTTTGTAGGCGCGCTGGACCAGCTCCCTGTCAGCAGGGGAGTAGTAGTCCGGCAGGATCGCGAGCAGTTCGTTCAGGTTGAGCGGGGTGGTGGTTTTCATGTGGCGGGTGAGTTCTATTATAATTGATGCCATGACCGTTAATAATGTTACCCGCCTGCTGGACTCGAAAAAAATCCCTTACACCGCTTTTGAACTGCCGGCTGAAAAACTCGGCGCCGAAGCGACTGCCCGACTCCTGGGTGTGGACCCGATGCTGGTATACAAGACTATCGTCGTCACCCGCGAGAAAGGGAAACCCATCCTGGCGGTCATTCCCGGGCCGCACCGCGTTGACTTGAAACAACTGGCCGCGGCCCTGGGCGAGAAAAAATTAGCCCTGCCGACGGAGCGCGAAGCCGAGCAGATAACCGGCCTTCAGGCTGGGGGCATTTCGCCGCTGGCTTTGCTGAACAAAGGCTTCCAGGTGGTCATAGCCTCGGAGGCGGAGGGCAGGGCCGAGGTCCACGTCAGCGGCGGGCAGCGCGGGCTGAACATCCGCCTGCCGGTCAGATCCTTGGCCGAGTTAACGCATGCCCGGTTTGCCAGCATCAGTATCCCGGAAGTGGGGTGAATTTGCAGGTTGCGATTCTGGTGATATGTTCTATAATTATGAAAATACCTCTCAGGAGCAGACGATGAGCCGAAAAGAACCCATCATTATTGCCCGTGGTGTAGAAAAATGGTATGGTCATTTCCATGCCCTGCAGGGGATTGACATGGAAGTGCAGAAGGGGGAGGTGATCGTTATCTTTGGCCCGTCTGGATCAGGCAAATCCACTTTCATCCGTTGCATCAACCACCTGGAAGACCACCAGAAGGGTCAGATCATCGTGGATGGCATCGAACTGATCAACGACATGCGCAATATAGAGAAAATCCGCATGGAGACCGGGATGGTGTTTCAGTCGTTCAACTTGTTCCCGCATCTATCGGTGATGCAGAATATCACCCTGTCGCCCATCCAGGTGCGCAGATGGTCGAAGGAAAAGGCTGAATCCAAGGCGAAAGAATTACTCGAACGGGTGGGCATCCCGGAGCAGGCCGACAAATTCCCCGGTCAACTCTCCGGCGGGCAGCAGCAGCGTGTGGCAATTGCCCGCGCCCTGGCGATGGAGCCAAAGATCATGCTGTTCGACGAACCCACTTCGGCCCTCGACCCGGAAATGATCAAGGAAGTGCTGGACGTGATGACCGAACTGGCGAAATCCGGCATGACCATGCTGGTGGTGACTCATGAAATGGGTTTCGCCAAGGCCGTTGCCGACCGGATGTACTTCTTCGACCAGGGGCTGATCGTGGAGACTGGCACCCCCGACGATATTTTCACCCGTCCGCAGTCCGACAGGACGAAACTCTTTCTTTCACAGATTTTGGAGAAGTAAAGCGAAAACCCGGCGCCTTGAAGACGCCGGGTTCCTTGTTGGAATAGGGTGGTCTTTTCGTCACGCGTCGAACTCGCCGATTAATTCTTCATTCACCAGCACCGTATAGTGCCCGGCAGGAAAACTGCCGAGGTTGAGGCTTACACCGAACGGTTCCAGCATGGCGACACAGATTGTCATTGGATCGGCGACCGAATATACTTCCACGTTGATGTGATTCTCTCCGTCTGGCTGGCCGATGACAACGCGCAAGTCGTGGCACGGATCGGGCAGGTTTCCGGTGAGGTGCAGGGAAATCTGCACCGGGTAACTTTCCATGATGAGTATCTCTGCCAGATCGAGATAAACCTGGCTGCGTATCATGGCATCATCTCCCGGCAGGGGAGAATAGGGATTGTAAATTGGTGGATTTGGCTCGCTGGTGACAGGCACATCCGGGGGATTGGCAGTACAGGCTGCCAAAAGGATGACGAGGGAGATAATCAAGTGAAAACGCTTCATTTCGGACCTCCTTACTGATTTGTGCTCCAGACGCCATTCTCGCGCTGATTGTTCCACGCCTGGGTGAGGCGTGTCCACCCATGCAGTCTCAACCTTTTATCACTGCCAGCGGACGCAGGCGCGCTACCTTGCGCGCAATCCCAACCGCGGTAACGGTTTCCACCACCGCGTCCACGTCCTTGTAGGCTTGCGGCGCTTCCTCCGCCAGCCCCGACATGCTCCCGGCGCGGATGTGGATGCCGCGCTCTTCCAGGCCGCGGCGCAAATCCTCGCCGCGCACATCGTGCTTGGCCTTGGCGCGGCTCATTGTCCGCCCCGCGCCGTGGCAGGAGGAACCGAATGAGCGTAGCATGGACTCTTCTGTCCCGGCCAGCACCCATGAGGCTGTTCCCATTGAGCCGGGGACAAGCACCGGTTGGCCGGTCTGCTGGTACTCGGGCGGCAGGCTGGGACTTCCGGGGCCGAACGCCCGTGTCGCGCCCTTGCGGTGGACACAGACTTTAATCCGTTCCCCATCCACCTCGTGGATCTCCAGTTTGCCCATGTTGTGGCAGATATCGTATACCTGACTCAAATGCCAACCTTTTTCCTTCCCGGCAAAGGTCTCCTCGAAGGCACGCCGGATGGAGTGCGCCAGGATCTGCCGGTTGGCAAAGGCGAAGTTGGCCGCGGCGCGCATGGCTCCCAAGTAAGCCTGACCCTCCGGGCTGTCCATCGGCGCGCAGACCAGTTCCCGGTCAGGTAGTACGATGCCGTAGCGCCGCACCGCGCCCTGGAATTCCTGCACGTAGTCGGTGCAGACCTGGTGGCCGAGTCCGCGCGAGCCGCAGTGGATTTGCGCCACGAGACAGCCTGCGTACAGGCCGAAGGCGCGGGCAGTTTCCAGGTCGAAGATCGCCTCGACCACGTCTACCTCGACAAAATGGTTTCCCGCGCCCACCGAGCCGATCTGCTCGCGGCCGCGTGCCTTGGCGCGGTCACTGACCTTGGCCGCGTTGGCCCCTTCGATGCAGCCGCCCTCCTCGGTGTGTGCCAGGTCGGTCTCGTTGGCAAAACCATTCTTGCGCGCCCAGCGAGCGCCCTCACGCATCACCCGTTCCAGTTCCGGCACGTTGACGTGCACCACGCCCTCCACACCCACGCCGCTGGGACAGTATTTGTTGAGTAAGTTTGCGAGGGTATTCATTTCCGGCGCGGCGGCCTCCGCCTCGATGGACGACGCCAGCAGGCGCACGCCGCAGTTGATGTCGTAGCCGATGCCCCCCGGCGAGACGACACCCTGCGGAAACTTGGTGGCAGCCACCCCGCCAATGGGGAAACCATAGCCCTGGTGCATGTCGGGCATGACGACCACGTGGCCGACCAGCCCTGGCAGGGTGGCGGCATTGACGGCTTGCTCCAGCGACTTGTCGCCCATGATCTGTTCGAGCAGTTCGCGCGTGGCGAACAGCCGCACCGGTACACGCATGTCAGAGCGGAAAGTTTTCGGGATTTCCCATTCGTGGTCGGAGATTCTGGTGAGGTCTTGGATGGTTATCATGGTTCCTCCAGGGGCGAAAAACGCAATTCGTGAACCGTAATTCGTTATTCGTGAATGTTTGTCGTGCAGCGACTCGCTGATTGCCGTATTACAAATTACGAATACCCAATTACGACTCTCGCTCTAAACATCAAACACGATCTCCGCCTCCAGCCCGCGCTCCGTGCGCCGGATGTGCAGGTTATGGTAGGTGACCGCCTTGATGGTCTTGTCCACCGAAGCCAGCGGGGTACCTCCCATCTCGATTTTCACCTTTTGACCATCAACTTCCACCTTGAAATTATCGAAGACCAGGTGTTCTTGCTCGGCGGCATAAACCAATTCGGATAGAAAAGAGACGAGCAGACTCTCCGGGTCTGGCGCGGCAGATTCAAAGGTCCGACGCGTGAGTAGACCGGGAGTCTGCCGCGCGCCCGATAACGCGTTCATCCCCCGGGCCGCTTCCACGAACAGGGAAGGTAAATCTGCAGCCCAGACGCGCAGGCACCAATCCGCAGTGTGTTGGACCTCTTCGTATGGCATGATTCAATTGTAACCAGTTTTCAGGAGAATAAGGTGTCTTTATCTGCGTGCTTGAAATGCGCCCGGTAGGCGGCGGTCTCTGCCAGGAGGGATTGGATTTCCAGCCATAATTTCGCTGCGCCGGGTGGGTCTTTGACGGATGTACCCGTGGTCACCCACAGTTCACCATCGTTTTCCTGCTTGATTTTGATTGTCCCACGCGCCACGAGCCAGGCAAGACCCTTGCGCACCGTGGTGAGGCGCTGACCAGTCGCCGCAGCCAGTTGCAGGTAAGTGACTCGCCCATTGCGACGCGAGATAACGTATTTTAGAAGCCCGGTCAGCCGGGCGATAAAGTTTTCGGTGATTTCGATTGGGGGGTGGGCGGCAACCAGCCAGACGGTCTTCGGGCGGACGGTTTCCAAGGCTGCATGTAATTCTTCCGGGGATGGCGGGATCGTCCAGACGACTAGCATATCGGCCGGGGCAAGGTCGTTGCGGTCTTTCCCGCTCACGCGCGCTTTCTCGTCCCCCTCCACCCAGATAACAGTGGACGGCTGGCTGCTGGCAGCCGCCAGGATGCTTTTGGTGTCCCGTTCATTGCGGTAATCAACCACCTCCAGTTTTTTACTTTTTACTTCGATTTTTTTCCCCTCAACGACGCGGAATCCGATAAACTCTGCCTGGATTTGGCGACTGCCACGCCAATCCGAAGCGCGGACGGTGTAGGCCAGGTCGAATTTCCCTTCCGGAAGATCCTCGTTCCCGCCATCCCACCACAAGACTTGCCGGGTATTCCCGGCATCGTCCGCCACGGTCAGTTTCATGTGTTCCTTGTTACGCCCCAATGGGGCGGCGCTTCCGAGGGTCAGGCCGCGACTGGCAAGGACGAGTCTGGGATTGCCAGGTCCGAAGGGGGCGATCTGTTCAATCGCGGCAGCCAGGTCGAGGGTCAGATCGGGGAGCGAGAGCCAGGCGTCAATCACCAACATGGGTTCTTCCCGTTGCGCTATTCCCTGTAACTTTTCGACCGTCCTGACCATGCGCTTATAGAAGGCGGGCAGGTTTTCGGGCGCGAGCGAGAGTCCGGCGGCCATTGGGTGCCCGCCGAAGTTGAGCAGCAGGTCGGACTGGGCGGCAATGGCCTCGGTGATGTGAAGCCCTTCCACAGACCGCGCCGACCCGCGCACCGGTTCGTCCGGCGGGGTGGAGAAGACGATGGCTGGCTTGCCATATCGCTCCACCAGCCGCGCCGCGGCGATGCCGATGACCCCTCCCGGCCAGGACGGGTGCCCGACGATGATGACTGGCGCGGCCAGCAGGGAGGGGTCGGCGCGCAGGAGTGCTTCGGCAGCCTGGGCCACCTGGTCGGTGAGCAATTTGCGCTGGGCGTTGTAGTTTTCGAGTTGGGTTGCCAGCACCCGTGCCCGGGCGCTGTCAGATGTCAGCAGGAAATCCACGATGGGGTTGGCATCTCCCAGGCGGCCGAGGGCGTTGAGGCGCGGCGCGAGTGTGAATCCGATATGCGACTCGTTGATGGTCTCTGGCTGAAGTTCGGCAAGTTCATACATTGTTTGCAAGCCAAGCCGCCGCGTGGTGCGCAACGCTTCCAGTCCCTTTTGCACGAGATAGCGTGTGTCTCCTGTTAACAAGGCCAAATCGGCGACCAATCCCAGGGCTGCCAGGTCGAGCAACTCTGGGGACTGGAGGCTGGCAGCAGATTGTTGAAGCAGCGCTTCAGCCAGTTTATAGGCCACACCCACGCCTGCCAGCGAAGCGAGCGGATGGCTGGCAGGAAGCATTTTGGGGTTGACAACGGCCAGCGTCTTTGGGATGCGCGGAGGCAGGTCGTGATGGTCGGTGATGATCATATCCACGCCACGGCTGCGGGCGTATTGGGTCGCCTCATGGGCGGTGATGCCGGTGTCGCAAGTCAGGATGAGTTGCGCCCCCCCGTCAATTATTTCCTGCAAGGATGTGAGATTGACCCCATGACTCTCGCGGGAACGGACTGGGATATGGTAGATCGCGTCCGCTCCAAGGGCGCGCAGGGCCTGGACAAGCAGGGCGGTGGCGGTCTGACCGTCCACGTCGAAGTCGCCCCAGACGCAGATTCGTTCCCGGGCGCGGGCTGCGGCAGAGAGTCGCTCCACTGCCGCCTCGATGCCCGGCAGCGCGGTGGCAGGCGCCGGGTCGTATCGCGCAGGATCAAGGAATGCCTGCGCCGCCCCGGATGTGGTGATGCCGCGCTGGGCAAGTGTCTGCGCCACGAGTGGGTGCAGTCCCGGCAGGAGGGGAGCCGTGGGGGTGGGTGCGTCTATCCAGTTCATACGTGATAAACCGCTAAGTGGCGGAGAGTCGAAAGTTAAAACGCGATTTCTTGAATCTGTTCTAAATTGATATCTGGTTCGGCGAATTCGGCTTCGAGATCTTCCCCTTCGCCCGCAGTGACGCCGCGCTCGCAGTAGGAGCGATAGACGCAATAGGCGCACTTTTTTTCATCGTCGGTTTTGGGGAATTCCGCCGCGGTGGAGATGTCGCCTACCAGTTTGACGAGCGCATCCCCCTCGCGTTTGAACTGGGCGGCGTTGTAAGGGAAGCGCGCTGGTTCGGATGGAAAGTCGGCATACCAGTAGGTTATCTCGACTTGCTCCGGCTCGAAGGGCTTACCGCCGTTCAGGTATGCTCCGGCCTGCACGAGCAACGCCCGGTAGACGCGCGTCTGGAGACGGGCGGCCATCCATTCGTTGCGCTGGCGTTTGGCGTATGTTTTCCAATCCAGAATGATGGCTTTGCCCGTTTGAACTGCGAGCAGATCATATTTGGCAAGCAGGCGATACCCGCCGAGAGGGGCGGAGAGAGTCATTTCCGTATACTTCGCGTAGCCAGAGAGATTGAAATCAACCCCCAGGTAATTCTCCCACCAGCGGCGCAGGTTCGGGGTCGAGGCCAGCTGCGCCAATTTCTCCGCCGGGACGCCGATGACGTGTTGCTGGACCAGGCGGTGGAAGAATTGCCCCTCCTGTTGGCGGCGTTCGTTATCCAGCACAGGTTCGGCCTCGACAGCGGGCCATTGTAAATGTTGGAGGTAACGCAGTTCGAAGCGGCGCGGGCAGTCGCTGTAATCTTGCAGGGAAGATTGGGAGAAAGCGAATCCGGAAGGCAGGGCAGGAGGAACCATGGTCCTATTTTACATGTTCTTGCGTGGTTTAAGTTGCACGATGATAGTCCCAATCCCCACCAGGGCCAGCCCGGCGATATCTTTGGTGGTCAACCCTTCGCCGAGAAAGACGAAGGCGAGGATGGCGATCTGCGGCATCATC
The DNA here is from genome assembly GCA_016208355.1 of Chloroflexota bacterium. Lineage (GTDB taxonomy): Bacteria > Chloroflexota > Anaerolineae > Anaerolineales > Villigracilaceae > UBA877. Next base: position 1,064 of record JACQYE010000111.1, on the reverse strand, counting down.
AGGCTGTTGAGGATGGACGACTCGACTGCCGTTAGCACCTGCAGGGATCGGTTCCAGAGTGTGAACGCCAGGGCGGTATTGACAACGGCCAACCAGGCGATGATGAGCCAGTCTGTACCCGTCAGCGCGCCGGCCCCCTGGACTGCCAGCCCGGTGACGAGCATCAACACCGACCCAACGCCCATGCTGACGAAGGTGACCACCAGCGGCGGGAGTTTCGCGCTCCGGTTCACTTCCCGGCCGAACAGGGAAGAAGCCACGTTCATCGCCATGCAGAACAATCCAATCCCCACGCCTACAATCTGCGCCTGAGGCAGGGCAACGGGGAAAAAGTAGACGCCCACGCCCAGGGCTGCCAGCCCGATCCCGACCCACTGGAGCGGCGATGGGCGTTCCTTGAGCAGGAAGATACCGGCAATTCCGACGAATATCGAAGTCAGGTTGAGCAGCAAACTGACCATATTGGCAGGCAGGGCCGCCAGCGCCAGGAACATGGCGCTCTGGGTGATCGTGTAAAACACCACGCCCAGCAGGGATAATTTTCCCCACTCTTTCGGCGTGAGTCGTTTCAGCGCTTCCCGCTGGGAAGGATTGAACAACACGAACGGCGTGAGGCAGAGAAACGCCAGTGTGTAACGCAGCCCGGCGAAGGTAATGGCTGGCAGGCTGTTGCGCAGGCCAATCTTGATCAGCACCCCGGAAGAGGACCAGAGAATGGTGACAAAGAGGGCCAACAGGATGGCTTTGAAGCGGAGGGAGATATGAGGCATAGGCAGATTATACAATCCAATCGCTTTGAGAGCGCATCTTTGTCTCCAAACTTTCATCCTAATCACCCCTTAATCTGAATTTGGACACACAAAAAGGCCGCCTCTTCTTCGTGAACGGCCTTTGTTTTATCACTACCCTTTTTTGGAAATTATCTCTTTTGCAGCATCTATCTTGCTACACTTACTTTCATTTTTTCGCGGGTTTCTCAGGCAAATTAGCTGAAGGTGGGTTTTGTTGAAAAATAGTTTGAAATTGTTTTCCCCATGACAAGCCGTTATTATTTTCAAAAATCT
>JACQYE010000110.1 GCA_016208355.1 Chloroflexota bacterium | reverse complement strand
GCCAAGTTGCTCCAGCGCGTCGTGCGCGGCTTGGCGATGTTCGATCAAGTCGGTGTAGGTGGAGGAGATGAAGACTTTCATGGCATTGCCTCCGCACGGGGATGAATCCCCGTGCTATTTTTACGAAGCCGACCAAGGTTGGCTAGTCCGCTTTCGCGAAGCACCCTTTAGGGCAGCGGGCTTTGTAATTATAGCCTGACGATTTCGCGGAAGCACCCTATAGGGCATCGTCGGGCGGGCATGGCGCGTCATGCGCGGCTTTGTCCCCTGCGGGGATGATACGATGTTCGATCAAGTCAAGGTAGGTGGAACTGAGAAAGACCTTCATGGCATCTCCCTTTGAGGTGACTGACCATTCACCATTAACCATTATCCTATTCTACAATAAAAAATCCTCCTGGAGCATGGGCAATCTCTGAAAATGGTGGCAAGAGATAGTTCATAAAAGCACAAACGATAAATATGATGAAAATAATATGAAATTCGTGAAACACGATTATTTGTGATGTGTTTCCTTTATGGTAAAATTCGCCCGTCATGCCATTGGGTGACAATTTTATTTTTTGTATGGAGCCTCTATGCAGAACGAATGGATCTACATCGGGCTGTTCCTTGTGATTGGTATCATCGTCCCGATCGTTCCTCTGGTGATTGCGCGCTTTATCTCGCCGCACAAGCCCAATCCGATCAAGCAAAGCACATACGAATGCGGCATCGAAACGGTGGGGGACTCCTGGGTGCAGTTCAAGGCGCAATACTACATCTTTGCCCTGGTCTTCCTGCTCTTCGACGTGGAAACGGTGTTCCTGTTCCCCTGGGCGCTGTCACTGAACCGGCTGCCGCTCTTCGTGGTGCTGGAGGGTATCCTTTTTATTGGAATCCTGGTCGCCGGGCTGGTGTATGCCTGGCGCAAAGGGATGCTGGAGTGGGCATAACCGGACAAGGGTGACGTATAAAGGCTGAAGATTTTCAGCCTTTTCGTTGTCTTAGAGAGTGTTTAGTAAATCAAAAGAAACCACAGATACCCTACGGGTACGATGTAAACGCAGATGAACACTGATTTTTAGATAAAATCCTGTTGGAAATGTCCAAATCCCTTTTATCTGTGTTCATCTGTGGTAAAAAAAGAATTTCAAAACACTCTCTTGGGAGTAATCATCCATGACATTTGCGGATTTTCTGAACAACCCGGTAAATTTCATCGCCGACTGGCTGACCGGCCTGCTGACCGGCTGGGGGCTTCCGGACGCGCTGGCGACCATCCTCGTCTACGTCATCGGCATCACGGTGCTGATCGTCTTTGCAATGGTGTTGGATATCGGCCTGGTGTGGGTGGAACGCAAGGTGGTGGCGCGCTTCCAGGACCGTCTAGGCCCGAACCGGCTCGGACCGTTTGGCCTGATCCAGCCTTTCGCCGACATCATCAAACTTGTCATCAAGGAAGACATCACCCCTGCCGGTGCGGACAAGGTCATCTTCAACATCGCCCCGGTGCTGGCGGCGGTGTCGGTCATTGCCCTGTGGGCCATCCTGCCGCTTTCCTCGAAAATCTTCGGCGTGGACATGAACGTTGCCCTGCTCTACCTGGTGGCGGCCGGCGCCCTCGGGACGCTGGCCATCATCATGGCGGGCTGGTCGTCCAACAACAAGTACGCGCTGGTGGGCGCTTTTCGCATGGTGGCGAACATGGTCTCCTACGAGATCCCGATGGTCGTCGTCCTGCTCATCCCCACCATCCTGGCGGATACGATGAGCGTGCAGGGCATCACCCAGGCGCAAGACGGCCTCTGGTTTGCCATCCTCTCGCCGCTGGGTTTCCTCATCTTTTTCATCAGCGCCATCGCCGAACTGGGGCGCACCCCCTTCGACCTGATCGAGGCCGAGTCCGAACTCACCGCCGGGTTCAACGTGGAATACTCCGGCATGAAATTCGGCTGGTTCTACGCCAGCGAACTCCTGCACGCTTTTACCTTCGGCGGTTTCATGGCCGTACTGTTCTTCGGCGGCTATGGCGGCTTCTTCGGGCTGGAGAAAGTGGCCGGGTTCGGCTGGCTGACCAATCCCTTCATTGAGGCGGCGGTATTCATCGCCAAAGCCATGTTCGGGTACTGGGCGATCATGTGGGTCAAGTACTCCCTGCCGCGCATCCGCATTGACCACATGCTGGCCTTCAACTGGAAGTTCCTCGTGCCCCTCTCGCTGGTGGCGCTGGCGACCCCGGCCATCCTGCACAAGGTCCTGATAGACCTGCCCACCTGGCAGTACGCCCTGGGCATGTTCGCCTCGAATGTCGTCATCGCCTCGGGCACGATCGAAATCCTGCGCGCCAATTCCCGCAAACAGCGCAAGGCGGAAGAAAAACTTTCGCCGCAGCCCGTGAAAAATTAGGAGCAGTTCCCATGACTGCCGAAAAAATCATCTTCCTCCTGACCGGTGCGCTCATCCTCCTCTCCGCCTTGATGGTGGTGTCCACCCGTAAACTCCTGCACGCCGCCCTGTGGCTGGTGGTGACGCTCTTCGGGGTGGCCGTCCTCTACGCCATGCTGCAGGCCAGTTTCCTGGCGGTTGTCCAGGTGGTGGTCTACATCGGCGCAATCGCCATCCTGTTCATCTTCGCCGTCATGCTGACCCGCCGCGAGATGCGTGACCAGGGACAGCAGACGCGCTCCAACTGGTGGCTTCCCGCCCTGCTCGGACTTCTTATCCTGGCCGGGCTGGTGTTCCTCATCCTCGGCGTCCCGGGCGCGGACCGGGTGCCTGCCGCGCTGCCCGAAGGGTTTGACGCCGTCCGGGTGCTGGGTACAGCCCTGGTGTCCCCGAATGCCTACGTCCTGCCGTTCGAGGTGGCTTCCGTTCTCCTGCTGGCGGCGCTGGTCGGCGCGGTCTATCTCGCCGGTGCCGGGAAGAAACCATAGGAGCCTGACATGAGTATCCCGCTTTCCTGGTACCTGATCCTGGCCGCCGCCCTGTTCTGCATCGGCCTGTTCGGCGTCCTTTCCCGCAGGAATGCCATCGCCATCCTGCTCGGTGTTGAACTGATGCTGAACGCCGTCAATATCAACCTGGTGGCTTTCTGGCGCTACCTCGACCCGGCGCAGATGGCCGGACAGGCGTTCGCCGTGATCGTCTTCGCGGTTGCCGCAGCGGAAGTGGCCGTTGGCCTGGCGCTGATCATCTCGGTCTACCGCCGCCGCAAGACGGTGGTGGCCGATGAAATTGACCTGATGAAATGGTAGAAGAAATACAAAAAACAAAAAGCAAAAGGAGCGTTTTGTTTTTCGCTTTTTGTTTTTTCCTTCCGGAGGCTTCATGAATTTGATTATCTGGCTCCTTCCTCTTCCGCCCCTGCTGGCTTTTTTTGCGATCATCCTGTTTACCAACAAGAACAAGGCTCTCAGCCACGGAATCGCCGTCGGCGCGGCAGGGCTTTCCTGGCTGGGGAGCATGATCGTCTTTATCAAGGCCCTGGGCGTGGAAGAGTTTGGCAAGCATATCTTCGAGTCTGCTATCAACTGGCTGCCGACCGGCGACACCTGGCTCCAGATCGGCGTGCGCATTGACCCGCTCGGCGCGGTGACGCTCTTCTTCGTGGCCTGGACGGTGCTGATGATCTTTATCTACAGCATCGGCTACCACAACTTCGGCCAGCCGAAGGGCGACCACGACCACCCCGGCCTGCCGCCGCACGGCGCGACGGTGACCGAGCACGGCAACCCCAACAAACCTGGGGCAGGAAAACACACCGTCCCTTCCATCGAGCCGATGTACTCGCGCTTCTTTGCCTTCATTGGCCTGTTCGCCTTTGGCATGTTCACGCTGGTGGTCTCCAATAACCTGCTGACCATGTTCGTCGGTTGGGAGATCATGGGCCTGTGCTCTTATCTTTTGATTGGCTTTTGGTATGGCAAGCCCTCGGCGCGCAATGCGGCAGTCAAAGCCTTCATGACCACCCGCATCGGCGACGTGTTCATGCTGCTCGGCATCGCCTTCCTGTATTCTGCCACCGGCACGCTCACTTTCTCTGAAATCTTTACCGAAGAAATGCTGGCGCACCTGGTGAGCATCTCTACACCCATCCTGGGCCTTTCGGGCGCGGGCCTCATCGGCCTGCTGCTCTTCATCGGCACCGTCGGTAAGTCAGCGCAGTGGCCGCTGCACGTCTGGCTGCCGGATGCCATGGAAGGCCCGACCCCGGTCAGTGCCATGATCCATGCGGCGACGATGGTCTCGGCGGGCGTGTATGTCGCCATCCGCATGTTCCCGCTCCTGAGTCTGGATGCCAACACAATGACCGTCGTGGCCTTCATTGGCGCGTTCACGGCCATTTTTGCCGCGACCATTGCAGTCGCGCAGAACGACATCAAGCGCGTGCTGGCTTACTCGACGATTTCCCAACTGGGCTTTATGATTGCCGCCCTCGGCATCGGCGCGTACGTCGCGGCCGCGTTCCATCTGGTGACCCACGCCTTCTTCAAGGCGCTGCTCTTCCTCGGTTCCGGTTCGGTCATCCACGGCATGGAACACGGCGTCCTGCACACCGGCGACCACTCGGTGGACCCGCAGGACATGTTCAACATGGGCGGCTTGCGCAAGAAGATGCCCATCACCTTCTGGACCTTCCTCATCGGCGGCTTTGCCCTGTCCGATTTCCCGGTGCTGACGGCGGGCTTCTGGTCGAAGGATGAGATCCTGGCCGACGCCTTCGGTCACGGGCATATGGCGGTGTTCATCACCCTGGCGGTGGCGGCTTTCTTCACGGCTTTCTACACCATGCGCCAGATCACCCTGACCTTCTTCGGCGAACCGCGCACGAAAGCCGCTGAACATGCCAGTGAAACTCCCTGGACCATGACCCTGCCGCTCGTCATCCTGGCAGTCTTTGCCGTCGGGTTTGGATGGTCTGGGATCCCGGAGCATTTCCCCGGTCTGGGCGGGATCGTGCCCAACTGGTTTCACGAGTTCGTAGGCAGCACCCTGGCGGAACATCCTGAAGCGCTAGAATTCAGCTGGATACCTTTGGCGACCTCGCTGTTCGTTGCTCTGGGCGGACTGTTCTTCGGGTGGCTGGTCTATCGTAAAGTCGAAACCCCCAAGCAGGATTTCCTGCAGCTCCCGGTCTTGAAGAACAAGTGGTACTTCGACGAGGCCTACGATTTCCTGTTCGTTAAACCGGCCTACAAGATCCAGGCGGGACGCATCCAGTATTACATGGTCGTCTCGATGGTCGTGCTGGTTATTTTTGCTGTGCTGTACTATTTCCTGATTGGATAGACGGATTGTAGACAGGGCTCCCATGCCCTGTCGGACGGCGTGGGAGCCGTCCCCTCAATAACGTGGAGCAAATGATGCAATTTATTCTCGATCACATCCTGACCCTGATCCTGTTCTTCCCCGTCCTGGCGGCGGTTACAGTGTTGTTCTTACCCAAAGACAACCTGAAAGCCGTCCGCTGGACAGCGCTGGGCATGAGCCTGGTCCCCTTTGTGCTGACAATCATCCTTTGGACGCAGTTCAAAGCAGGATTGGAAGGCTTCCAGTTCGAGGAACAATACGCCTGGTATGCGGCCATCAACTCGACCTTCCATCTGGGCGTGGACGGCCTCTCGCTGACCATGGTGCTGCTGACCACGCTCCTGACGCCTGTCGCGCTGCTGGCTTCCTTCAATATCACCGACCGCCTCAAAGCCTACATGTTCCTGTTCCTCCTGCTGGAGACCGGCATGTTGGGCGTGTTCATGGCGCTCGACCTGCTCATCTTCTTTGTCTTCTGGGAAATTGGCCTCGTCCCGATGTACTTCCTCATCAACCAGTGGGGGAGCGAGAAAGGCGAGCGCGAGATTTGGAAAGGCATCAAGGTCCAGTCGCGCAATTATGCCTCGCTTAAATTCATGATCTACACCATGGCCGGGTCGCTTGGACTCCTGCTCGCCATCCAGTTACTTGGCGTGCTTTTCAAAACCTACGACCTGCCCACCCTGACCGCACAATGGACTGCTCTGCAAGGGACTCTCCTAGGTCTGCCCGTGGCGACGGTCAAGGTGGTGGCGTTCTGGGCGTTCGTCATCGCTTTTGCCATCAAGGTTCCGGTCTGGCCGTTCCACACCTGGCTGCCGGACGCCCACACCGAAGCCCCAACTGCCGGTTCGATGATCCTGGCGGGTGTATTGCTGAAACTTGGCGCGTACGGGTTCCTGCGGCTGGTCCTGCCCCTCTACCCGGCTGAATCGGCGAAATACGCCGGGGCGCTGGCGTTCCTGGCGGTGATGGCAATTGTCTTCGGGGCGTTCGCATCATACGGTCAAAAGGACTTCAAACGGCTGGTCGCCTATTCGTCAGTCAACCACATGGGGTTTGTGCTGCTTGGGATCGCCGCGTCAGCCAAGGCGTCCGGCACGCTCGACGCGAACATCGCCCTGAACGGCGCGGTGGTCCAGATGTTCAACCACGGCCTTTCAGCCGCAGGCATGTTCTTCCTGGTCGGCGTGCTCTACGAACGGACGCACACCCGCAACCTGGACGACTTCGGCG
>JACQYE010000107.1:3665-22992 GCA_016208355.1 Chloroflexota bacterium | reverse complement strand
GCGATTGCCTTCGGCGCCCAAATGCTGCTCTTCCTGGCCTTCGCCGCGGCCTTCGCTATCAAAGTACCGATGTGGCCGCTGCACTCCTGGCTGCCGGATGCCCACGTGGAAGCTCCCACTGCGGGTTCCGTCATCCTGGCGGGCGTTTTGCTAAAGATGGGCACCTACGGCTTCATCCGGTTCAATATTCCGTTGTTCCCCGACGCGGCCGTCAAAGCGGCCCCATGGATCGCGCTTCTGGCGGTCATCGGCATCATCTACGGCGCGGCGGTCTCCTTTGCCCAGAAGGACGTCAAGAAACTGGTCGCCTACTCCTCGGTCAGCCACCTCGGTTTCGTCATGCTCGGTCTGTTCGCCCTGAATGCCCAGGGCATCGAGGGCGGCATCCTGCAAATGATCAACCACGGTCACAGCACGGGCGCCATGTTCCTCCTGGTCGGTATGATCTACGAACAGACCCACACACGCGAGATGGCTGTCTATGGCGGATTGTGGAAAATCACGCCGGTATTTGGCTCGATCATGCTGATTGTCGCCCTGTCCTCGATGGGTCTGCCCGGCCTGAACGGGTTCGTTGGCGAGTTTACCATCCTGCTCGGCGCCTTCGGCTCGCAGGCCATCGGTTCGCCCTGGTTCGCCGGGATCGCCGCAGCGGGTGTCATCATGGCTGCCATCTACATCCTGTACATGTTCCAGAAGAGGTTCCTCGGTCCCGAAGGCCCGATCGTCGGAGAAGCCAGGCAGCACGGACACGCCCTGCGTGACCTGAACGCACGCGAGATCATCACCATCGTCCCAATTTTGGTCTTCATTTTCTGGATCGGCCTGTACCCCAAGCCGTTCTTCGAACTGATGGCTCCCGCAGTGGAGAAGTTATTGTCGGTCATTCACTAACCACGGATAAACACAGATGAACACGGATTCTATATCTGTGTTTACACCTGCACTTGCCGCAGGTGCAAGTGTCCGTTTCATCTGTGGTTTGGAGAAAGTATGACGCAATCCGATTTCACAACAATCCTCCCCCTGCTCGCCCTGGTCATCTGGGCCTGCGCCCTCCTGCTGGTGGACCTGTTCATCCCGGAAGGCCGCAAAGGCTGGACGGCTCTGCTGGCAGCCGCCGGGCTGGCCGTGTCCATGGGATTGACCATTATGCAGGCCGGGAGTGAAGCCTCTGGCTTCAGCGGCATGGTCACGCTGGACGGCTTCTCGACCTTCCTGAGCGTCCTGTTCCTCGGTTCCGGCCTGCTCGGCGTGGCAGTCGCCTACGGCTACCTCAAGCGCATGGGTCTTGAGCGCGGCGAGTTCTACACCCTGCTCCTCAGCCTCTTCCGGGATCCTTCAACAGGTTCCCCCTACGGGGACTTTGCAGGGCAGCGCCTCCAACTTGCTCCTGACCATCGGCGCGGCGCTCATCCTGGTTGGGTTCGGCTTCAAAGTCGCCGCGGTCCCGTTCCACATGTGGACCCCCGATGTGTACCAGGGCGCGCCCACCCCGGTGACCGCGTTCATGTCCGTGGGAGCGAAAGCCGCCGGGTTTGCCGCCCTGCTGCGCATCTTCGTCCTGGCCTTCCCCTCCCTGAGCGCGGACCTGACGCCCGTCCTGTGGGTCCTCGCCGCCCTGACGATGTTCATCGGCAACCTCATCGCCATCTCGCAAACCAATATCAAGCGCATGTTAGCCTATTCCAGCATCGCCCACGCCGGTTACATCCTGATGGCGCTGGTGGCCTACGGCAACCCCGCCGTGGCCGCGGACTCGGTCGCTTCGGCGTTGTTCTACCTGGTGGCCTACGCCGTGACCTCCTTCGGGGCCTGGTCGGTGGTCATGGCGCTGGAGAAACCGGACGCCAAGGGGCTGGAGATCAACGACTTTGCCGGTCTTGGGAGGCGCAAGCCGCTGCTGGCTGCCGCCATGACCGTCTTCATGCTCTCCTTCACCGGCATGCCCCCAACGCTGGGACTGGTTGGCAAGTTCTTCCTGTTCCGCGCCGCCATCGAGGGCGGGTTCATCTGGCTGGCGGTCATCGGCGTGCTGACCTCGCTCATCTCCGCCTACTACTACCTGCGCGTGGTGGTTGTCATGTACATGCGAGAGGGCGAGTCGCAGGCCGAGGGTGAACCCTGGCTGAACTTCACGACCGTCGTGATGGCGCTGGCAACAGTTGTGCTGAGTTTCATCCCGATGGCGTTGTTTAGTTGGGCGAGTGGGGCGGTGTTGAGGTAGTTATTAATCAGGCATAATAAGTCAAGCCCCGTCCTTTTTTTGATGGACGGGGCTGTTTTTTTACTTCTTCTTTCGGCTGTCTTGCCACTTTTACAGGGAGGCCTGGCTTTCACCGGATGGCTGACCGTAAATCAGGTTTTCGGCGCTGACATCTTCATCCAAATCTGGCCAGTGGATGCCTTCGCCATGACCGATCAGGCGCCAGTTGAGGCGTTCTTCGGGTGTGGCGTGCGAGAGGCGCGGGTACCAGTTCAACGGCACGGAAATTGTCCGGCCATCGGACAGGTCAACGGTTAAAGTATCGTCTGTCGTGCTGACATTCTGGATCTGCGCCAGTCGGACATCAAGAGCCAAAGTAGTCATGCCAACTCCTCAACAATTCTTCCAGGTGCTCGGTTATCAACCTTTCGAGCAGCAGAACTTCTCTACGGTTAAAGCCTGCGCTTTTGTCGTAACGCACCGGTTTAAGCCAAAACTTGGCGTCCCAATGGCGCTGTTCCAGTGGGCGAGCGGGGCGCTGTTCTAGCGAGGCTCTCTCTGGAATCGACACAGGACGGTACTGCCGTCCTGTTTTTGTCTCCTCGGAGATCAAGTTTTACATTCGGTGGCTCAACAATAGGTAGAGCGTCGCGACGGTGGAGAGTATGGCCAGGTAGGGAAGTACATGATGGACCGCCTTGGTTGCCGCTCGGAGCGCCTGGCTGGCATTTGCCATGCCGCCGGTGTCGAAGACGCTCAGCAGTCCGCCTGCAGCCACCAGCCCGACGAAAATCAGAGCGGTGACAACGATGGCACCGATCTCCACTGAGCGCAGGGCCGCTGTTTGGCCGATCCGGACCACCGTCACGATTAGGAAAATGCCTGCCGCCAGCCCGATCATCTTGTGGATGTTGAAGATGAGCGTGCCGTATGGCTTTCCCGACCGGCTTAGCCCGAAACCAGAGATTAGGATGAAGAGAAAAAACAACCCTATGATGATGGTTTTTGAAAGTGATGTACTCATGAAAAATCCTTCTTTGAATTTATTTTTTGATGCCATCCCAGAAGATGGCAAAACCGGATTGGATGTATTCTTCCTGTCGAGCATGGTCAGACTGTCGGTCAATCAGATCCATGACGGCAACTATTCCGTGATAGAGCATTTCGCCGATCAACTCAAGAGGAACCTTCTTGAGACAGCCTTCGGCAATCCCTTTCTGGATCGCTTCGAAAAAGTAGGCAAGGTATGTTTCGGATTCGCGCACGGTCTCCTCATCAACCAAGTTTGTAGTTCGCACTTGTTGGAATAACTTGTAGGCATCTCTGTTATCCTGGAACCACTGTAGCGAACCGCTCCAGATGGCGAGGAAGGACTCGCGCGCCGACTGTGATGGCTGCAGCAAGCTGTTGACATATTCCGATTGCTCCCGTCCGATCTTGAGCGTTAGCTGGTTGATCAGGTCCTGCTTGGTGGGGAAGTAGAGGAAGAGCGTGCCGGCTGCCGTCCCAGCCTCCGCGGCGATGGCGGCCGTTGAGGTCTGCTGGACGCCGTGAGCAACGAACAATCTCAGGGCGGCGTCTTGGAACTGGACTCTCTTTTCAGGGCTGGGCTTGCGGACCATAATTCATTTCCTTCCGTCGATCTTTGAAATGACTGACTACTCACTCATTATACGTCAAAATGAGAAGACTGTCAAGGAATAAAAAAGGATGATCAGTGCCATCTAGTATATTCATCTGCCCATTATCACATTTTCCAACAGGAATCCCTTCAGGAGGGCGAACCCTGGCTGAACTTCACCACCCTCCTCATGGCGCTGGCGACTGTGGCGCTGTCCTTCGTCCCGATGGCGCTGTTCCGTTGGACGAGCGAGGCGTTGATCAATTTGTTTTAGTGGTTTTGGATTGGGTTATGAAGCGATTTCCCGGCGTCTTGGTGATGCCGGGAATTTTATTAATACGTTTCATCGCCAGTACGCGTGTTCATCTCCAATCGCTGGTTTGCCTCCAGCATTTTGATGGCTTTCTGGAGATTCCGCTGGCGCGTCTCCTCTTTTTTCCCGCTTGATAGCCAGGCGACATACCGTTTCTTATGGGAGGGCGGCAGGTTCGAGAAGTTTTCCCACGCCAGCGGACTGGTTTGCAACCCTGCCGCGATCCAGCTGGGGAGGATGAGTTCCTTTTTGGCAGGCGGCGGCAGGGGAGCGTCGAGCGGGTAGGTGATCTTCGCCAGCCCGGCGGGAGTCATGCGCCCCTCGGCGATGACCTTCGCCACGCGGCGCTTGTTCGTGTCCGACCAGGCCGAGCCAATCCGGCGCGGGGTGAATTTCTGGGCGTAGCGGTCCTCGTCAATTCTCTGAACCAGGCTGTCTATCCAGCCGAAGCACAAGGCTTCTTCGACAGACTCTTCGTAGGAGACGCAGGCTCGGCCGGTATGCGCTTTGTAAAAGACCAGCCAGACTTCTTTCTCGTCAGCGTGGTGTTGTTCGAGCCAGCGGCGCCAGGTTTCCCGGTCCGGGGCGTGGAAGGTGAGGGTGAGTTCCATGGGGCGAGTATACAATATTTTGTGCGCGGTCAAACCCTGTTCAACCAGCCCTCATACACCCTGAGCAGCACCACTCCTCCCAGCACCATCGCGCTGCCACCCACCTGCACCCAGGTGAGACGTTCGCCCAGGAAGATGAAGGCGATTACTGCCGTCCAGACGGGCTCGGTGGTGGCGATCAGGTTCGCCACGCTGGAGGGCAGGTGGGTGAGCGCCACGTTGTACAGGCCGAAGCCGGCCAGCGTCGGCCCGGCGGCCAGCAGGAAGAGCACGCCCCAGCCCAGCCACGCCTCGCCCAGCCAGAAGAGGTCCGCCGGGAGGGCAGCCGCGCCGGGAATCCGCCCGCCCGAGACCAGGTTGAAAGCCAGCAGGAACAGGGCGGCGATCCCGAAGGTGTAGAGCAGGGTCGTCCATGGGTTCAGCCCGCGCTGGGAGGCGGAACGTCCCATCAGGCTGTAGACTGCCCACATCAGCCCGGAGGCGACCCCGGTGATGATCCCGAGCAGGTTGAGCCGCCAGGCCTCCGGGTCCAGCGCGCCCGAGACGAGCACACAGCCGCCCAGGCTGATGACCACGGCTGCCAGTTTTGCCCAGTGCAGTTGTTCCTTGAGGAACCACCAGCCCAGCAGGGCGGTGAAGGCTGCCGAACAGTACGCCAGCACGGTCGAAACCGCCGCCCCGTTCAAGGCCACCGAAAGCGTCCACAGCGAGTTGAAGACGGCCAGGATCAATCCGTAGATGACCAGATAACCCAGGTGGTCGCGGCGGACAGCCAGCAGGCCTCGCCGCGCTACTGCCAGTATTCCCAGCAGGGTCAGGCAGACGAAGAGATCCCGCCAAAAGGCGAGCACCAGGGCGGGAATCTGGTAGGTTTGGGTCAGGTATCGAATAAAGACCGCCGTGGTGGAGAGGATGGCTGCGCTGACCAGGGCGATGGTGTAGCCGCGCGTCAGGGTTGAACGGTTCGTTGTCGGGTGGGAGGTCATGCCCCAATTGTAAGGGAGGTTGGGAGGCAGGGAAGAGGATGAAAGTAACGATTTCCCGCGTCGGGTATAATGGGGCGGCTTCCCTATGATCAATGCCCTTCTCTTCGACTTCGATGGACTCATCCTCGATACAGAAACGCCCGAGGTGGTCGCCTGGCAGCAGGTCTATTCCCGGTACGGCGTGGAATTCCCGGTGAAACTCTGGGGACGGATCGTCGGCGGGAACGGCGGCGCGGACTTCGACCCGGTGGCTTACCTCGCCGGGCAGACCGGCCTGGAGATTGACGCAGGACTGATGCGGGCCGACAAGCGCGTCCGCGACCGGCGGCTGGTCGCCGAGCAGGATGCTCTTCCGGGCGTGGAAGCATACCTGCAAACCGCCAGGCGCCTGGGGATCAAACTGGCAATTGCTTCCAGTTCCTCGCACCAATGGGTGGATGGACAACTCAAGCGCCTCGGGTTGTTCGATTATTTCAATGCCATTCTCTGCTGCGAGGAGGTCCGGCGGGTCAAACCGGACCCGGAACTGTTCCTGGTCGCCCTGAAAGCGCTCCACGTCCCTGCCGACGATGCGCTGGTTTTCGAAGATTCAGCCAATGGCGTGCAGGCTGCCCGGGCGGCGGGTATCCGGGTGGTGGCGGTGCCCAACCCGGTCACTGCCCTGCTGGGGGTGACCGGCGCTGACCTGATGCTCAACTCTCTGGCCGACCTCCCGCTGGAGGATCTTCTTGAAAGATTCAACTAGTAGGTCGAGACCTTTCATCAGTTGAGTGGATAATCTTGTGGGCTAGTCAACGGAATTCACCACAGAGCGCACTGAGAGCACGGAGTTTTCCCGTTGTTTTTCTCTGAGAACTCTGTGTTCTCCGTGGTGAGGGTCTCGTAGCCCACGAAAGTAGCCACTCCTTACACAAGTGCTGGATTGAATTTTTCCTGAAACCCTGTACAATGGAATCACACCAGAAAAAGGAGAGAAACCATGAAAAAATTGATTCCGTTGATATTGGTCCTCATGATTTCCCTGGCTGGCTGCATCGGAGGTGGGGGAATTCCTACGGATGAAGCCGCCCCGCCTCCGGTCCAGGAAGACCAGGGCGGCGATCAGGGCGGAGACCAGGGTGGGGACGAACCACAGAACCCGCCGGTTGACTCCAATGCCCTGCCCTCCGACCCACAAGAGATTACTTTCCAGGCCTCCGACGGGCAGGCGCTCAGCGGCTATTACTACCCGGCGGCGGTCAACCCGGCCCCGGTGGTCGTCCTGATGCACTGGGCGGGCGGCGACATGAGCGACTGGTACGAGATCGCTCCCTGGCTGCAAAACCGCGGCCTGGCCAACCCCTTCCCCAATCCCGGCTCTGACCCCTGGTGGGACCCCTCCTGCTTCCCGGTAGTACCAGGCGATGCTACCTATGGCGTGTTCATCTTCTCCTTCCGCGGCTGTGAACCATCTCCTGTCGGCTGTGTCTCCGGGACGCCGGAAGGCTGGCTGCTGGATGCGCAGGCTGCCATGCAGACTGCTGCCGCGCTGGAAGGCGTTGACCCAACCAAGGTCGTTGCCATTGGCTCCAGCATCGGCGCGGATGGCGCGCCCGACGCCTGCTTCTGGCTGAACGAACAGACTCCCGGCTCATGCCAGGGCGCCCTCTCCCTCTCGCCTGGAAGTTACCTGGGCATCCCCTATCCCTTGCCTGTCCAGGAACTGGGCGGGAACCAGCCGCCCGTCGCGGTCTGGTGCCTGGCCGATGAAAACGAATTCGGCATCTGTGAAGCGGCCGAGATGGCCGGCAACCCGGCCTACCAGGATTTTATGGTCCCCGGCGGCTCGCATGGCAACATGCTCCTTCGCCCAGACCTGGATCCCCTGCCTATGCAGATTATCCTCGATTTCCTGGCCGAGACGGTCGGCCCGTAGAGTTGAACCTCCCGCGGGTTCAAAACCCACGGGAGGTTTTTACTAAATTGAGAAATGAGACCATTCCCATCTCCCGTGCTGCTCTTTGTATCCCTGGCGGTGATCATGGCCGGGTGTTCGCCCAGCCCGACGCTTTCCCCGCCCGTTCCGGATACCCTTACCCCCGCCCCTCCCACCCTGACTCTCACGCTGACCGAAACTCCCACTCCCACTCCGGAGCCGCTCGCGGTGCGATTTGCCGTCATCGGCGACTATGGCTGGGGCGGTGCGGCTGAAGCGGAAGTGGCTGCCCTCGTCCACAGTTGGGAGCCGGACATCATTATTACCGTTGGCGACAACAACTACCCGGTCGGCGCGGCGGCGGTGATTGACGAGCACATTGGCCAGTTCTACCAGGATTATATTTTTCCCTACACCGGCAGCTATGGCCCCGGCGCAGCGGAGAACCGCTTCTTCCCGACCCTGGGCAATCATGACTGGTACACCGAGGGCGCGCAGCCCTACCTGGATTATTTCACCCTGCCGGGCAACGAGCGTTACTATGATTTCACCTGGGGCCCCGTTCACTTCTTTGCCCTCAACAGCGGTGACATTGAACCGGACGGGGTGAGCAGCGGCTCGATCCAGGCTGCCTGGCTGGAAGAGCGGATGACTGTTTCCGCCAGCACCTGGCAGGTGGTCTACTTCCACTATGCGCCGTATTCGTCTGCTTACCATGGTTCGATAGACTGGATGCGCTGGCCCTTCGCCGCCTGGGGCGCGGACGCGGTGCTCTCCGGCCACGACCATGCCTACGAGCGCCTGCTCGTGGAGGGCATCCCGTATTTTGTCAACGGGTCGGGCGGGGCTGGCATCTACAATTTCAACGACCCCCTGCCCGAAACGCAGTTCCGTAACAATGCCGATAACGGCGCCATGCTGGTCACTGCCAGCGAAGCGGAGATACTGTTCGAATTCTACAGCCGGGCGGGGGACCTGGTCGATTCGTACCGGGTGACGAAGCCGTAGAAAATAGAGACCAGCCGAAAGGCTGGTCTCTTGCTTCAATATGAATGATTATTTTTGCGCTTTCAGGTCATCAATCAAGCAAGTTTTTTGTTGCCGTGACAGGGATTTGATCGCCCGCTCGCGTTTCATGGCCGAAGCCCGGTCGGGCCGCTCCTCCACATACACTAGCCGGACCGGGCGTCGGCTTCTCGTGTACCGGGCGCCTGTCCCTCTGTTGTGCTGGCGGAGGCGGCGCTCGGGGTCGGTCGTCCAGCCGGTGTAGTACGTCCCATCGGAACATTCGAGGATATAGCAGAAATAGGCCATATTACTCAAAATCATCCGCCTGCTGGAGCGTCATCAGCAGGGCGTCGTCTGTGGGGGAGGCGTCCTGGTGGCGGCGGATAAGGTCGCATGCCCGGGGCGAAACGCCCGCAGCAGCGACCAGGTCCGCGCCCCAGGCGGGGTGCCGGGCGGCGACGACGAAGGGGCGTCTCAGGCCGCGCGGTTCTCCGTCTCCCCAACGCTTCGCCGCCCGCGGGAAGAAACGTTTCCCCAATACGATCAACACCCGGTCCAACACCGAGAGCGGTGAGAGCGATTTGCCCACATCGTGGAGAAGAGCGGCAGCCAGCAGGGCAGGGTCGGTCTGGCCGGAATCCCGCAAATGTTCCAGAACGGCAAATGAATGCGCCTGCTCGGAGGGCGTCATGCGGCGGAAGATGGTAATGAGAGTTGGAGAGAGATGGGGGGAAAGCGCTTCGTCTGGGACCGGATGCCAGGGGCCGAAAAAGGCCAGCCGGAACTGGCGGATGCGATAGGCGAGGCGGGAGGGGAGGCTCATTTCGAGCCGGAGTATAACATGTGATAGAATCGCGAGAGCCGGGGACGCCGACCCCGGCTCTCTTGAAAGGAGGAGAAGAGAAATCGCCTTATGCGCCTATCTTAACACGAGGCCAAAAAACGTGCTTGACGCTTCCCCTACGCTTTCCCTACGCCTGTCTGACATGTTTGTTAGGCGTTTTTAATCTATTTTGGAGCCTGAATGACCCCTTTTGCCATCGAGACCGAAACGCTGAGTCGCATCTATAAAATGCGCGGCAGCAAGAAAGAAAAGGAAATCCGCAAGGAACTGGTTGCGCTGGATAATGTCAACCTGAACGTGGAACGCGGCGAACTCTTTGGCCTGCTCGGCCCGAACGGGGCCGGGAAGACGACCCTCATCAAAGTCCTGACCACTCTGCTCGCCCCGTCCACAGGCAAGGCGCGTGTGGCCGGATTCGATGTGGTTGAGGAAGCGCGCAAAGTCCGCCCGCTGATCAACATGGTCTCCGGCGGCGAATCGTCCGGCTATGGTCTGCTGACCGTGCGCGAAAACTTGTGGATGTTCTCGCAGTTCTACGGCGTGCCATCGAAGGTTGCCTACCAGCGCATTGACGAACTACTCAAGCGCGTCGGCATTTTTGACCGGCGGCACACAAAGTCTTCCGACCTTTCCACCGGCCTGCGCCAGAAAATGAACATCGTGCGCGGCTTCATGACCAACCCGGACGTGCTGTTTCTCGATGAACCCACCCTCGGCCTGGATGTGGGCGCCTCACGCGAAGTGCGCGGCCTCATCCGCGAATGGCTGGACGAGGACAAAGCGCGCACGTTATTGCTGACCACCCATTACATGGTCGAAGCGGACGAACTCTGCGACCGCGTCGCCATCATCAACCAGGGGCGCGTGCTGGCCTGCGATACCCCCTTGGCGTTGAAACAACGCCTGCAAAAAGACGCCATCTTCGAGGTGGAAACCACCCCGCTCAATGGGCTGAAAGCGCAGACCATCGAAGACCTGCCCGAAGTCCGAAATGCAACCGCGACGGAACACGATGGCGGCGCGACCCTGGAATTGATTCTGGTCGAAGAGGGAGCACTGGGCGGCGTTATCAATGTGCTGAACCAGAAGAATGTCCGCATCATGAAACTTAACAAGCGCGAACCCACGCTCGAGGATGTGTTCGTTGACCTGGTCGGCAAGAGCATGGCCGACGTGGAACAGGCAGGCTCAAATGAGTAACAAAGTAGGGGCGGACGCCGTCCGCCCGACAAGAAATTCCGGCTGGAAGTTGTTCTTCCAGACGATCATCGCTCGCTCCTACCCGCGCATCATTGGGCAGCAACGCGAAACTTCCTGGATGCTGTTCGACATCATCATGCCGCTGGGGTCGGTCATCGGGTATGTGCTGGTCTACAAGGCCTTGCACGCCCCGCAGGAATACATCGGTTTTGTCGTCATCGGTGGGGCAATGATGGCTTTCTGGATGAACGTGCTCTGGAGCATGTCTTCCCAGTTGTACTGGGAAAAGGAGCAGGGCAATCTGGCCCTCTACATCATGGCGCCCAACTCGATGATGGCCATTCTGCTCGGTATGGCGCTGGGCGGCATGGTCGCCACCCTGCTGCGTTCGGTCGTGATCATCCTGCTGGGTTCGTGGATGTTCGACATCCAGTACACGGTAATTGATCCCCTGCAACTCTTCGCCGTGTTCGCCCTTTCGATGACTGCCCTGTATGGGATGGGAATGATGTTCGCTTCAGCCTTCCTGCTCTTCGGGCGCGAGGCCTGGGCGGTTTCGGACCTGGTGCAGGAGCCGGTGAATCTGGTCTCCGGGTTCTACTTCCCGATCAAATCGCTGCCATTCTGGGTGGCGGCCGCGGCTTCGGTCATCCCGCTGACCCTCGGCCTGGACGCCATGCGCCAGCTGGTCTTCTCCACCGGCCTCAGCCTCGGCTTCCTGACACCGGGGGTGGAGATTGGTATCCTGGCCGGGTTGTGCGTGTTCTTCCTGGTCGGGGCAAAATTATTGCTGGGCTATACCGAAAAACTCGCCATCCGCGAGGGGCGGTTGACCGAGGCGCGGAGGTAACACATGGCAAATATTCCGGTATCAGGTTCCAGGCGTCGCGCTGAGCCTGTCGAAGCGTCCGAAGCGTGGCGCTCTTTTCGATTCGCCGCCTGGCTGGGCTGGCAGATCACGTCCAACTGGACCGACCCGCTCCTGTTCGCCATCTATTCGGTCATTCGCCCGGTGGCGCGCGCCGCCATCCTGGTCATCATGTACGGCGTCATCACCGGCAACAACTTTACCGACCCGCTTTTTCCCTACATCTTTCTCGGAAACGCTTTTTACACCTACGTTTTTTCCATCATGAACGGCGTTTCGTGGGCGGTGATTGACGACCGCGAGCACTACAAGACGCTCAAATACATGTATATTGCCCCCATCCGCATCCCGGCTTATTTGCTGGGACGCGGCGTGGCCGGGTTCCTGACCGCCTCGCTCTCGGTGGTCATCACCATCCTGGCTGGCGTGCTGTTCCTGCATGTCACCTTCGATCCCCTGCATGCCGATTGGCTGCTGTTTAGCCTCACAATGGTTATCGGCGTCGTCATGCTCGCCCTGATGGGACTGGTGCTGGGCGCCATCAGCCTGTTGATCGTGCGCCACTCCGGCTTCATTGCGGAGAGTGTCTCCGGGGTGCTGTTCCTCTTCTCCGGGGCGATCTACCCGCTGGACGTGCTGCCCATTTGGCTGCAGCCGGTGGGCTATGCCATGCCCATCACCTACTGGCTGGAACTGGTCCGCCGCTCGCTGATTGGCGATGTGGCGCAGGCTTTCACGACCCTGGCGCGTTTTACCAACCTGGAGTTGCTCGGCATCCTGGTCGGCCTGTCAGCAGTGTTCGGGGTGGCATCCATCTTCACTTTCCGCGTCTGCGACCGGCGGGCGCGTGAGCGCGGCCTGATTGACCGGACGACGAATTATTGACGGTTTTCGAACCGCCAGGACACAAAGAGCGCCAAGGTTTACAGAATACGCCAAGAACCCTTGGCGGCCTTTATCAGGATTTGGCGTCTTGGCGGTAAAGTGGCATGTCCAATGACTCGCATCTGCCTCATCCCCAAACTAAGCGGAACTGGCGGGCCGGTGTCCTTTCAGGGGAAACTGGCCGCCGGTCTGGCGCGGCGCGGGATCGAGGTTTGTTATAACCTGTCGGAACGACCATACGACGCCGTGCTGGTCATCGCTGGGACCCGCGCCCTGCCCGCCTTATGGCAGGCGCGGCGCGGCGGCGTGCGCGTCGTCCACCGCTTGGACGGGTTGAACTGGCTCCACCGCAGGCGAAAAACTTCCCTGCGGCATGTCCTGCGCTCGGAGGTCAACAACCGCATTGTGGCCGGCATCCGCCGTTTTCTGGCTGACCGGGTGGTCTACCAGAGCCAGTTCGTCCATGACTGGTGGGAGGGCTGGTATGGGGCGACGCGCATCCCCTGGACGGTCATCCACAATGCTGTGGACCTGTCAGTCTACATGCCTGACGGTCCGCACGAGCGGCCAATTGACCGTTATCGCATGATGCTGGTGGAAGGCAGTCTGGCCGGGGGTCAGGATGTCGGTCTTGCCAACGCGTTGCATCTGGCGGAACTTCTGCAATTCGGGCATGGCTTCCCAATGGAAGTGATGGTGGCCGGGAAACTGACTCCGGCGCAACAAACAGAGTGGCAGTCCCGTGCCCGCGTTCCATTGACATTGCTGGGCGTCACGCCGCGCGAGCGCATCCCCGAACTGGACCGTTCGGCGCACGTCTATTTTTCCGCCGAACCCAATCCCCCCTGTCCGAACTCGGTCATCGAGGCCCTGGCCTGCGGCCTGCCCGTGGCCGGGTTCGCCACCGGCGCGCTTCCAGAACTTGTTATTGGCGACTCCGGCCGGCTGGTACCTTACGGCGGCGACCCGTGGAAACTCGACCCGCCGGATGTCCCGGCCCTGGCGCGGGCCGTGGCCGAGGTCCTGCGCCACCAGCCGCGCTTCCGGGCGGCGGCGCGCCGTCATGCCGAACAGGCTTTCGGTCTGGACAAGATGGTGGATGCCTATCTGGAAGTTCTGCTGGGATCGTCACAGAAGCCGGTTTGACCCGATGGGAGAGGCCATCTATGAAAAGGAAATCTGTTGTCACTGACTTGAAAACCTTGCAGGCGTTGCTTCAACTCTTCGCAGACTTGAAATTCAGTTGGATCAGCAGCGTGCGTCCCGATGGGCGGCCGCACAGTGTGCCGATCTGTCATGTTTTTGATCAGGGCCGCGTATACATGCTGACCCCGCCTGCTTCGATCAAGGTGGCGAACATCCGGTCAAATCCACATGTCCAGGTGGCAGGCTACCTGGAGGATCCGGAGGCCGGCCTGATCTGCGACGGTTTGGCAGAGTTGGCCCCTGAGCGCAGGCAGGAACTTTCACCGCTGTTCGAGGCGAAATATGGTTGGAATCTGGTTGACGAGGATATCCACACCCAGGTGATCATCATTGTCCCTACGCGGCTGATTGCATGGGGCCGTTATGGGGAAGGTCACTGGGGCCAGGAGGAGATCCGGGCAGCCAGTAAAACCTGAAGGAGAATGCCATGGCTGAAAAATCCCCTCTCTACACTGGCGAACTCAAAGCGACGCCCATCGGCGACCTGTGGCTGGCCGTCTCCGACCAGGGCCTGGCCGCAATCGAATGGGGCAAATCCCAGGCTGAATTCGAGGCATATTTAATCAAGCGTTTCAAGTTCCCGGTGGAGTACAAACCCAAAATGGTCGCCGAGGTCGCCAGCGAACTGCGCGAGTTCCTGAATGGCAAGCGCCGCTTTTTCACAATCGCGATAGACTGGACGCTCCTGCGCCCGTTCCAGTGCGCTGTATTGCAGGTCACATATGCCATCCCATACGGCGAGACGCGCACCTACAAGGAAATTTCCGAACTCATCAACCGCCGCCACGCTGCCCGCGCTGTCGGCCGCGCTGAAGCCACCAACCCAATGCCGCTTATCATCCCCTGTCACCGCGTCATTGGCACGGATGGAAAACTACATGGTTATGGTCTTGGCGAAGGATTGAAAACGAAGGAATGGCTGCTCAAAATGGAAGGCGCCCTGATTGCATAAAAAAGTCTCCCCGCCCCGGTTTCGGGGAGGGGTTGGGGCAAAAATATAATGTGCGGCGCACTTTCCAGGTGTGTTGCACATTTTTTAATTTTGGGTATTTCCTACGAATTGCCAATCATCTTTGACTTGCTGAGAATCTGTTCCACCAACACCTGGCGCACCATATCACACACTTCGCCAATTTTTGGATCGGTCAGGCGATAGTACACCTCCTGCCGCTGGCGCTGGGCAATGACCACGCCCACGCTGCGCAAGGCGGCCAGTTGCCGCGACACTGCCGGTTGGGGGAGTCCTGTCTCTGCGACGAGTTCTCCCACTGTTTTCTCACCAGAACGCAGGATGTGCAGGAGTTGAAGGCGCGAGGCATTCCCCATCGCCTTGCAAAATTCCGCCTGGGCCTCGAAAAGGGAATATTCCATGGCTAATGCAATCGTTCTGGATGGTCAATCAGGTTGCCCTGCAAATAGGCTGCAACTGCCTCGTCAATGGTGAGGATTTCGGTCAGTAGAGGCTGTATGCCGCGGCTCTTGAGATTCTCGTACGCACCCATGCCCATCCCGCGCGCTACCAGTACCTGGCAATCGGCAATGGTCTCCATCATCCGCCCGTGACGATTCTGCGCGGCTGCGTCGAACCCATGCGGCTGGCCGGGGGCGCCCATCTCATGCGGCTCGTTGGCGAAGTGGGCGTGGCCGAGCTTCTCGCGCTTTTCCCGGTACACCACTTTCCCGTTTTCAAGGGTGACTACAAGGTAATAGGCGGCGCGTCCGAAATGGGCGCTGATCGTGGTTTCATCGTCGGTGACAAAGGCAAGTTTCATGGGTCCTCAAACGTGGCAGGATTTGTTTATCAGTATGCAGAGCACGAACAGCATGGCAATGACAGTCAGGATGATGGCGATCCCGGCAACGGTATTCATATTCAGTGCTGCCCGGGCAGGCCTCTCGTCAGCCACGGGAGTCTGTTCCAGGATTGACGGTTCGGCTTGCCTGGCAACATGTACCGTGGGGCTGTACCCGGCCAGCGCTGCGAACGTATCCACATGCGCCTGCGCGTCCTGCAGGTGACAGGTCTCGCAGCGGGAAATGTCGCCGTTGACGATTGGATAGATGACCAGCCCAACGTGGGCAGCCTCCACCTGGACGGCTTCCGGGTCCCCATCGTGGCAGTCCACGCAACGCGTGCTGGCCTCGGTCAGGCAGTAGTGCTTCCCGGCATCGTAGTTGTAATACAGGTCTTCGTGACAACGCAGACAGGAGGAAGATGCACTGGCTGTCAATTCCCCGGCTTGTGCTTGCACGGACCACGGGTTAAGGAGTAGGCTGGCTGCCACCAGCAGGATGGCAGAGAGCAGGGATAAGACCAGTGTCTTTTTTGTGAACATGGTACGCCTCCTTTCTTACGCTTGCTTCCTGAAATGGCGTTCGGTTGGCTGGTCGCGCTCGTCCAGCGGACAGAGAACCAGCAGGGCGCGGGAGGGCGTACCGTCGGCATTCTTCCAGCGGTGGGGAAGGTAGGCCTCGAAGAGCAGGCTGTCGCCCGGCTCCAGCAGGTAGGTTTCGGTGTCCACCGTGTAGGCGACATGCCCTTCCAGGCAGTAGACGAACTCCCGCCCGGTGTGGACGATGGGCGTCTTGCCGCTGTCGGCGTTCGGCTGGAGGGTGACGATGAGCGGCTCCGCGCCGAAACGCGGCATCCCGGCGCCCAGGTCCTCCATCGTGCCGTGGGTGAAGGCGGCGCGCGGGCGTTTCCCGTCTTTCTGGTGGACGACTTTCCTGTCCCCGTGGTCGGTCTCGAAGAATTCCGTCACCGGGACTTGCAGGCTTTGCGCCAGTTGCTGGAGCGTGCCCACGCTGGGCGATGTGCGTCCGTTCTCGATCAGGCTGAGGGTGTTGACGTTCAGCCCGCTCATTTCGGATAACGCCCTGATTGAAAGACCGAGGTTGGTGCGGACCTCGCGCAGGCGCCCGCCAACATTGATCTCGCC
Organism: Chloroflexota bacterium; assembly: GCA_016208355.1. Lineage (GTDB taxonomy): Bacteria > Chloroflexota > Anaerolineae > Anaerolineales > Villigracilaceae > UBA877. Next base: position 6,390 of record JACQYE010000107.1, on the reverse strand, counting down.
GCTGGCGATGGCATTGACGAAGGGGGATACGGCGGTTTTACGCGGCTTGCGTCCAGGGTTCGTTTTGGGTGAGGATGCCTGTTCCATCGGACACTCCTGTTTCAACTAATATTATAGTTGAAATATATGTAAAATACAATATATTTAATAATAAATTAGTTGCGATAATTGTCATATAACCTGTTTTCTACGCCCCGGTTGTCACAAAATGGCTTACAATTAAACCCATCTACCGACAGGAGGAACCATCATGGAACTAACCGAACGCCTTCGCTCCCGGCTGCTGGTTTTTCAGCGCGTCGAACTGACTGAGCATCACATTTATGCCAGGCTTGCCCGTACCATTAAGTCATCCGAAAACCGCCAAATTCTGGAGAAGATTTCCGCTGACGAATTGCACCACGCCCTCCTCTGGCAAAAGTATACCGGCCAGGAACTCAAGCCCAAAATGCTGGTGGTTTGGTTTTATTTCCTCATCAGCCGCATCTTCGGTTTTACGTTTGGGGTCAAATTGATGGAGCAGGGTGAAGAAAAAGCGCAGGGGAACTATGCCGAGCTGACCGGGGTTATCCCCGAGATCGAGCGTTGGATCCAGGATGAAGAATCCCACGAGAAAGCCCTGATTGGTATGTTGGATGAGGAACGCCTGCGCTATGCCGGATCGGTCGTCCTTGGCCTGAACGACGCCCTGGTGGAACTGACCGGCGCGCTGGCGGGTCTCACCCTGGCCCTGCAAAATACCCGCCTGATTGCCCTCTCCGGACTGATAACCGGCATCGCTGCCTCGCTTTCGATGGCCGCCTCCGAGTACCTCTCCACCCGCTCGGAAGATACCAAGAAGCACCCCGTCCGGGCCGCGGTCTATACCGGCATCGCATACATTATTACCGTCACCCTGCTCATTCTGCCTTATCTGCTCATCCAGAATTTCTACGCGGACCTTGCTATCTCCCTGACCACCGCCGTGCTTATCATTGCAGTCTTCAATTACTACATCTCGGTCGCCAAGGATGAACCCTTCCGCAAGCGCTTCGCTGAAATGGCCGGGCTTAGCCTGAGCGTGGCGGCTTTCAGTTTTGGAATCGGCTATCTCATCCGTATTTGGCTGGGTGTCGAAATTTGATGAATCGCCTCTTCCGCATCATCAAACTTATCTTCCTCATCCTCGGCCTGCTCCTGCTGCTGGCCGTCCCGGTCAGCGGACTGGTCTCCGCTGCCCTGAATTGGAAGGGCATCTGCACCAACCTGGATGTACACGCGCCCTGTACGTGGTGGGAATATGCTGGCAATGAGATGTTCTGGGCTATCTTTATCTTTATCCCTTTCCTGTTCATTGCCGCCCTTGTTTTCCTGGGGATGTCGCTGGCTCAGTTCATCGTCTCAATCGTGCAGAAACGCCGCCAGCAAAAGTAGGTTTCGCATTTTGTAGTTTCTGACCAGAGTTTTCCCCTTCTAATTTTTGGCAATTTACCGCTTCCCAAGATGGCAGGCCCCAAGTTCATCCTGCACCCTTTCACGGCGTGGGGGTCAGAACAGGATCCGGGATTACCAACTGTCCCCATAAAAAATGCAGCATCTGCAGGGCGGTAAGATTGCGCATCTGCACACCGTATTCCAGGCTGTGGGGTATCGAGAAATCGGTGAAATTGATGTATGAAATGGTGCTGAGGTGTGACGGATCAAGCAACCCCTGATTGGGCAGAGGCTGGGCCGCCAGCCAGAAATTCCAGAGCGGCAGTTCGTATTCCATCGCAAGGCGGGCAATGGTGGCATTGATGGAATTATCGCCTTCAAAGTTATCGGCTTTGGTCCCCAGGATGGGGACAATACCCCGGGCAATTGTTTCTTCAATGATCAGACGCAAGTTTATCTCGAAAGAGGCCGGGTTGTTGTGGATGTAATACGCTTCGTTCGTGCCGATGGAAATGATGGCAAAACCGGGTCCATCGAGGCGGTACTGGCAGGCGAGCAGGGTCTCGTTGTTTTCGCACAACTCGTCAGTCCAGAGAGTGGTCAACAGCCCCGAGGAAGTCAACCCGCCTTTCGCGGCCACACTGGGACGCTCGAAGGAACCGCTAAAATAGTCGATCGCTGGTTGGAGGTAGCCATATTCGCCGAGATCGTAATCCCGGTCGAAGCCCGTCAGGAAGGCCGGGGCTGCGCTGGCACAGTCGCCGATACGCGAAAAAACATGCGGATTATTCCCCATCTCCAACCCCAGACGATACACTTCCCGGACCCGGTCACTGATCGCGGCGGGGATGACCGGCAGGGACTGCCAGAAATCCGGGGGAAGCGCCGAGGGGGTGGGAGAGGGCTGGGTGGAAGCAGGCAGGGTTCCGGTTGTGCTGGGCGAGGGAGTGAAAGGCACCGGGGAGGATGTTATTCCCACAGGAGTTGGCGAGGCGGCCACGCAGGCCGTCAGCACTAGGGTAAATAACAGGAGACAACCGCGTGTGGCAGTTGTCTTCAGAGGCTGTCTTTGTACGTGTGTGGCGGGATGCATTTTTGACAACTACTTGACCGCTTTTGCAATGGCAGCGATGTGTTCAGGCGTAGAGCCGCAGCATCCCCCGATGACGCGCGCTCCAAGGGCGGTATATTGCTTCGCGAATTCGGCCATCTGTGTTGGCGTCACATCGAAGACGGTGGTCTCGCCTTCCATGCGCGGCAGTCCGGCGTTGGGCTTGATCCAGAGCGGGACATCCGGTTCGGTGGCGGTGTA
>JACQYE010000107.1:0-3655 GCA_016208355.1 Chloroflexota bacterium | reverse complement strand
CCCGACCAGGGTCGCGCCCATTTCCTTATAGCGTTTGATGACCTCCGCCGGTTTAACGCCCATCATCGTCCGCAGCCCGCGGTCGTAACTGAACGAAACGACCACCGGGAGATCGCTGACCGAACGCGCCGCCTTGAAGGCCGCATCTGCTTCGTCGAAGGCAAAATGGGTCTCGATGACCAGGAGGTCCACTCCTCCCTCCGTTAGGGCTTTTGCCTGTTCCTGATAGGCGGTGAAGGCTTCCTCGGGAGTGAGTGGGCCGTAGGGTCTTAGCAGGAGGCCGGTGGGTCCCATCGAACCGGCGACCAGGACACCGGTCCGGGAGGAGGCAGCCTGGCGCGCCAGTTCGGCGGCGCGGGCATTGACTTCGGGCACACGCGCCGCAAATTTCGATTCCTTCATCCGCAGACGCGTCCCACCGAACGTGCAGGTCAGGAGGATGTCGGAACCGGCTTCAACGAAGGATGTTTCGAGTTCCAACAGGAGATCGGGCTGGTCAAAGACGAGATCCTCAGGGGGGATGCCGGGCTTAAGCCCCATCTTTTGCAGATTGGTGCCGGTGGCGCCATCGGCAACAATCGGTTTGCCAGATGCGAGGAGTTGGAGGAATTTGTTCATGGAAGTCTCTGAAAAAATGAATTTGGGCAATCCGGCAGCGGCCATGGCCGTCGCGCCCAAATTCGAGTCAAGGCCGGAGGCAGTTTTTTGCTATGGGACAGGTATCAGCCGCCAGGCGGGGTCGAATTCCTGCGCGGGGTCGGTCGTCAGCTGGGTGCGGTTCTTGCCTTCACTTGTCATCAGGAACACATCGTAATGCAAGCCATCTTCAGTGCTTTCGAAAGCCAACCAGCGCATGTCGGGAGAGACGGAGATATCGGTAGCGAAGTTGCCATTCTGTACTTGAGCGGCATCGGGGTCGGCGCGGTTTTCGTAATCGAATTGCATCAGCCAGCCAAGCGCCTGCGGCCCGCTGGTTTCGCTGAAATAGATTGTGCGGCCATCGGGAGCCCAGGTGGGTTGGAAGTCCCAAAATGTAACATCATTCTGGACCAGGCGGGTGTTGCCGCGCCCGGCGTCGCTCATGACCCAAATCTGCAGAGCACCGGTCAACTGACTGTGGCCGGTGTAAACGATCTGCGTGCCGGTGTGTGAAAAGGCCGGGTGACGCGACCAATCAGGCAGGCGCACGTCGGCCGATTTCTCAGTCAGAGGGACGATGAGGTTGTCGGCCAGGTTGAGCAGATAGATCTGGTACAAACCACTCAAGTCGGACGTAAAGGCAATGTGCAACCCATCTGGCGACCAAACCGGCTCAAAGCCGCCTTCAGGAACGGGGAGTTCGGTTAGTTCGGAACCATCGGCGTTGATGGTATAGATTTTTGCGTCGGGGTACTCATCCTGGCGTTTCTCGCAGGGCGAAATAAAGACGAGGCGCAGCCCATCCGGCGCCCAGTCTGGCTGGCAGGCGCCATCCGGCAGGTTGGTGACCTGCTTCATATTGCTGCCATCGGCATTGACGATGAAGATTTGTGGAGTTCCGGTGCGGGTTGAGACGATGGCAAGTTGTCCGTAACTGCCGCCTTGCAGAGTGGCAGTTGGAAGGAGGGTCTCGGTGGGGGCTTGGGAAATAGCAGGTGTGGCGCTGGGACGTGAGGTCTTGGTGGCTGTGTACAGGGTGGTGGGGACCAGTGCTGTACCTGGTAGCGGCTCCGCGGATGTAGTGCCTGTTGGCAGTGTGATGAGCGTCCCGGCTGCTTCCGCCGTGGAGGTCGCCAGCAGATCGCGAATGGCTTGTGATATGGGCGACCAGAAAAGGGCCAGGGAGAACACTGCCAACAAGATGGTCGACAGGAAGAAGGAGATAAAAATCCAAAAACTCTTGCTCCATGCCTTCTTGTTTTTGCGTGGTTTGGAGGGTGGAAGTAAAACCGGTTTGCCCCCGCCGTTGGCGGAAGGCTTTAGGGTGCCGTCTTCCTCGGTCTCCGGCGCCTGAGGCGGAGGTTCAACCATTGGGTTGCCTTCCAGCCGTTGGGTCTTGATGTTGGATGTCAGCAGGGCCTGTTTGAAATCCTCTGCCGACTGGAAGCGGTCTTCCGGGCGAACTGCCATCGCTTTTTCGATGGCGGTTGCCAGTTTGCGCGAAATCTTGGGGTTGCGCTTCCTCACCGGTGTCAGTTCGACGTTGTCCATGGCGCGCGCCAGGCCGTCTTCGGGGATGATCCCCGTGACGGCGGCATAGAGCGTCGCGCCGAGCGAGTAGACGTCGGTGCGCGGGTCGGTGCGGGCCGTGCCGTATTGTTCAGGCGGGGAATAACCGGGGGTCATGGCGCGCGCCCCGGTGGTGGTGGCCTGGCTTCCTTTTACGAGTTTCGCCAGCCCAAAGTCCACCAGGTAAATGTGGCCGTCGGGCGTGATGCGGACGTTGCCGGGCTTGACGTCGCGATGGATGATGGAAGGCTTGCGGGTGTGCAGGTATTGCAGGGCATCACACATGGCCGCCCCGATCAGGACAGCCTCTTCTTCTGAAATTGACGCAATGCGTTCCATGCGCTGGCGCAAGTCCTCCCCCTCGATGTAATCCATAATGAGGTACTGGCCCTGTTCGCCAATGACGAAATGGTCAGTGACGCGCGGCAGGTTGGCATGGCGCAGGTTGGCGAGGATGACCGCCTCCAGACGGAACTGGCGGGCATATTCATCAGTAGTGAACAGGTTTTCCTTGACGGCCACATCCACGCCCAGGTTTTCATCCACGGCGCGGTAAACGGACCCCATGCCGCCCTGGCCCAGGATCTCGACAATACGATAACGTTTATGCAGTAAACTACCGCGTTCGAGGGTGTTTGCCATAGTTAATTAAGCAACGGGATTATATCAGACCCGGTTGCGTGTTTATAGTATTGCAATGGAATCGTAAAGTTAAGCGCGTTTTTCAGCCAATTTCAATTTCAGGAACGTCCACGGCGCGCCGCCTGTCATCCAGAAACCGATGCAGGCATAGCGCACATAGCGCAGCGACCAGGCCAGGATGGTCTCCCCTTCGGGGAAGATGAACTTCAGCCCATACCGGATGGCAAGAACGCCGGCCACTCCGAGGAGGTAACGCAGGACAAGTTTCCACCAGACCCCTTTTTCTTGGAAGCCGCCCAGCCGCGCCAGCCAGATCGCACCGGCCAGCAGGCCGAAAAGCGTTCCGGCAGTGGTAAACGCTCCATCCAACGTAACGGATTCAGTGGCGTAGGAGGCCCATTCCTGTGGGGCCTGCCAGCCGCTGGCTTTTGTCCAGGCGTAGGCGATGACCGGGAGCAGGAGCAGCCCGAGAGAGGCCAGGAAGGCGACCAGCACCTGGCGACTGAAAGTTTGTTTTTTGGCCCAGGCAGTGACCGGGTCCCAGAAGCGCAGGGTCAGCCAGAGCAGGAGCATGCCGATCAGCCAGCCAGTCAGTACATCGTGCGGGAAGTGGACTCCCAGATAAAGGCGCGAAACCCCGATAAAGAAAATGATGAGCAGGGCGGCAATCCAGGCCCAGCCCTTCTTTATCCAGGCAGCCATGATGCCCCAGACTGCGGCGGCGTTCTGTGCATGCCCGGAAGGGACGCCGAAGGAGGTCTCCGCTGCAAGGCCCTTGACATCGGCGCTAACCCAATAAGGACGC
>JACQYE010000106.1 GCA_016208355.1 Chloroflexota bacterium | reverse complement strand
TGGGAATTATTCCTGACCCTGACCCTGACAAATTACATCTTCAAGGTAGGGGTGGAGGCGCTGATGACCCCGGCCACGTACGCAGTCGTTCGCGCGTTGAAAAAGGTTGAGCAGGAAGATTATTTCGACCGGGACACGAACTTCAACCCGTTTGCGATAAAATAATTGTTCCCGCCCTGCTGGCTGGTCGAAATTGGTCCTTTGAATACTGGAACTGCTGTATGCTACATTTCTTCTCAAGCCTTCGTGTTCGTTTGATCTCTCTTGTTCTAATTACCCTCATCCCTGCTTTCGGGCTGACAATGTACACATCCTTGGAAGAACGGCAACGCGAAATCAGGGAGGTGCAGGAAAACGCGGAACGACAGGCAAATCTAATCGCCCTCGACGAGCAACACTTAGTTGATGGGACAAGGCAATTACTGGCAGCCCTGGCTGAAATGTCAGAAGTGCGCTACAACACATCCGAGTGCAGTGCCCACTTGGGCAGTCTTCTGAAACACTACAATCGCTATTCCAATTTTGGAGTTATCCAGCTTGATGGATTTGTGTCTTGTAGCGCACTTCCTACGCCTGGACCGATAAATCTAGGAGACCGTTCTTATTTTTCAGAGACCGTGGAATTTGGGAAATTTTCGATTGGTGATTACCAAGTTGGCCGTATCACTGGAAAACGTTCTATCAACTTTGGTTATCCAGTGCTTAATGAAACAGGCCACATTCAAGCGGTTGTCTTTGCCGCGCTGGATTTGGAGTGGTTGAGCCGGACCGAGATGATCACCGAAGGCCAACTCCCTCCCGGAACAACGTTTAGTAAAATAGACTCGAATGGTATTCTGATTGCTCATTCCCCCGATCCGGAAAAATGGATTGGACAACCAGTCCCAGAGAAATTCCTGCTAGAGACTGTTATGGAATCGGGTAATGGCGTAATTGTGGCGCCTGATTCCGACGGCGCTATGCGAATCTATGCATATTCCACAGTTACCAGTCCGTTGTTTACCGAAAAGCTGTACGTGATCCTGGGAATTCCTGAAGAAGCAGCGCTTGCCCAAGTCAATGGTACTTTCGGTCGAAATGTAGTTATTTTAGGGATAGTTGCCGTGCTGTCTCTCGCGGCGGCGTGGCTTGGCGGTGATTTTTTCTTCTTACGACGCATCAATTTGTTGATAAAAACCGCAAAACACCTGGGGGCTGGTGACACGACTGCTCGCACTCATAAAAGCATATCTTATGGGAGAAGCGAATTAAGCCAATTGGCTCGCATCTTTGACCAAATGGCTGATTCCCTCGAACAGCGGGAAGCCGATCTTAAAAGTTCGAATCGCGAACTGGCTATTGCATATGACGCCACCCTGGAAGGTTGGATGCGTGTTTTAGACTTGCGGCATAAAGAAACCGAAGGTCATACAATGCGTGTTGCGCAAATGACTGTCGAACTGGCGCGGGCGATGGGAATGGGTGAGGCAGAAATAAAACATACCCATCGCGGGGCGCTTCTCCATGACATAGGCAAGATAGGAATCCCGGACGGTACCCTGCTCAAACCTGACAAACTTACGCCTGATGAGATGCGGGTAATGCGCCAACATCCGGTTTTGGCTTATGAAATGTTGTCTCCTATTGCCTATCTTCAATCATCATTGGATATCCCCTACTGTCATCATGAAAAATGGGATGGAACCGGCTATCCGCGCGGTTTAGGGGGTGAACAAATTCCTTTGGCGGCGCGAATATTCGCCGTGGTGGATGTTTGGGACGCGTTGCGTTCCGACCGCTCATATCGGAAAGGCTGGCCGGAGGAGAAAGTACTTGATTACATCCGTGAACATGCTGGGACGCATTTTGACCCACAAGTCGTTGGGATATTCCTGCATCTCGTGAAGAAATCATAGTTGGAAACCAGCCGCGCCATTGAAAACGAGTAACGGTGGGTATCTTTTCCAATCATCGATATCCGGCTATATTTCTGCCATTTTCTTTTTTGGCGTATTGATCAGCACCACCGAGCCGATGATGATTGCCGCGGCGATGAGCACCTGCGCGGTAAGCGGCTCCTGCGCCAGCCAGTTGCCAAGCAGGATGGCGACCAGCGGGTTGACGTAGGCGTAGGTCGCCACCAGCGATATGGGCGCATTGCGCAGCAGCCAGGTGTAGGCAACGAATCCGCCCAATGAGCCGACGACAATGAGATAGAGCAGTCCCAGACCGGAACGCAGGGACACCGCGCCCGGGTCGAACGTCCGCCACTCGCCGCTCATCAGGCTGACGACATACAGCCCGGCGCTGCCGGCCAGCATTTCCATGCCAGTGCCAAGCAAGGGTGACGACGGCATGTCTGCCTTGCGGCTGTAGACCGATCCGAGCGCCCACAGAAAGGATGCCAGCAATACCGCGCTGATGCCGAGCAGGTCGTAACTGCTTTGGCCGTTGAACAGGCTGCGCGGGCCGACCAGCACGACGATCCCGCTGAAGCCAGTCAATAGCCCGAGTATCGCCTGCCAGCCTGGCCTCCGTTTGCTGGAGAAGAGCGCGTCTGTCAGCACCATCCAGATGGGGACAGTACCTACCAACAGGGCGGCGACGCCCGAGTCGACGCGTTGCTCGGCCCACGAGACCAGCCCGTTGCCGCCCAGCAGGAGCAGCAGGCCAATGACCGCCGCCGAGAGCCACTGGCGGCGGGAGGGCGCCGGGTCGCCAGCCAGCCGCCGCCAGATTACCAACAAGAGACCGGGAAACAGGAAACGCGTCCCGGCCATCAGGAAGGGCGGAATGGTCTCGACCGCGAAGCGGATGGCAAGGTATGTGGAGCCCCAGATAAGGTAGATTGCCAGCATGGCAATTGCGATACGCAGTTTCATTTGTGGATGTTTTCCTTTCGTTGCGGCGTGATTGTAGTCACTTTCAACGCCATTCGCAACCCGAAAATTGCGGTGTGTACTGAAAATCGGCCAGCGGCTGGAATGTTCCCAGCCGCTGGAATTAATTCTGACACTAATTATTTTTCTACGCGACTTCCAGGTAGCGTTCCACTTCCCAGTCGGTCACGTTGATGCGAAACTCGTCCCATTCGGCAGTCTTGGCCCGCAGGAAGGCCTCGTAGACGACCGGCCCCAGCGCGTCCTGGACGACCTTGTCGCGCGACAGTTCGTCCAGGGCTTCGGCCAGCGAACCGGGCAGGGAGGAGATCTTCATTTTTCGGCGCTCCTCCTCGGTCAGGTGGTAAACGTTGACGTTGTTGAGCGGCTTGGGCGGCTTGAGACCTTTGTCCATGCCGTCCAGGGCGGCGGCCAGCATGGCAGCGAAGGCAAGGTAGGGGTTGGCCGACGGGTCGGGGAAGCGTAGTTCGGCGCGCATGGCCTTGTCGCGGCCCTCGGTGTAACGCGGGATGCGGATGAGCGCCGAGCGGTTGATCTGGGCCCAGCCGATGTAGACCGGGGCCTCGTAGCCGGGGACCAGCCGTTTGTACGAATTGACCGTTGGCGCGACGATGGCGGCCAGGGCACGCGCGTGCGCCAGTTGCCCGGCGATGAAGCCGTAGGCCAGCGGGGAGAGATGGAACTCATCGTTTCTGTCGTGGAACAGGTTGCTGCCCTTCGTATCGAACAGCGACTGGTGGCAGTGCATCCCTGAGCCATTGATGCCGAAGATGGGTTTGGGCATGAAGGAAGCCGTCAGCCCGTGCTGGGCGGCGATGGCCTTGACGGTGTACTTGAGCGTCAGGACGTTATCCGCGGTGCGCAGGGCGTCGGCGAAGCGGAAGTCAATCTCGTGCTGGCCGAGAGCCACCTCGTGATGTCCAACCTCCACTTCCAGCCCCATGCCGGCGAGTGCGTCCATCAGCGCGGCGCGGACGCGCACCGCCTCGTCGTCAGCGGAAAAGTCGAAGTAACCGCCCACATCGTGCGGGACCGGATGGATGGCCTCGCCCCCGTTGCGGCGGAAGAGGAAAAATTCGGGTTCAGGGCCTACGTTATAGGTCCAGCCCCGTTCCGAAACCCTGGTCAACATTCGTTTCAGCACACCGCGCGGGTCGCCGTCGAAAGGCTTGTTATCGGGCGTGTAAATGTCGCAGAAGAGACGCGCCCTGCGCGCCTCGGCGGGAGTCCAGGGCAGGACGGCGTAAGTGTCCGGGTCAATCACCAGGCGCATGTCGCTTTCCTGGATGCGGGAGAAGCCCTCCACCGAAGAGCCGTCGAACCAGACGCCGTCTTCCAGGGCGCCTTCGAGCTGGTAGATGGGCGCGTCCACGGATTTGACCGCGCCGGTCACGTCGGTGAATTGATAGGAGATAAACTTGATATTATCTGCTTTTACACGAGCAAGCAATTCTTTTGTATCCATAAGTTTTCCTTTTTTATGAGTGAAATGGTCATACAGCGGGACAGTATCCGTGCAGGTAAGAGCCGGTCGCGCGGGACCCTGCGGCTGCCGATCAAGGCGAGCCTCAAACTTGCTCCTGCGCCTCCGGCCCAGGCTGGAATCCGCACGAACGCGGCAGTTGCACCGGTCCGAATTGGCCGGTTGTGGATGGAACGTACTGGTTATATCGTTCGATTTTCATGCCATCCTCCAAAGCAAAAAGGCACGCCGGGGGCGTGCCTTCTGTATAACAAAATATCAGGCTGGCAGCCCTTCCTCGGTAACCTGGCAATTGCTTGCCAATCACTGCGCCGCATTTGGCCCATCCGTTGCCGGGTGGTTTTGTGCGTTCGCGCAACAGGGTTTTTTTTAACCCGGTGTTGCGCTTGTGCGCTCTTTCCGGAAGGGAGAAAGGAGCCTGTGACCATGCTCCGGAGGCATCCGCTGATCTATCCGATTTTCGGACCCGTTCCCGGTCCTCCCTGTAAGGGAGGGGAAAGTGGTCCTTAGCGTGTCCCTCGCGGGACAGAACCTCCACCTCGTACTCCTGGCCGATCCAGGAGCCAGCCGCTGTTTCTCCAGCTATTCGATTGTCGTTCCTCTTGACAACAACGGACGGATTGTACACACAATCCATTCACTCGTCAAGACAATTGAAAAAACAGGTTTGTTTTGGGTAAAAGAATACCCCGCATGTGCCGTGTGCTGCAAAGTTCTGAACCTGCTTTCGCAGGCCGGGTCCCTACCCGGCAAATCAGCCTTGGCCGAAGCCTATCGCATCATTGTCGCGAGATCGGGCCCCTTATTGTGGGTGTTGGCTCAGAACGGCGGTACAGCATCGCGTGCACAGCAGGGCACATGTTTTATACCATAAACCCAAGGGCATGGATAGGGAAAAATTAAACATGTCAGGGCGACGTAAAGTCGCCCTGACAAAATCACGGATAAACACGCTTGATCGTCCTCGGATACGGGATCGCCTCGCGGATGTGCTCGATGCCGCAGATCCAGGCCACCGTCCGCTCGACGCCCATCCCGAAGCCGGAGTGGGGGACCGAGCCAAACTTGCGCAGGTCGAGGTACCACTGGAAGGCTTCTTCCGGCAGGTTATGTTCGTGGATGCGCTGCAACAACAACTCATGGCTGGACATGCGCTCCGAGCCGCCGATGATCTCGCCATAGCCTTCCGGGGCCAGCATGTCCACGGACTTGCAGACCTCGGGCCGGCCTGGCCAGGGTTCCATGTAGAAGGCCTTGACCGCGGTCGGGTAGCCATAGACGAGGACCGGTTTGTCGTACAAGGCTGTCAGGGCGGTCTCGTGCGGCGCGCCGAAGTCCATGCCCCACTCGAATTTGAGCATTTCTTTCTTTTCGGAGTCGGTCTCGGCTTCATAGAGTTCCTGGATTTTCTTCGCCGCGTCGTCGTAGGAGATGCGCGGGAAGGGCGAAGCAATCTTTTCCAACCGGCTGAGGTCGCGGCCCAGGAATTTCAACTCCGGTCCCCGGTCCCGCAGGACACGCTGGATGATGTGCGTGACGAACTGTTCCTCGATCTCCATCAACTGGTCGAGGTCGCAGAAAGCCGCTTCAGGTTCCACCATCCAAAATTCTGTCAGGTGACGGCGGGTCTTCGATTTCTCAGCGCGGAAGGTCGGCCCGAAGCAATAGACTTTGCCGAAGGCGGCGATGTCGGCTTCGTTGTAGAGCTGGCCGGACTGGCTCAGGTAAGCCAGCCCCTCGTCGAAGTATTCGGTCTCGAAGAGGGTGCTCGTGCCTTCGCAGGCGGCGGGGGTCAGGATGGGCGTGTCCATGTTGACGAAGCCGTTCGTGTCGAGCCATTCGCGGATGGCGGCGATGACCGTGGTGCGCACGCGCAGAATGGCCCACTGACTCTGCATGCGGATCCACAGGTGACGATGGTCGAGGGCAAAATCCACGCCGTGGTCTTTGAGCGCCATCGGGTAGTCGGCGTCGGCAGCTTGGACGATCTCGATTTCCTTGACGCCAATCTCGTACCCGCCGGGGATGCCCGGGGCGCGCTTGTCCTCCCGCACCGGGCCGGTGATGGTGACTGCCGATTCCTGCGGCAGGCGCATCAACTGGTCGAAGACTGCCTCATCCAAGTCTCCTTTGAAGGCCACGCACTGGACGAAGCCCGAGCCGTCGCGCACCAGCAGGAAGACCAACTTGCCCTTGTCGGTGCGGTTGTAGACCCAGCCCTGGATGGT
>JACQYE010000105.1 GCA_016208355.1 Chloroflexota bacterium | reverse complement strand
GAACAACTGCTGGAGCACCTGTCCGAACTCGGCGATGCGGCGTTTTTCCATCCCGCCGCGCTGCAGCCAGGTGAGTGGGTGGCGCGCCCACCTCGGCGAGACGATGTGGCTGACTGCGCTCAACAGGACGCGGGTCTGGGGGACGAAGCGCAGGAACAGACTGGCGGCGTCGGTCCAGCGCTGGAGGTATTCGAGCGCGCCAGGGTAGACTGCCGGGTCAGGGTCGATTGTACCGGATCCCATGAGCAGGACTGCTCCACCATCCTTCAAGTAACGCACCGCCGAAAGCATTCCAGCCATTCGGCCAGCGGCGTTATTTGTGTTGAACGGGATGAAGAAAATACGCTGGCTGAGATTGTTAAGCGAGTGGAAAATCGGCAGGTCAGAAGCGATGATATGCAAATCCGGGCGCGGCAACTGGGCCGAGATGACCAGGGCGTCGTAGGCGCCGGGATGGTTGGAGACGACCAGCAGAGGTCCCTTTTCTGGAACGTTCTCGCGCCCGCGGATGAGAATATCCCGGCACCAGTGGGTCAGGGACCATTCGGCGGCTTTTCGCAGACCTCTTTCGACGATCATCTGGTCGAAGGTCAGGCCGATATCTGCCAGGCGTTGGGTCGCTTTGCCGAACAGGAGTGCGCAGAGACTGCGCCAGCCGTCTGTGCGCGGCAGCCCGAGGACTTTCAAGATATCAACGAGCAACGAATCGCTGACATGCTGGATTTCATCTTCCAGGTTCATAAGCCGGGGTCGCCTCCAAAAGCGTGGCAATGCTCCACCAACAAGTTTTTTGCGCGGGCGATGACTTCCGGGAGCAGACTGTCACCCGTTTCAAGTCGCAGGTCGGACTCAACAACGGACGGGCCGAAGGAAACCATCGGCGAGAGCATCAATTTTTTCGGGAAGAGTAATTGGGTGATGACCTGCCCGAATTCGGAAAGCCGCTGCTTGTCAATTTGCTTGCGTCGCAGCCAGGCGATGGGGTGGCGCGCCCATTTTACAGAAACCACTCCGCTGACCACGCAGAGGAGCAGTTGCAAGCCGGGGACGTGCTTGAAGAAGAAGTCAATTCCCTCCAGCCAGTTGTCCATCATTTTTCCTGCATCGGGGTAGGAGGCCGGGTCCGGGTCGCGGTGACCCGCGCCGAAGTAGACCAGCGCGCCGCCCGATTGCAGGTGGCGGATGGCGCCGCGCATGACCGACATGCGGTTGATGGCATCCGTCCGCGAGGCGAACAGGATGTGTTCACGCACGCGGGGGAGTTTGTCGAGGAAGGGGATTTCGGAAGAGATCCAGTGGATGTCTTTGCGGACCAGTTTCGAGAAGATGACCAATCCATCATACGCGCCGGGGTGGTTGGAGACCACCAGCAGCGGCCCGGTCAGCGGGATGTGTTCGGAGCCGCGCACCGGGACGGGGTTGCAGAAATGCGTCAACGCCCACCCGCTGCCGGCAGGCAGGCCGTCGCTATCCACCATCCGGTCGAAGGTCACGCCAAGCGCCGCCAGGTGGTCGGTGACCTTGCGGGACAAGCGCCAGACCAGGTTGTGCCAGAACGGAGTCTTTGGCAGCCCGACCGCGCCGACCAGTTCGTCCACGAGCGATTCGCTCAAAGCAGCAATTTCTATGTCCATGTTCGTCTCTTCTATAGCATAGCACATCCGCCGAAGAAAATGCAATGCTCTGCCAGGAGACTCTTGCCGCGCGCGATGACCGCCGGCAGCACCCGCTCCGAGCCGCTTTCGCGGCGCAGGGCTTCAACATTCACCGGCGGGGCAAAACTGATGCGCGGCGTCACGTACAGGCTGCCAGGCCGGAACAATTGCTGGAGCACCTGACCGAACTCGGCAATACGGCGCTTCTGCCAGTCAATCGTCCTCAGCCAGGTGACCGGGTGATGGGCCCATTTCGGGGAAACCACCCCGCTCACGATGCAAGTGACCAGTTTCAGGTCCGGGACGGTGCGCAGGAAAAGGTCAATCGAGGGCGACCAGTTCCCGATGTGGCGCGCCGCATCCGGATACACCGCCGGGTCCGGGTCAATCAACCCTGTCCCGAAGACCAGCAGCAACCCGCCATTCTGCATGTGACGGATCCCGGCCCGCGCCGCCGCCGTCCGATCCAGCGTTTTGTCCGAAAGGAAAATAGTATGTTTCCTGACGTGCGGCAGGTTCTTGAAAAACGGGATGTCGCTGGAGATGACTTTGAAGTCTTTGCGCCCCAACTGTGAGCAGATCACAAACGAATCGTATGTTCCCGCGTGGTTGGAGATCACCAGCAGCGGCCCCTCCGGCGGAAGGTACTCTTTGCCGCGTGCCTGGATGTCGCGGCACCAATTCGTCAGCGCCCAGCCTGTTGCCAGGTCCACGCCCTGCCCGGGGATCTTCCGGTCGAGGGTGACGCCAATCGTCGCCATCCGTTCGACGGGCCTGCGGAAGATGGGACGGAGCAACCGGAACCAGAAACGGGTCCTCGGCAGCCCGATGGCGTTGACGATTTCGTAGATGAGCGTATCGCTCAGAAGACTGATTTCGGCGTCCATGTGGTCTCCTTTCTGAGTTTAACACAACTTGCCCTCCCGGGTTTTGGTACAATCGTGACATGCCTGCCTTCGACCCCGAACGACTCAAAGCATACCGCGCCCGGACCTTTCGCCTGTCCCCCGGTAAACCGGTTTCCAGCCCCGCCGAGGCGCTGGATTTCGTCAACGAGCGCGGCTTCATCCACTTTTGGCCCATTTCCGGCGTGGACCTGCCCTCGCTGTGGACGGCAGTCGCCGGGAATCGCCCGGTGGCGGACGCACACGACGATCCCGGTCACGTCACCTGGGGCTGGAAGGATAACTCCCTCGACAAGCGCGTTTGGTATTATGCCAAGATCCTGCGCCGCAAGGCAACCTTCAGCTCGCTGGAAATCGCCCCGTATTTCTATGCTTTGTCCGAGAATTATGGTTCTCCCGAAGAAGACCACATCATCGCGTACGAAGAAGGCCACCTCACTCTGGCGGCCAAACAAGTCTACGATGTCCTGCTGGACAAGGGCGCGCTGGATACGATTTCCCTGCGCAAGGAAGCGCGCCTGCAAAATGCCAAGGAATCAGAGTTCAACCGGGCGCTGGAGGACTTGCAAAAAGATTTCAAGATCTTGCCGGTGGGGATTGCCGAAGCCGGAGCGTGGCGTTACTCCTACCGCTACGACCTGACCAGCCGCCATTTCCCCGATCTGCTTGAGCAGGCACGTCCGATTGGAGAGGGGGAGGCGCGCCAGAAACTGGCGGAACTCTACCTGCGCTCGGTCGGCGCGGCGCAGGCGCGCGACCTGGTCAGACTCTTCGGCTGGCCGCAGGAGTTGGTAAGACGAACTGTAGATAAATTATTGCAAAGCGGGAAAGTGGTCGAGGCGGAGCATCCGCAGAAACCGGGGGTGTGGCTGGTATTGCCGGAATTGGTGTAGAGGCGGATGCGCCTGCCCCCGCCGTTCTGTATTCTGGATAAGGTTATCGCTTTGAAAATATGTGTTTTAGGTTCCCTGTAACTTGCCGAATCGCCTGACGAGTCTCTGCCAGGGGATCGGCAACGCGCCATTCCGGCTGTTCGGTCATGACGATGATGGAACCGGCCAGGCGGCACAGGAAGATAAAGGAGCGGTAGGCCGGCATGATGAGCGGGATCCACCAATTCCTGCGGAGACGTTCTTTCTCCGCAGGGCCGGTGATTAAGTACATGCCCAGGGCAGTCAGGCCGTTGATGGCCGCGTAGAAGCCGTACATGAGCAAGGTCGCGCTCAGGACCAGGCTGATGGAATAATCGAAGAAGATCATCAGCGGGAAAAGGAACATCCATACCAGGCGGGGAAAGAGCAGGGTGTGGTCAATCATCAGGAGACGGGAGAGCGAAAGCCCGCGCACCTGGAAAAAGTTCGGGTGGATTCTTTCCGGGTTCAGCGCTGCCACCTCCAATTGTCCGCGCTGCCAGCGGACGCGCTGGGCGTAGAGTGCGGACAACGAACCGGTGGGCGAGATGTAAGCAATTGCATTGGCGATACAGATGATGCGGGCATTTTTCAATTGGCGGTAGAAATCCAGCGTCAGTTTCGTATCTTCCGAAACTGTCTGGTTGTCATACAGGAAAGTTTGCAGCAGGGCTTCCCGCCGAAAGATAGAAAATGCGCCCGCCATGGTGAACAGGCTGTTGGTCAGCGATTGGTATTGCCTCCCCATCCAGAAGGCGGAAATATATTCCTGGAATTCACATTCAGCAATTACGTGGCGTCTCCGCCCGTCCCGCGGGTCGGAGGGAAGCACCTGGATCCCTCCGGTGGCGGCAGAGATGGCCGGGTTGGTTTCAAACACGGAAATGACAGACCCGACGGCGTTTTTATCCAGAATTACGTCAGCGTCAATATTGATGATGTACTGGCCGGTTGTCAGGTGGATGCCGGCGTTCAGGGCATGGGCTTTGCCTCGATAAGGAATGGATATCCAGTGGAGCTGTCCGTCCCAGGGCTCGTTCTGGAGCTGCTGCATGACGCGAACTGTTCCATCCTGGCTGTCATTGTCCACGACGATGATTTCCAGCCGGTTGGCCGGATAAACCTGCTGTTTGATGGATGCGATGCAACCTGGCAGGGCTTGTTCACCGTTGTGCACCGGGATGATGATGCTGACAATAGGCTTGTACCCGTTGCCGTCTGCTGCCGGCGTGACGATACTGAAGAAAGGCTGGACCTCGTTCCTGTTCACCGGTGCAGACTTTTTCTTCTGCATCCGTTTCATAACAAAGAAACCGATAAACAGGGTGATAGAGGCCGCTCCATCAATCAGCAGCGGGACAACGATCCAAATCCCCCAGAAGACCCAAAAGGAGAGCAGGTTGTCAAGCATACCTTAACCCGTGTGACCGGCGGCCAGGTTCTTCCGGATCTGGTTCAGCGTGGGACGGGTGATGATGAGCCAGAAGATCGCCACGACAAAAAGGAAAAAGATGATGCGCCCGATGATCGTGTGGGAGATGAACAAGGAGGCTTTCCCCAGGTAAGCCAGCGCAACGACGATAAAAAGGATACGGATGATATTGCCGAGATAGGTTACCAGTACGCCGATGATCAGGCCCCGGATGCGAACCGCGGCCCCAAGGCCGGGATAAAAAATGACCAGGCCGATAAGCACCGCCTGTTCCAGCAACCCGGAGCACTCGATCCCGATCTCCAGGAAAGTCCACCCCTGTCCCTGTGGGATTACCATCACCAGGATGGCCCCCGGCGCTTCAGTAAAGATCCGGGTCTGGATGCCAAACCATAGGGCGACGTAATGCGTCCAATAAGCCGAGGTCTCTTTCAGCCATAATTCAAACGGCAGCAGGAACCTACCGATGCCGATCAGCAGGAGCGCCAAACCGACCGCGCCGACAGCATAATAGAAAAACCAGATGCGGTAGTGGTAGAAAAAATATACAAGTCCTGCCCAGAGTACAGCAGCGATTGCCAGGACGAGAAGGCTCATCGCTTTTTCCACCCGGTGAATGCTTTCCGGCTCCAGGCAGTCAGGACAGCCAGAATCACGAAAATGGTCAAAAACCAATATCCCATTGCCGGGATAGGCGCCCAGGTAACGCTGGCGGTGGTATCGCCGGGGGTGGTATCGCCGGCATTCTGGTAACTGGCTACGTAGAAACAAATCTGCTGGTTGGTGGAAATCCCCAGATCGGCGAAGGAAGCGTAGAACTCTGCCCGAGTTCCTCCATTTGGCTCTCCGCCGCGCGGATCGCCCCAGTTGCCTCCGGTGCTGGAGATGAGACTGCCTGATCCGTTAAGGATGGCTACGACAACGGCGCCGATATTATTTTGAGGACTATATGCCACGAAAATCCTTCGGTCGGCAGATTCGCTGAATGAACCGTTGCAATTGGTATCAATAAAAACGCTGTAATATACCACCTGATTGCCCTGTCCGCCGGGAAAAGCGCGCTGGACCATGAAATAGGTATTGGAAACGCCCGGGTTGTTTGCCCAGTAGACCGCGCTGATATCAACACGATTGGGCGTTGCATCGCCTATTGGGTCTGAGATGTTAGGCTGGCCGTCCCAGTCGCTAAAGGAACCGTCCAGGGCGATCGCGGCA
Organism: Chloroflexota bacterium; assembly: GCA_016208355.1. Taxonomy (GTDB): domain Bacteria; phylum Chloroflexota; class Anaerolineae; order Anaerolineales; family Villigracilaceae; genus UBA877. The sequence goes on along the minus strand of JACQYE010000105.1, from coordinate 9,512 downwards.
GCCAGGGCTACCGTGGGGGTCAGGAGGAGCAGGATCAGGGTCCAGGACAGGGAGCGCCCGGTAAGTGAAACGATTCGTTTCTTCATGTTCTTTTCCCTTTCCAGTAGAACAACCCTGCTGTTCCGCCAATCAGGCTGGCCAGGCTGATGGTCGCTCCAACCCAGAAAATCCTGGTGGGGGAGAATGAAATTTCAACGTGGTGTGTTCCGGCGGGAGCCGTGATGGAGATCAGGTTGTAGAGCGGGTGGACCGTCGCGGGCGCGCCGTCCACCGCGACAGCCGTCCCGTCACATGCCGCGATGGGGATGAGCAGTTCTTCCTGGGTCTGGAGAGTGTACTCGAAGGTATATCCTTGTTCATCGGCGAGGTAGTTTTCGAGGGGGATCGTTCCGGTGATGCTGGTGGCGTGGGTTTCGAGGGAGAATGATCTTTCAATAATGCTGATGCCAAGCGGGTCCCCGGTAAGCAAGGTGTGGTAGGGAATGTTCAAGCCGACGAACCAGATCCTGCCCTCGCCAACTTCCTGGTAGCCCAGGGCGGTGCCGGTCACGTCGTGATAAGAGAACCGGACTACATCAACCAGGTCGCCTTGCGGAACAACGGCCTGCCAGGGCTGAATCTGGAAAGGTAGTAACGTATCCGGATCATCCTGGGTGATAATTTGGACCGGTTCCGAATAAAACTGGACATGCTCGCCGTAAACATCGAACAGGCGCGGTTCGCGGGCCAGCGGGTCATCCGGCGCGCCTGTCAAGTCCACGACTACCTGCCCGCCCTGTTCAAGGTAGGCCAATAGGAGGGATTCGGCCGCGCGGCGTTCGTGCCAGTCGAACGACGAGAGGACGATGTAGGGGTATTTGCTCAAGAAGGCAAGGTCATAATCATCCACATATTGCGAATCGCCCGGAAGGAGGGCCGGAAGCAGGATGGCAAAGTTGTACGCGCCGGGGCCAATCCCCAGGACCTGGGGCTGGATGACAAGGGCGCGGGGGCCTCCCGCCCGCTGGTAGAGCGCCAGGCTGCTGCTTTCCCATGTTTGCTGAAAACCGCTGTCGGGGAGGATGGCTGCAAGATGATCCAGGCTGGAGTCGGACTTGAGAACGACCAGGTCATCGGCGCCGAGGATGTCGAGCATGTTCAGCGCGACCGAAACGTTCCCGCCTTGGATGGCCTCATTCAGCGCGGATACCGTGCGGGCCGTGCACGATCCCTGGTAGGCCCAGCCAAAAACCTGTTCCTGGGACGAATCTGCCGAGAAGAAGTAGGAGGGAGCGGACCCCAGCCGGCTGAAATCGAGGGTGGCTTCGCGCCAGCCATGCCCGTTGCTTGCCAGGATTTCTGCAACCCGGTCAATGTCTTGCGAGACGGGCCGGCGGAAGGCCAGCAATTGGCTCGACGGAAATAAATCCACCGCCAGGAGGATTACGATTGGGAATAGAAGGAATTTGCGGACGGGATGCTCGATCAATCCTTTGAGCAGGAATGTCAACGGAATCGCCAGCGCCAATACGGAAAAACCCAGAAACCGGATCGGCCAGAACAACTCGTGAGCCGGCAATCCCTTGAACAGGTCATTGAAGCCGGGAGTGCTGACCAATACCGAGAGCGCGCCAATAATCAGGAAAGTCAGCGGGATAGGGCGGCGGATGGATGGGTGGAACAACCCGGCGAAAAGGACTACGACCAGGGACAAGCCAAGGTAGACGATCTCGCGCTGGCCGAATCGCAACAGGGGATCAAGATAGGTCCCCAGGGAGAATGTCAGCAGGGCTTCGGTCATGGCCTGTGGATTGATATCGCTGATGCCGCCCTTGAGGCTTGGGAGGAACCAGAAGGCAGAAAGCGCCAGGCCAATTGCCATCGAGGAGAGGGCCAGGAGGGTATGACGGAACGGGGGTTTCCCGAGGAAAGCATGGATAATGACGACGCCAGTCAGGCACAACCCGAAGATTGCGCCCATCATGGCATGGCTGAGGATGGCGGCTGCAACCAGGAGCGCCGTTGCCATGCCGTGCCAGCGGTTGCCCTGACCGGTCATCAGGCGGATGACACAATACGTCAGGGCAGGGAGGAAAGCTGAAGCAAGGGCGCGAGGCAGGTTGCCTTCGGCCAATACGATCCGCAAGTATTCCGGGGAAAGCGCGACGGCCAGTCCGCCAATCACAGCTGGAAGCCAGCCTGTCCAGCGGGCAAACAGCAGGAAGGATAATCCGGTGATGAGAGCAGTCAGGATGACGAACCAATGTCCAGCGTCAAGCATATCGCCGGTTAACAGGTTGATCCCGACCAGCAGGTAGTATGGCAGCGGCGGGTGGTAGCGGAAGGGTTGCATTCCGTTGTACCAGTATGGGAAATTGACCGGATACCAGTTCCCCTGTTGAATTTCTTGCTGTAAGATTTCGGCTTTCAAAAGGTGACCCAGAGTATCAGACCCCCAGGGATAATTCTGTTCTGCGTTGACAGGTTTCCATAATCCGTACAAGGAAAAAACAATCACCAGGCTGAGAAAAAGTACGCTAACAATTGGCGCCAGGAAAACCAGACGACGGGGAGGGGGTGCGGTCATCCGGCTTCCTCCCGGTACGTGACGCGGGCCGTAGGGGACTCTGAGATGGTGACCGATTCCAGTGTCAGGAGGGGGGGTAATTTCCTGGCGATGCCCTGGTAAATCACGGCGGCCAGGTTTTCCGAGGTGGGTTCGATTTGGTCGAAGAATGGGGCGCTGTTATTCAGCAAGGCTCCGTTAAACCGGTCTATTTCTCCCTGCACAATTTGACGCAATTCGCTGAAACCAAATACATAGCCTTCCCCTGCCTCCATTGTCTGGTTGACAACAACGGTAACGCGAAACGTATGCGTATGGATTTGCCCAGGATTACCATGCGTCAAGATAAAATGCCGCGCATTGAAAAACGAGTCTATGCTCAAGGTGTAAATTGAGCGCCGTTTTTTCGGGACGGAAAAATCCATTCCCTCACGAATGTATTCAAGGTCTTTCGGATTGGTGTTCACACGAATCAGAAAATTACATATTCTTAAGAAAAGGAAAACAATCAGGTGAAATTATACACACGTAAAAAGGAATATTCGCTTACTATTATGAAATTGCTATGAGCGCAATTATGAGCAGAATAGGGTCGTTTTCCCCTGCAAACCCAGGTAAAACCCGATTCGCTGCCGAGCGTTTGCTGCATCCTAGAAAAAGCGCCCGATATTTTTGGCAAAATCCAATCAGGTCTAGCAGATCCTTGGCAGCAATTCTCCCGCGGGAACGTCCACGATCCGGCTCCCACCGATAGCCGTCTTTGCCACCACCAGGGAAGGGTGTTCAGCGGTGACTTTCCCGATGATCACCGCCTCTTTACCCAGTTCGTGACTTCGCATGGCATGTAATATCGTTCCGGCTTCGGCCTCCGAGGCAATCGCCACCAATTTCCCCTCGTTGGCGATGTAGAACGGGTCGAGTCCCAGCATCTCGCACGCAGCGTTGACTTCGGGGCGGATGGGTACGTTCCTCTCGTCGAATTCAATCCCCACCTTGGATGCAATAGATAATTCGTTGAGCACCGCGGCCAACCCGCCACGCGTGGCGTCCCGCAGACAATGGATGGCGGGCGGACGGCGTCCCCTTCGGGGATAATATCCGCCCCTACTCACTTCAACCATTGCTTCCACCAATCCATTCAACGGCGCGGTATCGGACTTGATCTCCGTCTCGAACGTCAGCCCCTCCCTCACCGACATGACCGCGATTCCATGATCGCCCATCGTCCCGCTGACCAGCACCACATCGCCGGGACGCGCGTTGGCCGGGCCGATGTCCACACCCGCCGGGATAACGCCGATGCCGGATGTGTTGATGTATATTCCGTCACCGTGGCCCTTTTGTACCACTTTCGTGTCCCCAGTGGCGATCTTCACCCCGGCCTTCTTGCAGGCCGCGGCCATCGCATCCACGATCCGGCCCAGGGTTTCCATTGGCAGGCCTTCTTCCAGGATGAAACCCGCCGAAAGGAACAACGGCTTTGCCCCGCGCATGGCAAGGTCGTTCACCGTCCCGTAAACTGCCAGCTCGCCGATATTTCCACCAGGGAAGAATAATGGACTGACTACAAAAGAATCAGTCGTGAATGCCAAAGACGAATCACGAATTCCAAATAACGATTTATCGAGTTTTGTCGCATCTCCCATTTGCCCCAGCCATTCATTGTCGAAGGCGGGCGCGAACAAGTGCTCGATCAGGTCGGCCATCATCCTCCCGCCCGCGCCGTGTCCCATCACGATGGTCGGGTAGTTTTGCAGCGGGCGGGGGCAGGTCCAGCCGAGGAGATTGGGTTTATCTATCATAAAAGGTCACCGAGAATTTTCACCACAGAATACACCGAGAGCACAGAGATTCTTATTGGTCTTCTCTGTGAACTCAGTGCTCTCTGTGGTGAGGATTATTTTCCGTAACGTCCATATCGGTAATACGCCGCGCAAGCGCCTTCAGATGAAACCATCGTCGCGCCGAGCGGGGACTGCGGCGTGCACTCCTTGCCGAAGGCCGGGCAGTCGTTCGGCTTTTTGCGCCCTTGCAGCACCAGCCCGCTGATGCAAACCGGCGACTCCTTTGTCTCAATCGTTTGCACCTCCGGGAAGCGTTTTTCAGCGTCGAAGGCGGCGAACTTGTCCCGCAGGCGGTAACCCGACATCGGGATGACACCGATGCCGCGCCAGGCGCGGTCGGTCATTTCGAAGACTTTCTGGATGACGGCCTGAGCCGGTTTGTTGCCTTCGCGCGTCACCGAGCGGGCGTAAGCGTTCCGGACCTGGAAGCTGCCCGCCTCCAGCTCCCGCACACACTCCAGAATCCCATGCAGCAGGTCAATTGGCTCGAAACCGGTCACCACAATGGGGATTTTATACTTCGCGGCCAGTGGCTCATACTCCCAAAAACCCATCACCGTGCAGACGTGACCGGCGGCCAGGAAGCCGTCCACCTGCATATCGGGAGAATCCATCAGGGCGGTGATGGCCGCCGGGACGGTGACATGCGAGACGAGCACGGCGAAATTGGTCAGTCCCTGGGCATTGGCTTGCAGGATTGCTATGGCATTGGCGGGAGCAGTAGTCTCGAAACCGATGGCGAAGAAGACAATAGTTTTGCCGGGATTTTTTCTGGCAATTTCCAGGGCGTCGAGCGGCGAATAGACAATGCGCACATCGCCCCCGGCGGCTTTGACGGCGAACAGGTCACGCGCCGAGCCGGGGACGCGCAGCATGTCTCCGTAGGATGTGAAAATGACATCCGGGCGGGAGGCTAGGGCGATGGCTTTGTCCACCAGTTCGAGCGGCGTCACACAGACCGGGCAGCCCGGCCCGTGGATGAGGTTGATCTCCGGCGGCAGCATCTGGTCAAGGCCGGATTTGATGATGGAATGCGTCTGCCCGCCGCAGACTTCCATGAGAGTCCAGCCGCGGGTGACGGTTTTCTGGATATCGGCGAGCAGTTTCCGGGTCAGGTCTGCGTCGCGGTATTCGTCGAGGTATTTCATCTCAGCTCCTGGCGGCGGGAGCAACCTTAATTTTCCCCCATGACGTCAATTTGCTTGAGCAATTCCATCGTCTCCAGGGCTTCCTGTTCGTCGAGGATGGACAGGCCGAAACCGACGTGGACGATGGTTTTCATTCCGTCTTTTTCGTAGAGTTCGATCACTTTTGCGGGGATACCGAGACACATTGGGCACCTCTAATCCGGGAAACTTGAGTATACTTGTAGAGCGCCTGTATTTTACCCGAAACCCGACCCCTGCGGGCGTGTTTTGTTATTCGTGCAAGTCCATCTCAGAAGAAGAGGAGAATCTCATGGACGAGAAGAAACACAAGCGCGCCATCCGGGCCTGGACGATGTATGACTGGGCCAATTCGGTCTTCGCCACCAGTATCATGGCGGCCATCCTGCCGGTTTATTATGCCAGTGTGGCGGTGCAGAGCGACCAGGCCAATACGGCCACTGTCTACTGGTCCATCACCACTTCGATTGCGCTATTGATCGTGGCCTTCATTGGGCCAATCCTGGGCGCCATGGCAGATTTCCTGGGGGCGAAAAAACGCATGATGAGCATCTTTGTCTTCCTCGGCGTGACCGGTACAGCCCTGCTCTATCTGGTTGGGAGCGGGGACTGGTTCATCGCCTCCCTGTTTTTCATCGTCGGCAGCGTCGGTTTCGCCGGAGCAAACGTCTTTTACGATTCGCTGCTCCCGCATGTGGCGCGCGAAGACGAGATTGACATGGTTTCGTCGCGCGGCTACGCCATGGGTTACCTGGGCGGCGGCGTCCTCCTGGCGGTCAACCTGGGCATGATCATGGCCTTACCGGGCATCCTCCCAAAATTCATCCCCTCGCTGGCCTCCTGGCCAGAAGGCGACCTGACCACCCTGATGACACGCATCTGCTTCATTACAGTTGCCATCTGGTGGCTGCTCTTCACCATTCCCATCTGGCGGCACGTCCCTGAACCGGAACGGCGCATCCGGGAGGCTGAAAAAGGTTTCAGCCCGCTGAAGGCCAGTTTTGGGCGGCTGGGCCACACCTTCGGCGAAATCCGCAAGTACAAGCAACTGCTCCTCTTCATTATTGCCTTCTGGCTTTACAACAACGGTATCGGCACCATCATCTTCATGGCAACCATCTATGGCACCGAATTGGGCTTCAGTTCCACCACCACCATCGGCACGCTATTGATGGTCCAGTTCGTGGCCATCCCGTTCGCCTTCCTGTTCGGCTGGCTGGCCAAGAAGATGGGCACCAAACCGGCCATCCTGCTCAGCCTGGGCGTCTACACCCTGATCGCCATTGCCGGATACTTCCTTTATCAGGAATGGCAGTTCTGGGTGCTCGGATTTGCCGTGGCGACAGTCCAGGGCGGCAGCCAGGCGCTCAGCCGCTCGTTGATGGGGCGCATGATGCCCAAGAGCAAATCGGCCGAGTTCTACTCCTTCTTCGGGGTGGTGAGCGCGGCAGTGGGCGGCAGCCGCCTGGCGATTGTATCGTTGATTGTCTTCTTCGCGGCGGGCGGCTATTTGCTGACGCGAGTCAATGAGAAGGAAGGCATCCGCGTTGCGGATCAGGAAGACAAGGAACTCATCAAAGCCTCTGCTTGACCTATCCTGAATTACATCAGGCCGGAGATGGGATTCCATCTCCGGCCAGTTTTTTGTAGGTCACGCTTGCAGTGTGACTAACTGATTCTAGGCGGGCTGCAAGCCCGCCTTACAACGAACGGAACCACCCGGCGATCTTTTCCAATCCTTCCTCGATAACCTCCATCGAAACGGCATATACCAGCCGGATATACCCCTCGCCCCCGGACCCGAAATCTGTTCCCGCCAAAATCGCGACCCCCGCCTCGTCAATCAGACGGGCAGCGACCTCCTTGGAACTCAGCCCGTACGATTTAACATTTGGGAAAACATAGAACGCGCCCTGCGGCTTCTGCGCGTGGACGCCGGGGATGGCATTGACCAGATCCAGCATCCGGTCGCGGCGGCGCTGGTATTCGGTCACCATCTGCTCCACGAAGTCCTGCGGGCCGGTCAGGGCTTCCATACCGGCAACCTGGGTGAAGGCGGCGGTACAGCCAGTGGCATGGGTGAGAAGTAATTCCAAGCGCTCAGCCAGCGCGGGCGGAGCGATCATGTAATCCAGCCGCCAGCCGGTCATCGAGTAGGTCTTCGAAAAGCCGTCCACGATGACGGTGCGGTCGAGCATCCCGTCCAATTCGGCGATGGAGTGCGCCGCCACGCCGTCGTAGACCAGGCGGGTGTAGATTTCGTCCGAGAGCACCCAGCAGTTGTGTACCTGCGCCTTTTCGGCGATGTGTTTCAGGTCATCGAGTGGGATGACGCCCCCGGTCGGGTTGGCGGGCGAGTTCAGGACAATCAGTTTCGTCCGGTCGGAGATTTTTGAATCGAAGACATCCAGGTCGAAGGAGAAATCCTTCTCCTCCCGCAGCGGCACCGGGACCGGCGTCCCGCCCGCCACGCGGATCATGGCCTCGTAGGTCGGAAAGCCAGGGTTGGGGTAGAGCACCTCGTCGCCGGGCGCGACCAGCGCCAGGGTCGGGAAGAAGAGGCCGGGCTTGGAGCCGGGGCCGACCACCACTTGCGCCGGGTCAACGCCTCGCCCTGAGCCTGTCGAAGGGTTCAGCCCGCGCTGGCTACCAGCATAGTCGGCGATCAGTTCGCGTAATTTTTGAATCCCGGCGGGCGGCGTGTACTTTGTCTTCCCGTCCACGATGGCCTGGATGCCTGCCAAACGGACGTGCTCGGGCGTGGGGAAATCGGGCTGGCCGATCTCGAGATGGACGATGCGGCGTCCCTGCGCTTCGAGCGCCTGGGCACGCGCCAGGACGGCGTAGGCGCCTTCGGCCTGGAGGTGGGTGACGCGGTTGGTGAATGGAGGCATGGCTACTATATCTTGAACAGACCTGCTTCGTTGGCGCCCATCAATCCAGCGTGCAGACTGCGCTCGTCCACCGGGGTAAGGCTGGCGGCCATTTCGTCGGTGATGACGGGCTGGATGCGGTAACGGTCTATTAAGGTGGACAGCCTTTCCAGACCCGCGTCGCTGGACATCCAGTCCAAATCGTCGAAGACTTTCAGGTTGATCGGCCCGCGGTAACCGACGAGAGTCTTTTCCCCCGCAGTGTTGAAGAAGTCTTCGAAATATGACATGACCAGTTCCCGCAGGCTGCGGTAGACCGGCTCGCGGTAGCGCAACCCGGTAAAATTGGACTGCGCCACGGCTCCCCAGTGGTCGTTTTTCTTGAACAACGCCAGGATATGATCGTCGTCGCGCGCGTTGGGGATTAATTCCAGGATCAACGGTGGGCGGCCGATGCGCCGCAGGGCCATGGCGGCAAACAAAGCCCCATCGAAGCAATGCGCTTTCCGCTCCCGGAGGACGCGCAGCGGGCAGCGGTAGAATTCGTCCGCGCTGTAGGGGATGCCATTCAGGAATGATTGAATTTTGGTGGGACTGTTCAGACCATCCAATAGCTTCCGTTCGTCCGGGCTTAGTTGGGTTTCAAATTTATTTAGCATCTCCGTACCCAGTCTACTTGACGATAAATTCTGCCCGAGTCAGTTTTCCCGGCTGGATTTCCACCCATCTTTCGTACAACACGCCTTCCCAAAGATAGGTGATGCGGAATTGACCGGCAGGCAGATTGCCTAGCACGACGTTTTCCCAGTTGTACTCTTTCAATAGTTCTGCGGGATAGACTTCCGGCTGCCAGGCCTGGGCGAAAGCGGCGTTTGGGTCGGGGTAATACTGCACATTAGGATATGCCTGGACGAACTGACCAGTTTCATCCACGATGCGCATGGACAGGACGCCTGTCCCCGGCAGGGGCAGCAGCCAAAGTTCCGGGTTGACGGTGCTGGCGTACTCCTGCGGGTCGAGGCGGACCTCGAAATGGAGATGGCTACCGATGGCCGAACCGGATGCGCCCACCTCGGCGATCTTC